>NZ_JAUBUE010000007.1:4116-57962 GCF_036705305.1 Microcoleus sp. B3-D7 | reverse complement strand
GCAAGTCCCACAATTTGGCGGTGCCGTCATATGAGGCAGTAGCGATCGCATCTCCTGTGGGGCTAAAACTCACACTTGTTACCCAGTCATCATGTCCGGTGAATGTTACCAAGCAGTTACCCTGCAAGTCCCACAATTTGGTGGTGCCGTCATATGAGGCAGTAGCGATCGCCTCTCCTGTGGGGCTAAAACTCACACTCCATACCGAGCCATTATGTCCGATAAACTGGCACCGTTGGCGGATTTTAGCAAGAATCTTCTGCAAAACTAACAGAGGATTGGTAACGGGATATTCCGAAAGCGGGGGATTATCTGGTATCCACTTCTTTAAATCTTCTCCTGCTTTGATAGCTACCCGCAAGGCTTCTATTTGATTTCTATTCGACTGAAAAAGCTCTAAGGCCTTGCGTCCAGCTTCTTCGATTTTGAAAACTTCCCTGAATTGTTTACGGAATTCTCTTAATGATTCATTACTTTTCTTCAATTCTTGTCGTTCATCAGCTTGACTGGCATCTAAAAAATCATTATCCTCATCGCTTAAACGTTTCCCCACTTTCCACTGCAACGCATCATCCAATGCTTTGCCGCGCAATAGTCGGGAAGTATCTTGACGATTTGAGGCTATCCAAGCGGCGAAGTTTTCCTGGTAGGGGCGGAGTTTCGCTAATTCTTGCTGTACCCAATCGAGGTTAAAAATAGCGGCGTATATGGGGTTGTAAACTTGTAAATATCCGTTGCGTTTGACGACTAATCCTGATAGTTGTAACTCCATTTGGTCGGGACTGTTATCAGCGGCTACCCCCCCCAGCCCCCCCTTGCTAAGGGGGGGAGTAAGATTGTTTTTTTTCTCCTTTGCTAAGGGAGAATTAGTGCTATCTTTCGCCATACTTAGTAACGGGGGATCGGTGCTATCTGTCCCCCCCGTTGCCAAGGGGGGGTTAGGGGGGGTAATAATTTGTTGGTAGATGCCGAGGAGTTGGCTGGTACGCTGTTGGTTGCTGAGGATGCGATCGCGAATTGTTCCGAGGTGTTCGGGATTGTCGTTCTCTTCCCAATTATTAATGATGTAATCTTGTACCAGTTCGGCAATGTCAGGATTGCTGGTTTCTGCTTGTTCTAGGACAATTTTACAAAGTTTTTGACTCAAAAAAGGCTGTCCGCCCGTCCAGTCTATAATCTGATTTAAAACCTGAATGGGACTCTCGACTTTTCCTTCTAAGCCTTTCGCTAAAGGTGCAGCTTGTTCCTGAGTAAAACCTTTTAATTCAATAGCTTGACCGATATTAAAGGGCGTGCGCTTTTTATCTTGAATCAAATCAGAAGGTGTTGCGACGCCCAACAGACAAAAAGTGATGCGATTGTAGTCTGCATTTTGGGTACGGCGATTGTAGCAGCTTCTGATAAAAGCAAATAGATCGTCTGCCAAAAAATTCAAACTGAGAACGCTATCTATTTCATCTATAAAAATAACTATTTTTTCGGGAACTTGCGACAGCATCACGGATTCAATAAACTCCCGAAATCTACGCAAGGGAGACAGCCAATTTCGTTCCTGCAACCAGCTTTTTAAATTAACATCAAGGTCTAATTCATAAGCAAAAGTATCAAGTATATTAGCATACCACTGTTCGGGATGCTCTAACTTCGTCTCGTCGCCAGACAAGTCAATAAAAACCGATCGAATGCCTGCGATTCGCAGTTGCTTGATAGTTTGAAGCGCTAAGCTAGACTTACCTATTTTGCGAGAATTGAAAACATAACAAAATTTGCCTTCCAGCAACGCTTGATAAAGCTGACTATCAGCTTCTCGCGTTACATAGGTTTCGGTATCTTCTGGGAGAGTTGATTCAGCTATATATTGATAAGTCATAGACGCACCGAGAAATATTGACGGTACAAATCGCAGCGGGGAAAACAATCATTATGTTCCACTCGCACCAATCCCATACTTTCTAACTTAAATATTTGATGAGTTTCCAGCATTATCGGTTGATTTCTTGTTACGACTTCTCGGTAAACGTTTGCGAGTTCTGGACAGAGTTTGAGATTGCCTAAAAGTTCTCGTAAGTGATTAATAAAGGGACTTTGTTCAGTAGGTGAAATTTCCAAAAGCTTAGTCAAAGAAGATTGAGGAGTTTGCAGATAAGCGAAAGCAGTTTGCACCAGATAAGGATAACCACCAAACATTTTCATAAGTTGTTGAATCTCGTCTGTACTCAGCCAATTGTGTCGATACTGCCCCGCTAACTGCTGCACTTTTTCCGGGGTAAAATCTGGCAAAGCTACAGTCCACCCAACACCCGCCAAAGGGGATGAGTTGATATCAAGAGAACTGTAAACTTCTGTAGCGTGAACGACAATTAACCTGATTTTTTGCCAGATTGCACCGCGGCGATCGCTCCTTTTAGCTGCATCATTCCACCCACGCAGTAAGCGACAAAAATCAACATTAAAAGTAGCTTGCTCAAAAACCCGGTCTACTTTCTTTAATACCAGTACCAAAGGTTGAGAAAAATCTTTGAATAAATACCTTTCTAAATATTTAGTGACGTTAGGGTTAATACCGCCTAAAGAGTCATCCCAATATTCCACTAATTTATTCTCCAACTCCAGTAAGTCACCCAGAGTAACACACAACCACTGCAATAATTTCCGGTAATCCCCCAAAACTTCACTGTCAGCTTCCTCAAAACTGACGATGGCAGTTTTGTAACCTTCTTGCGACGCGCGATCGAGAATTTTATCCACCAGTAAAGTCTTGCCCATTTTTTGAGGAGCTTTAATCCGAATGAGCGCTCCCTTTTCTAAAATTTTATCATAACATTTATCTTCGCAATCGCGCTCTACATAGTAGAATTTAACTTGTTCTGGATTGTCAGGGTAACTTTCACAACTTGCTTTTAATTTATCGCTAACTAATTCAGGTTTATACTGGACAAATAGCGGGTTTAATTCATCACGCTGTCGGCAACGTTCGCCCTCTTCATTTTTAAAACCAAATAATTTGCAGATATTTGAAATATGATGTCTGACACTTGATTCTGTGATGTATAAAGATTTACCGATATCTTCGTCTGACTTCCCTTGCAAAAACAGCTTTAGTACCTCATGCTGTTTGGGTGTTAGCCCTGTTGGATAAATGGTGTCAAACTCTTTTCGTTCCATCATCCGCATACCTGCCTTAACACTTTACCTACCACTCTTACTAATTTACCACAGGTGTCAGCTTCAGCCCCGATAGTCAGTTTAATTTCACAAATTTACAAACACCAGCTAATTTGTGAAGATTTTTTCACAAACCCTTTAACACAATTGTGAACAAATTGGATCATTCCCAGGCAATTGACAACTTTGTCTAATTTATTTATCAATCAAATAATAGTAAGAAAGTGAGTTTATTATCGAAATTGTAGACATTGGAATTAACTAAATGAAAAACTTAAACCTGCTGCCCCAGAAGAAGACTAGATCAGCTAAAAATGTAAATCAAGTGAAAAAATCTGACAACTCCAACATCAAGTGGTCGATAGAGAAAGTTGTAGTACCGATCGCGATCGCCCTAATTCCGTTAGCAACAACGTACATCAGCACTCAAAATACCCAACAACCGCCAAATCCAGCGATCGAGCACAGGACTCCACCGTCACCATAACATCGGATGCGATCGCCCTTGTTAAGCCAACTGCAACTGCACATTCTGCAATTTGCAAATCGCTTTCAACACTTGCGCCAACAAGAGCGATCGCTCTGGGTCAATCAAATTCAATTCCGGTAAAATCTGATAAGTACAAGGATTTCCCCGCGTCACCCGCACAAACCGATAACTTTCGCCATTCGTCGTCAATCCCCAAACAGACGATTGCTGCTGCAAACTTTTATAAGTATAAGTCAGGAGTTGCGGCAAACCAGTCAAAGGTGCGATCGCACTATTCTTAGCCTCCACTACCAAAATCCAAAACTGTGCAGCCGCGAGCTCTGCATCCGGCTGATTTACCGCTAAAACATCCAACCGCCCTTTAATTAAAGTATCTCCATCTTCAACCTCGATCGGGATGCTATCTTCCATTGTCAGCAGAATCGGAATATCAAAAAATCCTGCTAATCTCATTAACGGTGAAAGCACTAAAATTTTAACCAGTTCTTCTGAAACTTTTCCGGCGGATAAGTAGCGTCTAAAGTCAGTTCTAATTTTTAATATTTCCTGCTGTTCTAATTCTGACAGCGGTTCCAGAGAGAAAAAATCGGTGAAGGCGTCTCCTTCTTGCTCTTCCAATTTGAGAAGGTGGCGAACGTCATTTAACGAAAGTTGGCTTGCTTCTAAATTTGGGGTCATGGCTTTTGTGCGATCGGCTGATCCAGTAAACTATATTATAGAGGCATTATAATAAGAGTAAAACCAGTTTTATTTATTTTTATTAACCTCAAAAAAACAAATTAAACCATCTTCTGTTCAGGTATTATAATAATAATATCAACCCTTATCCTAACCACCAAGCTATGCAACTAGAAGACTACTTCAACTTCCTTAGACCTGACGATATTCGGATCAAAGGTTCCCGTATTGGCATCGAAACCATTCTTTATGAGTACCTGTTTCGCGCTCGAACTCCCGAAGAAATTGCCAACATTTATACCTCCCTCACCCTCGAACAGGTTTATGCGACAATTTTGTACTACTTGCACAACAAAGAAGCAGTCGGTAAATACATAACCGAATGGCTGGAATGGGGCGAAAAAATGCGAGAAGAACAACGTCGCAATCCTCGTCCAGTATATGAAAAAATCCGCAAACTGAGAGCAGAAAGAGATGCAAGGAGAAAGGCTGATGCCAATCCAGTATCTCTTTGATGAAAATGTCGATCCTGCGTATGTCAACCAAATTCGCAGACGCAATCCCGATCTGGTTGTTCTAGCAGTGGGAGAACTAACAGCACCTTCCAAAGGCACTCTCGATCCAGAAATTCTTATATGGTGTGAAATTCACAATTTCATTCTTGTTACCAACAACCGTCGCTCTATGCCAGTTCATTTAACAGATCATCTAGAGCTGAACCGCCATATCCCCGGAATATTTATCCTGAATTCCAAGATGAGTATTGGTCAAAATATTGATGAACTGATTTTGATTTATCAAGGCTCGTTGGATGATGAGTACCAAGATAAAATTGAGCATTTACCGCTACCCTAATTTCTAATACAGTCCCAACACTTACAAAATTCCCCCAAGTCTTAAGGAAAATAAACATACTTTTGCCCCAACTTATGCAAACAATAGTTAAAAAGACTAACCGAAATTAAAGTTAAGAACGATGTCACAGGATACCATCGAATCAATTCTGCAAGAAAAACGGCTATTTCAGCCGCCCGCTGAATTCTCCGAAAAAGCTCACATCAAAAGCCTAGAAGAGTACCAAGCCCTCTACGACAAAGCGAAAGCTGACCCCCAAGCATTCTGGGCAGAACTCGCGGCCCAAGAATTGCACTGGTTCCAAAACTGGGATACCGTGCTCGACTGGCAGCCGCCTTTTGCTAAATGGTTTGTCAAGGGTAAAATTAATATTTCTTACAATTGTCTCGATCGCCACTTAACCACTTGGCGCAAAAATAAAGCCGCCCTGATTTGGGAAGGCGAACCCGGAGACTCTCGCACCCTCACCTACGCGCAACTCCACCGCGAAGTCTGCCAAATGGCGAACGTCATTAAAGAATTGGGAGTCCAAAAGGGCGATCGCGTTGGCATTTATATGCCCATGATTCCCGAAGCTGCGATCGCCATGCTAGCCTGCGCCAGAATCGGTGCAGTACACAGCGTTGTTTTTGGCGGTTTTAGTGCAGAAGCTTTGCGCGATCGACTCAACGACGGCCAAGCAAAACTCGTCATCACCGCCGACGGTGGCTTCCGCAAAGATACCGCCGTCGGCCTCAAAACACAAGTAGACAAAGCACTAGCAAATAATGCCGTACCCAGCGTTACCAACGTTCTGGTAGTTCAGCGCACCAAGCAGCAAATTGATATGGAACCGGGGCGCGATCGTTGGTGGCACGACTTGCAAAAAGACGCCTCCGCCGACTGCCCTGCTGAACCGATGGATAGCGAAGATTTGCTGTTCATTCTTTACACTTCTGGAAGTACCGGAAAACCCAAAGGAGTCGTCCATACTACCGGTGGTTATAACCTTTATACCCACATGACAACCAAGTGGATATTCGACCTCCAAGATACCGATGTTTACTGGTGTACTGCTGATGTAGGCTGGATTACAGGTCACAGTTACATAGTCTACGGCCCGCTTTCCAACGGCGCGACAACTTTAATGTATGAAGGTGCTCCTCGCCCTTCTAATCCCGGCTGTTTTTGGGATGTAATTGAAAAATACGGCGTCACAGTTTTCTACACTGCACCCACCGCCATTCGCACCTTTATGAAAATGGGCGAACACTTGCCGAATGCCAGAGATTTGTCATCTTTACGATTGTTAGGAACCGTCGGCGAACCGATTAACCCTGAAGCTTGGATGTGGTATCAACGAGTAATTGGCAACTCGAATTGTCCGATCGTCGATACTTGGTGGCAAACAGAAACCGGGGGAATTATGATTACCGCTTTGCCCGGTGCAATTCCTACAAAACCTGGTTCTGCAACCCTACCGTTCCCTGGAATTGTGGTCGATGTTGTTGACCAAGAGGGCGAACCCGTAACTAACGAAAGCGGCGGTTATTTAGTGGTGAAACATCCTTGGCCGGGAATGATGCGGACACTTTACAACGATCCCGATCGTTTTCGCCGCACTTATTGGGAATATTTGCACCCGAAAGATGGCGAATTTGTGTACTTTGCAGGGGACGGCGCGCACAAGGACAAAGACGGTTATTTCTGGGTAATGGGCCGCGTTGACGATGTAATTAATGTCGCCGGACACCGACTCGGCACGATGGAAGTCGAGTCAGCTTTGGTATCGCATCCAGCAGTGGCGGAAGCTGCGGTTGTTGGTAAACCGGATGAGATTAAAGGTGAGGACATTGTGGCTTTTGTCACGCTGGACAACTCGCAGCAACCTAGCGATGAATTGGCTAAGGAATTGAAGCAGCACGTTGTTAAGGAAATTGGGGCGATCGCCCGTCCCGGCGAAATTCGATTTACCGATGCTTTGCCGAAAACGCGAAGCGGCAAAATTATGCGGCGTTTGCTGCGTTCTTTAGCTGCGGGAGAAGAGGTTTCTGGAGATACTTCGACCTTGGAAGACCGGACGGTTTTGGATAAGTTGCGCGGCGGTTCGTAGAGGTATTTTGTAACCGCAGATAAACGCAGATAAAGGCGGATAAATTTAATAATTATCTGCATTTATCTGCAGTTTGAGATAATTGTTGAGTAGCTTATTTTCCGCGCCACAGATGAACGGCATCGGCATTAATTTCAGACCTTACCTGTAGCCAATCCTCCAGCAAGTAGTCATCATCAACTGCTTGCTTGGGCTGTTCGTCTTTGAGAATTGCTAAGACGTGAATTCCAGACGGATAGTTGACATGACGAATTTCTGGGTCATATCCCAAGTCTTGAGTTTTTGCCAAAACGCGATCGACAGCAGCGAGAACAGTAAGAGCGGACGCAAGAATAATATGACCGAGTTTAGCACCCGGTTTTACACATTCCAGAACAGCCATTACTCTTTCTCCTTATGCTATCTTAGATATTTTTACTGTAGCAATGAATTATTTGGCTCATCTATTCTTATCAAAAGGCACGCCAGAATCCCTGATTGGCAACCTCTTAGGAGATTTTGTCAAAGGAACGCCACTCAACCTTTATCCCGAGGAAATTAGAAAGGGCATCGATTTGCACCGCAAAGTAGATAGCTACACGGACTCTCACCCGATAGTGCGATCGAGCAAAAGCCTTGTTTCTTCCCACAGACGAAGGTTTGCTGGAGTTTTGATAGACGTGTTTTACGACCACTTCTTAGCTAAAAATTGGCTGGAATATTCAGAAATTCCGCTCCGGGATTTTTCTCAGGATGTCTATAAAATCCTGCAAGACAACCGCGATATATTACCTGACTCTCTCCAGCGGGTGCTCCCCACAATAATTGCCCGCGACTTGCTTTCATCTTATCAGGAAATTGCCGAAATCGGCATCACTCTTACAAGAATGTCTGCGCGACTCAAACGGACAAATAACTTGGCAAGCGGCATAGAAGATTTGACAGCTAACTATCAGCGATTAGAATCAGATTTTCGAGATTTTTTCCCCGACTTGATAAAATACGCCACACTTGACAAATATTAATACAAACAACAAAAACTCCAGTTGCTAGTGATAACGAACTCGTGTATAATCCAAGCGATAACTGCATGAAATCTCAAATGCAACAGGGTTCAAAATATGGCAACCAGAATTCCGAACCTGCAAATAACTAAAGTAGTTGATGGCGACAGCATCAAAATTTTTCTCAACGGAAAAACCGAGTCTCTGCGCCTGATTTGCGTCGATACAGAAGAAAGTCATTCGGGAGGCTCCAAACCTATAACTGCGGCGGGCAAAGCAGCTTCGGAAATGGCTAAAAAATACTTCGCCACAGCAGATGGCGGACTTGCTACAGTTGACATAGAATTTGATACAGATGACCCAATAGAAATTGCGGTGGAAAAACACCGCGATAACTACGGGCGTCTCCTCTGTTACGTGCATAAAGAGGGAGAAAATTATAATCTGAAACTGATTGCAGAAGGCTGGAGTCCCTACTTCGTCAAATACGGGCGATCGAGATTGTATCACCGCCAAATGACTGAGGCAGAATCGGCAGCAAAAGCTTACAATCTGATGATTTGGAATCCGATTATAAATGCCAAAATCCCCTCTCGCAACTATGCTAATTTACTGCCTTGGTGGTCGATGCGAGCCTCAATTGTTGAAGAGTTTCGGTTGTCGGAAGCAACAGGAGGAGCGCTTTCTTTGAGGTTGCACTACCCGAAAATATTAGCGGCTTCTGAGAGAGCTAAATCTATTACTATTTTCTGCGATTTGCAGGCGGGAATTACTAAATGGATCGGCGGGAGCGCTCTAATTTATGCTGGTTCAGTGTATCATAAATTAGATTTGTGGATACCAGATGCTGAAACTGATGAAAGAGCTCCCTTGAAGCGGCTAATCGAGAAGCGTTATGCGGGTCTGGGACGGGGATATGTGTATGTCAGCGGGAAAGTAGAACAGTACAAAGGGAAGCCTCAAATAGTTTTGAAGGATATCAAACAACTTTCAGACTTTCCCCGATAATATTTAAACTAGAGTTAATTTCATCAATCCTTTTTACTAAATATAATTTTCTTAGGAAGTAAGCTCGCGCAAATAGAGGGCCATCCTAAAAAACGATCGCCCTCTATTCAGCCATGATATTCTATTTATCAAGAGATGCAGGAACATTTATTGCTGCATTGAAGGAGTAGTGAAAAATCTGCATCCTAAAGGATTTGTGCGTGCAGATTGATTTTGAGGAGTTGTTATAGGAGAACTAGAGTTAGGAGATGTGCTATTCAATTCTGAGACGGTAAAAGATTTAGAAATGTTAGGATTTTTCCCGAGAGGGCTGGCAGAAGTGTTATCAAGATTTGGTGACTCGGTAATTGTAATCTCCTGTGTTGCATTTACATTTGCCTGCGATTTGACAGTGGTTTGTGCCTGACACGGATAGGCAGTCATAGCAGAAATTACAGCAAAGCTCAGAAACCCAATGTAGCCCGTTGATTTAATCATATTTATCTAAACCTAAACTTAAAGAACTATTAGTAATGCTCCTAATAATAGATTAAGTTAGGAAAACTTATGTTTCAAGCGTGTTTATGCGTATTTTTTTAAACTTAATAATTAGGTATTTGTATGTAGGAAAAAAAGATAAAAACGGGGAAATTACTACTAAATGTAAAGTTGCAGTAAAGATAGCGGGTTTTTACTGAGAAAAAATTTTAGGAAATCCCGCTGGAGTTTTAATCACTGTATGCTGACGGAAGAACACCTTTCTCGCTTAACAGGAAGGATGCCTGTTCCACAAAATAAAATTTTCTTGTGGGCCGTTCCTCGGGGCCGAGTTCACCAAAATTTTTTGCAGTTCGCGATCGCTCTACTAAACCCGGCCCCACAGGATTAAACTCTTAAAAGGAGAATGAAGTTCTCAATACACCAACTGAGATCGGGTCGCTATCGGGAGTGTGACCGGGTTGAAAAATCAAGATAACTCCAGGGGTGACGCTGATATTATCATTCACCTGCCAACGGTAGAATACCTCTACATGAGTAGTCGTTCCGGGTTGCCCGCCCGATCGCCCTAAACCCGTATCTAAAAAATCAGGAACGTTATTGCCTGTAGGTAAATTGCTGCTGACAATTTTAGGCGGTTGCCCGATATAAATTCCTCCTAAATTTCCGGCTTTAAACAAATCGGGGAAATTTACAAAAACCATATAATTTGTAGTGGCTACCGTACCAGATTTACCAGGAATGCGAGAATTAGTATAACCAGCCCAACCCCCCAGAGAAAATCGCGATGAAATGCGCCAATTTAAACTTGCTCCCACTGCATTTGTTTGAAGAGAAGCAGACTTATTTGTGTTAGAATTGATAGCAGTCAATTGGCTATCGCCTGCCAAACTAATCAGATTACCGTCCGGCGAATAATCGTTAACATAATAGACAGTAACATCAACTGGAGCTGCGGGTGTAAGAGTTAGTTGTACGCCCAATGTATTGTGTCCTTTAGACCCGTTAGAACTGACAAAAAATCCAGAAATGTTAGTTGAATAAACTGCTTGCAAACTGGCTCTATTCGCAAATTGCCAGTCAATGCCGATGCCGCCTAAACCCAAACCAGTGTTCAAAATTGGGTTTCTTTGGGCGAAGGCAGAAAGGGGGCCTGAAGCTGCACTTTCTGCCCGATTCGGCCCTCGAAAAGCAGTTATCATGTTAACTCCTGCTGTTCCTGCAAACACTGCCAATTTGTCGCCGACAAGAAAGCGGTAGTTGAGGTCGCTAACAGTTAATCCAGAAGTTTCGGCTAAATTATAAGCAAGGTTTACGTCTTCGGTTAATTGTGGTGAAGTGGTTCCGTTCTGGTTGTAAAAACCGATTAATAAGTTACTACGAGGACTAAATTGAGTGGTTAAGTAGAATTGATTTAGATTAATGATGTTGACATTTGTACCGGGGTCTTTGGTATCTCTTTTGCCGTCTCTGGGAACCCTATCCGCACGGTTGGGAGTGCGTCCTTGTATTCCAAAAACGGTGAAGCCTGATAGCTTAGTTGTTGTTGAAAATTGATTGGCTTCTAGTTCGGTAGCTCGCGCTTCTAGCACATCCACTCTGCCTCGCATAGTGGCAATTTCGGCGGCAAATTCTTCTTGCAATTTTTGCAGTTTTATTAAGTCGTCTCGCTTAGCTAGACTTTCAGTTGATTTGGCGATGGACTCGCGGATTGTATCTAAACAAGCATTGACTCCGGCTGCAAATTCATAGCGCGTTATAGCGCGGTTTCCGCGATAGGTTCCGTCGGGGTATCCAGCTATGCAGCCGTATCTTTCTACTAAGGATTGCAGTGCTTGAAATGCCCAGTCTGTAGGCTGTACGTCGCTGAGTTGGGAAACTGATGTAACTTGTTCTAATGAGTTTTCAGCAGGGTAAACTAATGGGGGATTTTCTAATTTATTTTCTTCCACTAATGCGGGTATGGGGACGGGCTGGGTTTCGCTGGCTTCGGATACGTGAGTTTCTATCTCACTCGCGATAGGTACGGGTGGCTCCGATGTGGGGTTTATCGGTGAAGTTTCATCTACATTGTCAGATTTTTCGAGTAATTGCCGATCGAGATTACGATCGAAATTATCCGCTAGATTATTGGTCGGTGCGGGTAATTGATACCATTCATTAACTGGATCTTCCGAATTTGCACTATTTGCTGTTGTTTCAGGATCAGTCGTTTCTGCTAAGGCTGGAATGCTGAATAATGCTGGCAATCCGAATCCTAGTATTAAGCTGCTAAGGATTTTCCAAATTGGTCGATCGCACTTATGATTTTTCATGTTACTTATACTTTGTGAGCTAAAAGCTAAAAAGTGAGAAAAAGCGTTATTTCCTACGGGATAGCTACGCTTGACGCACTATTCGAGATGAAGGGCGATCGTAAATTGCATTCCTTCTCCCAAAACCGACGAACAAGTCAAACTAAACTGCCACCCTCGCTTTCTTCCCCTATGTGACGGCTGATTGACAATCCGGTTCCCGTTTGTTTTAACAGATTTTGTAATGAATGAAGAGTCAAAAATATGTAATATTTTTACCTCATATCTTCCTCTGCTATTGTCTTTGAGTTTAATCAAAACCTATCGATCTCAACCCCAAAAAGTAGTAACACTAATAATTGAGACTGGCCTATAATCGATAAAAATTTATTTTTGTGGTTTTTGTGATTACTTAATTGTTTTAACAACTATAAAACTATATAGAGAGATAACTTAGTGTTCTTTGAAAGCTTGCGTAAATTAATATTTTTTGATTTTTGGAATTTGCGGACGGTTATTATTTCCCTTCACACAAGGTCACAAAATAATAAAAATTATATCATTTTTTCCCTGACGCTAATACTTTATCCTCGCTGTATGCACGTCAAAAGTGCGGAGCGAGTGAGCGTGTAACATCGTTCCGACAGAAACACAATCGATTGTTTTAGCTTGCCAACTTTTTAACTTCAGTATTATTAAGGTTGGTCAAGCCCAATATTAAGTGTATTTAACCCGTTAATACTATAATATTATCACCGCAAATCTGTAGCTGCCAATAGCTGCGCGATCGATCCACACTCCAGAGACTTAAAAGCTATGTGCCAATTACTGGGAATGAACTGTAATGTTCCGACAGATATTTGCTTTTCTTTTGAGGGTTTTTCTGCAAGGGGGGGCAAAACTGACGTTCATCAAGACGGTTGGGGAATTGCTTTCTTTGAAGGTTTGGGATGTCGCCTTTTTATAGACTCTAAACCTGCGATTGCTTCTCCGGTGGCAGAAGTAGTGCGTCGCTATCCCATTCATTCAACTAACGTCATTGCTCACATCCGCAAAGCTACGCAAGGTGAAATTGCTCTGGAAAACTGCCACCCTTTTATTCGGGAACTTTGGGGACGTTATTGGGTATTTGCTCACAACGGAAATCTCGAAAACTTTTATCCAGAATGTGTCGGAGTTTACAAACCTGTTGGCAAAACTGACAGCGAAAAAGCATTCTGTTTGATATTAGAAAAGCTGCGCTCTAGTTTTCCTCAAAGTAAGCCTGCTTTAGCGGAAATTTACCCGGTACTGGAGGAAATTACTAAAAGTTTGGCACAACACGGAATTTTTAATTATTTACTTTCCGATGGAGAACACTTATTCACCCACTGTTCTACTAATCTGCATTATATTGTGCGACAAGCGCCTTTTGCTAGCGCTCACTCGATCGACGAAGATGTAACTGTCGATTTTCGGGAGTTGACCAACGAGGACGATCGCGTGGCTGTTATTGCCACTTTTCCGCTGACAGATAACGAAGTTTGGACGCAAATTCAGCCGGGAGAATTGCTGGTATTTCAGGATGGTTGGCCGGTCAATTCTGGGCTGCTGGAGTTAAGTTAACGGGACTTAAACAAATTTAAAGCCTAAACAGAGCATCGAAACTGTTAAATGACCACCTTTCCAGCTTGATTTATAAAGCCAGATTTGCTATTGCGCTTGACAGCGGCTAAGCCTTCTGAAAAACTGCCGACAGTCGAAACTTGGGAGGCGCTTTTCCACTAGCCTGTTTGATTAATGTATCCCCACCCTTTTGGAGGGGTAACTCCTGCTAAACCTTGATTAAATGAGCGGGAATTACACAATTAGAGGATGATTCTTGTGGCGTGTCCCGCCTTCAGTGAAAAGACATCTTGCACCATTGTCAATAAGCTTTTTATGAACATGCAAGATGCCTGTTCCACAAGAAAATTTATCTCTTGTGGAACAGGCAAGATGCCTGTTCTTGAGAATGGTGCAACATCTCAGGTGAAAAGACATTAGACTGGCTAGGATATCCCATCCCACAAAACAATCAAAATCATCCCGCAATTATCCAACGCCTTCTACTATCCCCGAAGTGACAACAGAGGGATTAATTCGGTTGAACAGCCGCTAGAATTTGTCCGGCTGTCACCGTTTTCCCCTTTTCACAAAACAACTGGGCAACAGTGCCGGCAACATCAGCAGTAATAGCAATTTCCATTTTCATCGCTTCCAAAATTAACAGGCGATCGCCCTCAGCAACCGCATCTCCAACATTAACCAGCACCTGCCAAACATTGGCCGAAACGTGAGCGACAACTGCCTCACAGCCGATCGGCAAAGTAACCTCCGCCGCCGTTTCAGAAGCCACATCCGCCGGGGCTTCTGCGGCAGATACACCTTCAAATTCCCCGGATGCGGCCCAGCGATCGCGCTCTGCATTAAATGCCGCCTGCTGCTGCGCTTTAAACTCAGCCGCACTGTTAGCAATAGAATGCAAAAACTCATTGTATTCTCTCAAATTAAAAGTGATTTCTTCAACCTTTAATTTAAACTTCCCTTCGATAAATGCTTCCCGACAGCGGTGCAATTCCTCATGAGAAACCGGATAAAATCGGATTTGGTCAAAAAAGCGCAAAAGCCAAGGTTTACCAGACTGGAAATCCGCCGTTTGTTTGAACCGATTCCACATTTGCACCGTGCGGCCGACAAATTGATAACCTCCGGGCCCTTCCATCCCATAAACGCACAAATACGCGCCGCCAATGCCAACTGCATTTTCAGGAGTCCAAGTGCGGGCGGGATTGTATTTAGTAGTAACCAAACGGTGGCGCGGATCGAGGGGAGTTGCGACGGGCGCACCTAAATAAACGTCTCCCAAACCCATCACTAAATAGCTAGCATTAAATACAATTTCTCGGACTTGTTCGATGCTGTCAAGCCCGTTTATGCGGCGAATAAACTCAATATTGCTGGGACACCAAGGTGCATCCGATCGCACAGACTGCATATATTTTTCAATGGCCAACAGCGTCGATTCATCTTCCCAAGATAAAGGCAAGTGCACAATTCGCGCCGGCACTTCCAAATCCTCGATCGCCGGAAGTTCCGCCTCCGCCGCAATCAGCGCCTGCATTAGCTGCTGTTGCGAAATCTGGCGACTGTCAAAGTGAATTTGGAGCGATCGCATTCCCGGCACTAATTCGATCACACCCGGCAACGGATTTGCTTTCAACTGTTCCATCAATGCGTGCGCCCGAAAACGCAAATTTAAATCCAGCACCAACGGACCGTATTCAACTAGAATATATTTATCTCCAGCTTGACGGTAAGTAACAGCAACCTGTCCCGGAGATTCGGGAATTTGGTGCAAAATTGGAGAGGCGGGAACTGCGGGCAATTCCTCCGCATTTTCCCCAAAAACAGGCAAGCAAAAAGTAGCAATTTGCTTATCTTGTACTAATTCCCGCTGCAAAGCTTCAGCAAAACTCAAACAGTGAAAGCGAACGCTGTCCCCGGGTTTTAGTTGCCCAATTTTCCACAATTCCGACTGCACAATAGTAGCAGGACAGACAAAACCTCCCAAACTCGGGCCGTCAAGACCGAGAATTACAGGCATATCGCCCGTAAAATCGATCGTGCCGATCGCGTAAGCATTATCGTGAATGTTAGACGGGTGCAAACCCGCTTCCCCGCCGTCTTGACGCGCCCAGGCGGGCTTCGGGCCGATCAGCCGAATGCCCGTCCGCGTCGAGTTGTAATGCACCTGCCATTCTGTAGAGAAAAACATTTCGATGTCTGACTCAGTAAAGAAATCCGGCGCGCCGTGAGGCCCGTACAAAACACCGATTTCCCAATTATTGCTGTAGGTAGGAATTAGTTCCGGAGGCAAAGATAATTCCGCTTCCAGAGTTGCAGTTTGAAGCAGTTTAAGCACATCTCCCGGACGCAGCGTGCGGCCCGCGTGTCCGCCAAATTTGCCCAGTACAAAAGTTGATTTGCTGCCCAAATAATCGGGGACATTAAAGCCGTGCTTTACCGCTAAATAAGTGCGGTAGCCGCCGCCTTGAATGGCTTTTAACTTGAGAATGCTGCCACCTTTTACGGGAATTGCCGTCCAAAACGGTACCGGGTCGCCGTTTAGCGTTCCCTTCATAATTGCCCCAGTCAAACTAATAACTGTATCGGCATTAAAGCGCAGAGTTGGGCCTGTCGCTGTGAATTCCAATCCTGCTGTCGATTCCGGATTTCCTACTAAACGATTTGCCGATCGAAATGCCAGATGATCCATCGGCCCAGAAGGCGGCACGCCCACATCCCAATAGCCAATCCGCCCCGGATAATCTTGAATGCTGCTGTAGGTTCCCCCATCCAATACATCGATCGTTAAAGGTGCGTATTCAAAAGAGTTTAAAAAGCGCGTGCTCAGTTCGCCCCGGCTGAATCGGGAATCGTCCAAAATCTGGCGGAGGTAATCTAAATTAGTTTCAATTCCCGCTATTTCACTGCCATCTAAAGCAGCTTTTAGTTTTACGATTGCCTGCGTTCGATTATCCCCGCAAACGATTACTTTGGCTAGCAGCGGATCGTAAAAAGGAGTAACCTCCGTGCCGCTTTCTATCCAACTGTCGCAGCGGACGTTTTCGGCAAACGCAACTTGATTCAGCAACCCGGAACTCGGCTGAAAATTCTTGCCGGCATCTTCGGCATAAATTCGCACCTCAATTGAGTGTCCGTGCGGCCGATAGCGGTACTCTTCCAGGGAGAACAAATCCCCAGAAGCCTGTTTTACCATCCATTCAACGAGGTCAATGTTGTTGACAGCTTCAGTAACGCCGTGTTCAACTTGCAAGCGCGTGTTGACTTCCAAAAAATAAAACTGTTTCGCATCGACATCAAATACAAATTCAACAGTACCGGCTGACTGGTAATTTACCGCTTTTCCCAACCGCACGGCTGCACCGTACAACTGATTTCGCTGTTCGTCGCTAATAGCAGGGGCGGGGGTTTCTTCTATTACTTTTTGATTGCGCCGCTGCACCGAACAATCTCGCTCGCCCAAGGCTATGACATTTCCTTTGCCATCTCCAAAAATTTGGACTTCAATGTGTCTAGCTGTTTGAATGTATTTCTCTAAAAAAACGCCGCTTTGTTTAAAATTGCTTTGACTCAAGCGCTGTACTTTTTCAAATGCTTCTGCCAAATCTCGATCGCTAAAACAAGCCTGCAAACCGATGCCGCCGCCGCCTGCGGTACTTTTGAGCATCACCGGATAGCCGATCGCCCCAGCCGCTTTTTGGGCATCCTCTAAACTTGCTAAAAGTTCGCTTCCGGGAGTTAGCGGCACTTGATTTGCAGCGGCTATTTCCCGCGCGGTGTGCTTCAATCCAAAGCAGCGCAACTGACTCGGAGTCGGGCCGATAAATGCAATATTTTCGCTTGCACAAGCTTCGGCAAATTCAGCATTTTCGCTCAAAAAGCCGTAACCCGGATGGATAGCTTGAGCTTTAGTTTGGCGCGCAACTTCGAGAATGCGATCGAACCGCAAATAACTCTCGGCTGCGGCGGCTGCACCGATACAAACGGCTTCGCTGGCGGCGAAAACGTGCTTGGCGCGGGCGTCGGCTTCAGAATATACTGCTACCGAAGCAATTCCGAGGCGATCGAGCGTGCGGATAATTCGGCAGGCAATTTCACCGCGATTTGCAATCAAAACTTTGTTAAACATTTAGGTAATTGTTAATTGGTAATTGGTAATTATTAATGGTAATTGGTAATGGGTGTCTCTTTACATCTTGTACTATCTTGAAGAACAGGCAAGATGCCTGTTCCACAAAGAGTGAATTTTATTGTGGGGTGGGCTTCTAGCCCGCCCGTAAAAAGATTGCGGAGACAGTGCCAACCCTACATTTACACCGCATCCCAAACAATCAACTGAATCGGCGTAGGATTATAAGCATTGCAAGGATTGTTCATTTGCGGGCAGTTAGAAATAGCAACCAGCGCGTTCATTTCGGCTCGCAAATCAACTGTACTTCCTGGATCGGAGATGCCGTCAACAATTTCAAGCGTGCCATCTTCGCTAACCGGAACATTCATAAAGAAGTTGATATTGCTGACTAAATCTCGCTTGCCCAAACCGTAGGGAAGAATTGCGGCGAGGAAATTTTCAACACAGGCGTGCTGGTATTTTTTATCTAGCCCAAACCGCACCGAATTGCTCTCGCAGCTACAGGCGCCCCCGGAGGTATCGTGCCGCCCGCAGGAGTCAGCAATTATGGTCATCATGGCTCGCCCTTCGTTGGAAATGAGCTGGCTGTTTGTAGTGACAAAGATGTTGCCTTGATTGACGATCGTATCGGGGGCGCTGTAGCGTTCGGAAGGGTCATCGGCATTGTAAACTAAAAAATCTACTGCTTGATTTCCGCCTAAATCTACAATGCGGAGAATCTGTCCTTTTTTGATGACGCGAGCCCAGGGATGTCTGGCGGGTAAAACTTCGTTATAAATTGCAGTTTTTGGATCGAGAAGTTGTTGGGTAGTTGCAGTCATGGTTCACTTTTTGTGATGGAAGTACAGAATTTTTCACCGCAGATTGGTGCGGACAAGATTGAGTTGTGGAATCGAGTTTATTGCACGAACAAAGCATCGGTGTTGATGAAGCCGCGCACGGCTTCCGGGTTGGCGGTGCGGCACAAGTCGTCGGATGCGGCGGCGGGAGATTTCACAATCTGAATTTGGATGGGTTTTGGATCGTAAATTGACCCCGGATGCAGGATGTGGGGGCAGTTAGATATAACGGTCAATACGTTCATTTCTGCTCGCAAATCGATAAAACCACCCGGTTTTTCGCAGCCTTCGCGAAACTCCATCGTGCCGTCTGGTTTGACGGCAATGCGAGTAAATAAGTTGAGGTTGGGCATGATATCTTTTTTGCCCAATCCCCACCGAGTTAGGGCTTTGAGGAAGTTGTCGCGGGAGTTTTTCCAGTCTCCTTCGCCGTATTTTTTGGCATTGCTAATGGCGTTGCTGCATCCTCCTAGCAAATCGTGACAGCCGGAGGTGTCTTGGGTGATGGAAAATAGGATGCGGCCCATGTCTGTGTAGAGCACCATGCCTTGTTTGAGAAAGGCGTTGAATTGAATTTTGGCGGTGTCTGCTGCGTTGAAACGTTCGATCGCATTGTCGGCGTTGTAGCACAGCATGGAAACGCCGCGAGAGCCTTCTAAATCGGTGATTCGCAGGGTGTTTCCCCGCTTGATGACTCCCGACCAGTACGCGCCGCCCGGTACGGTTTCTTGCATTAATACGAGGCTTGAATCGATTTCTGAGTTTGTATCGATCGATGATAGTTGCACCATAAGTTCCTCTTGATGTATTTGGGGGGGTCAGCGAAACAAAACAATAGTATTTTGTAGTGGCAAAACTCACCCTCTCCCAAAGTAATATTATCTCCACTGATATCTTGCACCATTCTCAAGAACGGGCAAGATGCCCGTTCCACAATAAAATTGAGTTTTGTGGAACGGGCATCTTGCCCGTTCCTAAATAGGTAATTGACAAGGGTGCAAGATGTTAAGTTTCCACTTACTGAGGTTGGCAGTTAAACTCTTGGCGCGGGTGCAAAAAGTGCAACTACAAACCTATTTCTCTTTAAGCAGCCATTGCAACTGCTTCCTGTCCGTTTACATCTTGCACCATTCTCAATAACGGGCAAGATTCCCGTTCCACAAAGAGTGAGTTTTCTTGTGGGGTGGGCATCCTGCCCGCCCAAAAAGTGCAAATACAAACCTATTTCTATTTAAGCAGCCATTGCAACTGCTTCCTGTCCGTGTTTCCGCATCAAATCCATGAGTTCGTCGCGGTAATCGTGGAATTTGGCGTGGCGTTTAATGCTGGGAGTGCGATCGGGCAAATTAATCGACATTTCCTTTCTCACTGTACCGGGACGAGCGCCCAAAGCATAAATCCGATTGGAAAGAAACACCGCTTCTTCGACATCGTGGGTAATCATAAAGATTGTAATCTGAGTGCGGCGCCACAAATCGAGCATGAATTCGTGCATCGATTCTTTAGTGTGGATATCCAATGCGCCGAAAGGTTCATCCATTAATAACACTTTAGGTTCAGAAGCGAGGGCGCGGGCGATCGCCACCCGCTGTTTCATCCCGCCCGACAATTCCTTCGGCAGCGACGAAGCAAACTGCGTCAATCCTACCACACTCAAATAATAGCTCGCTTGTTCGCGCCGCTTTTTCTTGGAAACTCCTTGAAGTTTGAGGCCAAACTCGGCATTTTCCTGCACGTTCATCCAAGGATAAAGAGTGTAATGCTGAAATACCATACCTCGATCCGGCCCAGGCGAAACAACTTCCTTGCCGTCAATTTTCACTTCCCCTGTTGTCGGCTTGTCCAATCCCGCAATCTGCCTCAACAGAGTAGATTTGCCCGAACCGGATGCGCCTACCGCGCAGATAAATTCGCCTTGCTTGATGCTCATATTGATGTCCTTAAGGACAACTAATTTACCGTTTTTAGTTTCAAAATTTTTGTGCAGGTTGTTAATTTGTAGAAACATGAGTTTATCCTCTGTATTGTAAGTAAAAAAATGACATCATTCTGCCTTTTAACATCTGCTTACTGTTTCTGACTTGACCATTTACAAGAAACCCGCAGCAGGTATTGAAAAAGCAAGTCAAAAGCCAGTCCGATCGCCCCAATGACAATCAGCCCCACAAATATTTCATCGGTTCGGAGAAATCGACCGGCGACGCTAATCCGGCGGCCTAAACCTTCGGTTGCCGCAATTAATTCCGAGACGATTACCAATTGCCAAGCGGCAGCTAGGTTGATGCGGCTAGCATCAAGAATTCCCGGCAAAACGTGGGGAAAAATAACTTGAGTTAGGATTTCCCAGCGATTCCCGCCCAACATATAAGTAGCTTCGATCAAGTCTTTTGAAACAAACTTGACCGTATCCATCACCATCAGCGAATTGAAGAAAAAGACGCCGATGAAAATCAGGGTAATTTTGGGTTCTTCGCCGATTCCCAAGTAAAGAATTAGCAGGGGAATGAATGCTGGTGCGGGCATATATCGCATCAAGCCGAACATGGGTTCGAGCAAGGCGCGAATACTGGGAAAACTGCCCATCAGCACGCCAATTGGTATGGAAAAAACCAAGGCGAACAGAAAGCCCACTCCCACCCGCCACAAACTCGCTACTGTGTCTTTCAAAAGTTCGCGAGTGTTCCACAGCCGACCAAATGCCTCTAAAACTTTGCCAGGGGAAGGCAAAAATTTGGGGTCTACGTTGGCGAAGGTTGTTACTAGCCACCACAGCAGCAGCGGCAGTGCGATCGATGTTACCGTTAACCCAATATTGAGGGGTTGTGGTATCTCTTCCGCAATCCGCCAGAAAACGGTGGGATTTAGGCTTTTTTGCTTGAGGTGGGATTGGATCGATCGGCGATCGGGATTTGGTGGCATGATTTAATTGCAGAACAGTTGAGCGAGTAATGGAAGTAGATTTTGGGGATTATAAAAAGTATTTTTTTTTAGGTTTTTTGTGTCTGCACAATCGTAAATTATGCCTTTTAGCTTTTACCTTCCGAATAAGCTTTTATAAAGCGATCGTCAAATAATGTGCTGATATCGGGTTGGGTTTTTGCTAAATTTACATCTACGAGAAATTTAGTCATTTCGGCCGCCGCAAACTGTAATGATGTCATGTCGTTTCCCGGTTGAAATGCTTTCAAGTTTTCCTCGATCGTAAATATCTTAGTGCCGTTTTCATATTCTTTGTATTCCTCGACGCTGACTCCGGCGCGGTTGGCTAGAATCTCGTAAGATTTCTCTTTATTTAATTTCATGTATTCCAATGTTGCAAACCATGAATTGACCAGGGCTTGCACTCGATCTGGGTGTTCGCCGATAAACTTTCGGGTGAATACCAAATGGTCGGAAATCGCCCCCGGAAAATCTTTGGAACTAAACAGTTCCTTGCTATTTTTTCGCTTTAATGCTTGCGTGGTAAACGGCGCAAATACTGCCACCGCATCGACTTGCCCTCCGACGAAAGCCGCCGCAGCTTTGCCGGTTTCCAGCGGTACAAATTGAATATCTTGCACTGATAAACCTGCTTTTCTCAGCCCTAGCAGTAATAGAAAGTGATCGACTGTACCTTCCTCTGCTGCAACTTTTTTTCCTTTCAAGTCGGCAACGGAATTGATACCTTCGGCGACAATTACTTTGTCATTTCCCGTCGAGTTGTCGTTGACTAAAACAATTACTTGGTCGGCGCCGCCCGATATCGAGTTTACTGTATCGCCGAGGGTTTGGCTGTTAGCATTTATCTGTCCTGCTGTGAGGGTGCTGATGGATTCTAAGTAGCCGTCAAACCATTTTAAGTCTACAGCAACATTGTTGGCTTCAAATATTTTTTGTTCTTTGGCAATTTGCCAAGGAAACCAGCCGGGCCACGCGCTGAATCCGAGGCTAACTGCATCAGCACTTACTGAAGAAGCTGCTTCGCTTTCAGTCGTGGTTTTGATATAAATTGCCGGGTTGACGCAGCCGACAGCGAAAAACAAGGTGATAAGAAATAGGGCGCAGTAGGATAAGGGCGATCGCGTTATTTTGGGGGAGCAATATCGGATATTCATAGCATATTCTGGTGGCTGGTTAGAGGTGAATATGTCGATCGAGCTTTTGCACCTTCTTTGGCTTCCTTAGCTTCCGCAAACCTCCCTGATATACAAGGATAAAGCCCGAGAGCTAACGAACCGAGTCTTGATGACCGATCGCGTTTCTCCCGGGCTTTTATCCCGCCGTGTAACTGGCTAGTGTTTCCCTCAAATTAAGAAAATATTGGGGCAACCAGTCTGCTTCTCTCGGACCAGCACTTGAATTTTCTAAGCTGAGTTAGAAACTAATTCAAATCGGAACCCTAGAAGCGGTTAAATTTTTCTGTTTTTGTCTGTATAAGTCCTGTTTGCAACCCAAGGAGTTATTCAAGACTGTCCGTAACAGCAATCCACTTAGCTTTTTGAAAGGTAAGCATACTGTAGTTTGCAATCTTACTAGATTGCTACGTTTCAAACGGTAACAGCAAACTTGATGCGAAAATGTGTAAGATGTTACAAAAAACAGTTTTTCTGGAATTTGTAAAATTAAAATTTTTGGAAGATTAAACGGGGCGATGAGATGGGGCGATTGGAAATCGCGAAGTTTACCTGCACACAAAGACGAAACCCGCAAGGTCAGGGTTGAATATTTATTGAGGAATACTTCGACCCCTAGACTAGATGCAAGTACGATCGACAATGCGGTAAACTAACCTTCTATTTTTAATAACTGAGATGTTCCACCATTCTCAACAAGCCTTTTATGGGCGGGCAGGATGCCCACCCCACAAGAAGAAAGAAATAAACTCTTTGTGGAACAGGCATCCTGCCTGTTTTTGAGAATGGTACTCTGGGCGTGAGTAATAACGATCGCCCAGCAAAGCCTGTAAACTCAATTGTTCAATCTAAAATCTAAAATCTAAAATCTAAAATCGACTGGCGGTGCATTATGGAAAAATTTAACTACAGCAACAGTCTCGACATTCATTCGCTGCTCGATCGCTACCGCACCGGATCGATCGCGCCTGCAGATGTAATCGCGAGCGTGTACGATCGGATCGAACGCTATGCAGATCCGGCAGTATGGATTTATTTAGCACCGCAGGCGGAAACCCTCGAACGCGCCAAAGCCTTGGAAAACCTAGACCCGCAACAATTACCGCTCTACGGAATACCTTTTGCGATCAAAGATAATCTCGATTGGGCGGGCGTTCCGACTACGGCGGGATGTCCTCGGTTTGCTCGCACTCCAGCGCGATCGTCGGCAGTCGTAGAGCGCCTGGGCGCGGCAGGTGCGATCGCGATCGGCAAAACAAACATGGATCAGTTTGCCACAGGATTAGTGGGAACCCGCACGCCTTATGGAGTTTGTCGCAATCCGTTCGATTCGCGCTACATTCCGGGCGGATCGAGTTCCGGTTCCGCAGCAGCAGTCTCGGCCGGATTGGTGAGTTTTGCTCTGGGTACCGATACCGCAGGATCGGGGCGCGTTCCCGCTGCTTTTACCAACATTGTCGGGCTGAAGCCAAGTTCCGGCTCGATCGGCACTCGCGGCCTGCTGCCGGCGGTGCGATCGCTCGATTGCGTTTCTGTGTTCGCTCTCACCTGTGCGGATGCCGCCTCAGTGCTGCAAGCAGCCAGCGGTTTTGACGCTGAGGATGCGTTTTCTCGCCACCCTGAAACGAAAGTTTTGCCGGATTTATCCCGCTTGCGAGTGGGAGTTCCCGGAGACGGCGAACTGGAATTTTTCGGGAATGCAGAAGCCAAACAGCGCTACCGAGATGCGATCGTGCGCTTGCAATCTTTGGGCTGCACGATCGCACCTATTGACTTCAAACCCTTTGCGGATGCTGCCGAACTGCTCTACGGCGGCCCTTGGGTAGCAGAAAGGTTGGCCGCGATCGGCGATTTCCTCGACGCGCACCCAGAGGATATCGATCCCATCGTCTACGAAATTATCAGCGGCGGCAAACGCTACGATGCCGTCGCGGCTTACCGCGCGTCGTACCGGTTGGCCGAGCTCCGCCAGCAGGCAGAAATTCAGTGGCAGTCAATGGATGTGTTGGCGGTACCGACGACAGGCACGATTTATACTGTCGCAGAAGTTGCAGCCGAGCCGATCGCGCTCAACACAAATCTCGGGCGCTACACGAACTTTGCGAATTTGCTCGATTTGTGCGCGATCGCAGTTCCCAGCGGGTTTCAAAGCAGCGGATTGCCCGCAGGATTGACACTGATGGCTCCTGCGTGGCACGATTTATCGCTCTGCCGCCTGGGATCTGCTTTCCACGATCGCTTGGGGGGAACTTTGGGCGCAATCGGTCTGCCGCTACCAACCCTCTCGGAACCCGCCATCGCAGCCCAACCTTCCTCAGAAGAACGAGTCAAAATAGCCGTGGTTGGCGCTCATTTGAGCGGTGAGCCGCTGAATTATCAACTAATCGAGGGGGGAGGCGTTTTGGTTCGCGCCTGCCGTACCAGCCCGATTTACAAGCTGTACGCTTTGACGGGTACTGCTCTGGGCAAGCCGGGATTGGTGCGTCAGATAGAGGGCGGTAGCGCCATCGAGGTGGAAGTTTGGGAGTTGTCGATCGCGGCTTTCGGCGGATTTGTCGCTAAAATTCCCCCGCCTTTGGGAATTGGTACGCTGGTGTTGGAGGATGGATCGACGGTGCAGGGCTTTTTGTGCGAACCTTATGCTGTGGCGGGTGCGATCGATATTTCTGAGCTGGGCGGTTGGCGAGCTTATAACTTCCGGTTTTAGGCTAAGTTAGAATGGCAAATTTATACCCATCTTCAGAATCATGCCATCATCAGTGCCAATTCGACCAATTCCCGTCACCACCCCAACCCCCACCGGCGGCGGTACCAGTCCCGGAGGGGCACCTGGCGGCACTCGCGGCACCAGCGGCCCCGACTCCCTCAGAGGTACTGCGGGCGGTAACTTGATATTTGGTTTGGGTGGCCCTGACAGCATTTTGGGCTTAGGCGCAGACGATTCCCTCTACGGCGGCGACGGCGATGACTCACTGCTGGGCGACGTTGGCAATGATTTGCTCTTCGGCGGTGCCGGCCGCGACAGCGTTTTGGGCGGCGCCGGCGGCGATACTTTCTACGGCGGCAAAGGTTCTGACTCAATGCTGGGCGACGAGGGTAATGATTTGCTGTTTGGCAACCAAGACACCGATACTTTGTTGGGAGGCGCGGGCGATGACTCGCTTTTTGGGGGTGCCGGCGATGACTCGCTGTTTGGTGGCATCGGCAATGACTGTTTATCGGGCGATCGCGGCCTAGATACTTTAACTGGCGGCGCCGGAAACGATACTTTTGCGATCGGGCGTTTGGCAGACGGGGATGTGATTACAGATTTTACTGATGGTACGGATCAAATTCGCTTGACTGCCGGCCTCACCTTTGGCGAACTCACCATTTCCGCTGGGGCCGGAACTTCCCCGAGTACAATTATTCAGCTTACAAACACCAAGGAAACTCTCGCTACTTTATTCGGAGTTGCCCGCGCTTCTATCAGTCAGGCAGACTTTATTCTTTAATGGGTAATAGGGAATTGGGAATTGGGTTGGCGGATACTTTGTAGTTTTAAGTTTTGAATGTTGAACTTTTTAACTAAAAACCGCTTTCCCGTTGCGAATAACGTTAGCTTTCGCGATGCGAAGGAAAGCAATCTCAGAACTTTTCATTTTCTTTTTTCCGGCTTCCTTCTTCCCTCTTCCTGACATCCGTTATATCCGTTACATCCCGTACATTGCTCGTTGCCGAACTTCCTAATGACTACTGACGGTTTTCTCAATCTCAACAAACCTACGGGCATGACATCTCACGACTGCGTGGGGCGAGTGCGCCGGCTATTGAAACTCAAGCGAGTCGGACACGGAGGAACCCTCGATCCTGCTGTGACTGGTGTTTTACCGATCGCCCTGGGCAAAGCAACCAGACTGCTACAATATCTCCAACACAATAAAGCTTACCGAGGCACGATTCGGTTTGGCTTAACTACTGCTACTGACGATTTAGAAGGAGAAATTATCCATTCTCGACCGGTGCCAGAGTTGAGTTTGGAAAAAGTGCAAGCTGCACTGCCAAAATTTATAGGAAAAATTGAGCAGTTTCCACCGAGTTTTAGTGCGGTTCAGGTGGGAGGAAAACGCCTTTATGAGTTAGCTAGAAAAGGCGAAACCGTGGAAGTTACGGCTAGGAATGTCGAGGTTTTTCGGCTGGAAATCTTGGATTGGCGACCGGGGGATTTTCCTGAATTGGATTTGTCAATCGCCTGTGGGGCGGGTACTTACATTCGGGCGATCGCGCGGGATTTGGGTGCGGTGTTAAATACAGGCGGTACTTTGGCTTGTTTGACTCGCACCGAAAGTAGCGGTTTTTCGATCGAGGAAAGTCTCAGTTTTGAACAATTGGAACTGCAATTGCAGGAGAATAAATTCTGCCCGATTTTGCCATCGGCGGTTTTGGGACATTTAGGGGCGATCGTCCTTTCCCCTGAATATACCAAACGCTGGTTTCAAGGACAGCGCCTCCCGATTCCCGAAACGCCGATCGGGCCAGAGGAGGAAAGTAGCAACCATCCCCCCCACAACCCAATACCCGAACATCCCTATCCCTTGCAGGTGTATGATCGAGACGGTAATTTTTTAGGTATCGGTCAAGTAGCGAACTCAGAGACAAGTACCATATTATCTCCTCAAATTGTGCTTTAAGTATCTAAAATAAAAATGAAAATAGGTATAATTGGTACAGGAAAAGTTGGCGGAACTCTAACCGCTGGGAATGCTCTCGATGCACCTAGCTTACAGCGGTACGGGACGAGATTGGCCTATAAATCTAATCAATCGCTGAGGTAAAAATTGTGAAGATATTGCTGATCGGATTAATCCGAGGCTACAAAATGGGGATTTCTCCTTACCTGCCTAACGCCTGTAGATTTCAGCCCACTTGTTCGCAATACGCGATCGAAGCAATAGAAAGATTTGGGTCGGCCCGTGGCAGCTCGATGGCGGTTAAGCGAATTTTGCGCTGTCATCCTTTTCATCCAGGGGGTTTCGATCCCGTACCTCCTAAAGATAGCGAGGGGAATTAGTTATTAGTTAGAAGCCGGATTTTAGTTATTAGTTAATAGTGCAAATAGGCGTTGCATCCTCATGGCTAAAACTACCGAGGGGAATCACTCCCTAAGAGGGTTAAATTCGCACAAGTAGTGGTGTTTCTTAACCCAACTTCAGTAATATTACTGTTATCTTTCAAAACTCAGCAGCTATATAATGGTACAAACAGAGTACAGGGGATGCGAGTTGATATGTCTGCTACCGCAATCGGATACAAAATGTTGTCCCATACTCTGGCTGTACTCAGCCAGAAACAAGCAACAGGGAAACTGGTGTTAGAGCAAGGGGAACAACAGTGGCAACTTTACTTTTTTCAGGGTAGTTTGGTGTATGCCACGGGAGGAGCGCACAGAGCGAGACGCTGGTACAGGGCGATTGGGCAACACTGTCGAAACTTTCAAGTGGATCTCAGAGACCTCGATGCTGGAGAACTGTGGGAATATCAACTGCTTCAGCGAGGGATAGCAGCCAGCGAAATGAGCCTGGAACAAGCTAGGGCGATCGTCCACACCAGCCTTTCCGAAGTGTTATTTGCTGTGATCGGTCAATCGGGTTTGCGCCGGGAGTGGCGTCCGTCCCAGAAATATTTTTCTACAATTACCTCTTCTTTGCTGCTGTCTTTAACAGAAGTAGAGAAAATTCTGTGTTGTACAGAAGAAATTTGGCAGAAGTGGAAAGCAATGGGTTTGTGGCTGGTAGATCCAGAACAAGCACCACTTTTAAAAGCATCAGCCCAGTTGCAGCAAAATCGATTTAGCTCTAATTCTTTGATCGCTTTGGGTAACGTATTCAACGGCGAGAATACTCTTTGGGATATTGCATTTAAGAAAAAGCAGTGCGTGACAGTGGCAACTCGCGCTTTAGTTAATTACATCAAACAGGGTTTAGTAAATTTCCGAACAGTACCAGACTTACCGTCGCCTATAGAACAGTGGCGCCTTGCCGCAGCGATGGCCGGGGCGGGTCGCCCTTTGATTGCCTGTATCGATGACAGTCCGACCGTTTGCGAATTTTTAGAACAAATTTTATTGCCGGAGGGGTATCGAGTCCTAAAAATTCAAGACCCCATGCAGGGAGTGGGCCTCCTCGCCAAACAAAAGCCTGCTTTAATTTTTATGGACGTGGTGATGCCGAAGACAAGTGGCTTTGCTTTGTGCAATTTTTTGCGAAAAACACCTGCTTTTCGCGAAACTCCGATTGTGTTTTTGACCAGTCAAGACAGTATAATTGACCGCACGCGAGCGAAATTGACAGGTGCTTCCGATTTTTTGAGGAAGCCAGCCAATCCCGAACAGGTTTTGCAAATAGTTGACAAGTATTTGAAGGTAAAAGGCGATGGCCACCCTTCAGCAATTCGCCCCCAAGATATACTCCATTCACGACAACTTACCCTGGCAAATTCTTGAACCCAAATTATGCTTATCAAGCGTCACTTATCGGGCGCGTGAGCCTCCGGGGCACCCGATAAGTATTGTAAAATAAAGACGCCACCGAATTTTACCAATAAATCTTGTAGGGGCGGTTGCATGGTTTTTCTTGATTTCAAAGTCAAGATTTCCCTAAACCTGCTCAGCGGGTATTGATTCTAATATCTGTTCCAACCTGTTAACAAAAAGAATGCAACTGTAGGCAAGTTTCCAGCCAGAGGCTCATCAGTCCTTTCCAGTTTTTTAATCTAAAATCTAAAATCTAAAATCTAAAATCTAAAATCTAAAATGGTATAATCCATAAAACTTGATATTAATTATGAGCGATCGCACCCCGCAGGTGAGCGTAGTAATTCCGGCTTACAACTGTGCTGCTTACGTCGGCCAAGCCGTAGATAGCGTTGTGCACCAAACCTATACTAACTGGGAAATTATTGTCGTAGACGACGGCTCCCGAGACGATACCAAGTTAGTTTTAGAGAAATATGGCGATCGAATTCGCTACATTTACCAACAAAATCAAGGAGTTTCGATTGCCCGAAATCACGGCATCGAGCTATCGCGAGGAGAATTTATCGCTTTTCTCGATGCTGACGACTACTTTTTACCCGACAAATTAGCAGCACAAATGGCTGTATTTGCAGCGAAACCACATCTAGGAATAGTCCACAGCGGCTGGCGTCTAGTTAATAGTATAGGCGAACCGTTAAAAGATGTCAAACTCTGGCAAAATGTCCCTAAATTAGACTTAGAAATGTGGCTGCGGTGGAAACCAGTATTACCCAGCGCGATGGTATTTCGCCGTCAGTGGTTAGAGCGCGCCGGCGGATTTGATCCTCGATTTCCACCGGCGGAAGATACAGATTTAGTGCTGCGTTTAGCCTTAATGGGATGCGAAGCAGAGTGGTTGCAGCAAGTAACTGTTTGCTACCGCCAGCACGAGCAAAGCGCCATGTACAAAGGCTTACCGCAGGCTAAATCCCTCGCCGCAGTCATGGACAATTTTTTTGCCCGCCCCGAATTGCCCGATAAAATACGTTTGTTGGAAAAGCAAATCAAGTACAGTACCTTAGTTTGGATTGCTTGGTATTTGTACCGCACCGGTCATTCTGTTGAGATGGTAGAGTTTTTGCAGCGTTCTTGGAATTATACGCCTTATTTGCCTGTGGAAACAGTAATTAATTGGGCGGAAGCTTTCGCCGAGTTTTCGCAGGATGCGGGAAATGAATTCGATGCAGATTTATTAGCTCAATCTGCAGAGTGGCAGCAGTTAATGCAGTGGACTATTCTCGGTACGCCAGCTTGATTGTGTTGATAGTCGATCGAGCTTGTATGTCATTTCTGGTTGATTCGTGATAGTATAATTGCGATCGTAAAAGCAGATTTTACTAACCATCTATAGCGCTTCTCACGGAGGTGAGATACACCTAATTGTCCTCATCAAGGATATATTATGTGGTGCTGATTTGTAGGTGCGGAACTGTTAGATGTTCGATGACACTTGCAGAGTGTTTCGGGCGACGCACGCACCTTACCATAATGGTTTTCTAGGAACTGAGGTATATAGGACTTACGCAACTGGCACATTAAACAAAGGTATGTAGTTGCGCTTTAGCGCTCTTCTCTAAGTTAAGAGCGCTGAAGCGCAACTACATACCTAAATTTCAAACTCTATTTGTGACAGTTGGCTTTAGTCCTAATGGGGTAAGTATTTGGAGTTATGAGTTCGATATTACCGTCAATTCCTAATCCTGAACAGGCGTCGAGATTGGTAGTCTCGATCGGCTTATTTGAAGGTTTTTTGGACTTTTTATAAGTCTTTGAGTGTCATCCTATAGATTATTCCTTAGCCGAAAAGGAGTTGCCGCAGCTACAGCTTTGGGCGGCATTGGGATTGTGAAATCGGAAACCTCCGCCCATCAAGTCTTCTGAATAATCCAAGGTGAGCTCATTGAGATATTTTAAGTGCTGGGGGTCGATCGCAACTTCAATTCCCTCCGACTCGCATACAGCGTCTTCTGGGGCGGGCGCATCGTCAAATGCCATTGTATAAGACAAACCGGAGCAGCCGCTCGATTCCACGCCCAGACGAAATAAAGCATTGGGGTTCGGATGCTTCGACTTGAGGCGCGTTACTTCTGTTGCTGCTGTTTTGCTCAGATGAATCATTATGAGTAATTGGTAATTGGTAATTGGGAAGTAATGTTGAGTTTTGAAAATGTAGAATGTGCCTAGGCGTGTAACTTACCCGGAGAATGTAAAGTGCGCCGAACCGCGCACCTTACCCCTATATTTTTAGCAACTTGAGTTACTTAGCCTTTTCATTACGAGCATAATCGTCTTGAAAGCGGATAATATCATCTTCTCCGAGATATTCGCCATTCTGCACCTCAATTAAAACCAGGGGGATAACTCCCGGATTTTCCAGGCGGTGAGAAGTGCACTGAGGAACGTAGGTAGACTGATTTGTAAACAGAACTTGTTCAGTTTCGCCACAAGTAACTTTTGCAGTACCAGAAACCACAATCCAGTGTTCGCTGCGGTGGTGGTGCATTTGCAGGCTGAGGCGGTGTCCCGACTTAACTTCGATCCGCTTAATTTTATATCCTGGGCCTTCTTCTAGAGTCGTAAAGGAGCCCCAAGGCCGCAATTCTGTAGCGGCTATTCCGTTGGGTGCTGCAGGTGCGTGCAGGGTAGATACTTGAGAAATTTCTTGAATCTGAACCATGATTTTCACTCCTTGAGGATTGCTTGCGGAATCCTTTGGTAAACGACGTTGTTTTTTGAGATTAACTAATCTATAGTTAAAACCGAAGCCCACCTGCGGGGACTGGTTAGCCGACTGTAGAGTTTTGCAAGAGTTGTGCTCAGCCCGATCGACTTGCCTTAACAACCATAGCAAAACCAACATAGCTGTTGTCACCTGATATTTGCTTGATCGCCCCAATCTACATCAAATCTTCATAGAAAGGGCGCTGGTTCTTGAATATTGATTAAAGGTGAATCCTAATCCAGCTCTTGAGACTGCTGTTGCAAAACTTCTAGCATCTGGTTAGAGACCCTCTGGGATGAAACCTGGTTGAATAGTTAGACTTGAATAAGTTTGGCTAAGTTCTGTGAAGCAGTGATAAGTGAAGCAAATGTCGTAGAGTTTTTTCAATTCTGCAACCAGGGTGGGAGAAAGCGGCCGAAAGCTATCTAACCATGCTTTGAGTTGATCGACTTTTTGCAATTTTTCAGAAATACTCATTACTGTAGAGAAGGCCAAATGCTGCTGGAGAATGTCACCCAGACGCTGAGGATACAGTCGCATTAACAATGCTATAAACTCATTTCTCAAGAACAGGCTTTCCGGCCTGTTCCACAGAGAGTAAATTTTGTGGGCTGGGCCGGAAAGCCCGCCCTTGAAAAGCTTATTAACAAGGTGCAAGATGTGAGTTGGTATCGGAATTACTCATCTCTCTTCTCTTCTTCTGCGCTCTCTGCGGCCTCTGCGGTTTAATAATTCACATAATCGAAGAGTCTTTAAGCATAAATCTTTAACCTCCGGGTTCCCTAGTTAAGTTATCGGCTTTAACTATTTTTTTACGCTTGATCGAATAAGCTTTGATTTTTGGGTACATCTACCCAATTGAGTAGATCCACATATAATACATGATACTAGAGCGATCGGCATCCCATCCTCTACTCTAGATCAACATCTTTTCGCCACTTTGACAGGAGCATCAAAATGAACAGCAACGGACTGCCACAAAAGCAAGGTCTGTACGATCCGCAGTTCGAGCACGACGCTTGCGGAGTCGGATTCATCGTACACATGAAGGGTAACAAATCCCACGAAATTGTCGAGCAGGCACTGACAATCCTCTTGAACCTCGACCACCGGGGCGCGTGCGGCTGCGAACCCAACACCGGAGACGGGGCGGGGATTTTGATGCAAGTACCCCACAAGTTTCTGAAGAAAGTAACTGCGGCCCTAAACATCGAACTTCCCGAAGCCGGCGAGTACGGCGTTGGCGCGATTTACTCGTCGCCAAATCAAACTGAACGCGAAAACGCCAAACGCATTTTTGAGGAAATCGCGGCAGAAGAAGGCCAGGAAGTGCTGGGCTGGCGCGATGTGCCCACCGACAACTCGTCCCTCGGCGACACCGCCAAATCTAGCGAACCCTTCATGCAGCAAGTGTTCCTCCGGCGCGCCGCAGGTATCGATGAGGCGGCTTTCGAGCGGAAACTGTACGTCATCCGCAAACGGGCTCACAATGCCATCCGCAGGACTAACACAGACCCATACTGGTATAATTCCACACTCTCCTGCCGGACGATCGTCTACAAGGGTATGTTAATGCCGGTGCAAGTGGGAGATTACTATCCCGAACTGCACGACCCCGACATGGAAAGCGCTCTAGCCCTGGTTCACTCGCGCTTCAGCACGAATACTTTTCCGAGTTGGGAACGATCGCACCCTTACCGCTACATCGCTCACAACGGCGAAATTAACACGATGCGCGGCAACATTAACTGGATGCACGCGCGGCAATCGCTGTTCGAGTCGGAACTATTCGGCGATGACTTAAAGAAAATCCCCAATTTAATCAATATCGAAGGCAGCGACTCGACGATTTTTGACAATGCTTTGGAATTGCTGACTTTGGCTGGGCGTTCTTTGCCGCACGCTGTAATGATGATGATTCCGGAACCTTGGACAGCCCACGAGTCGATGAGTGACGAGAAAAAAGCTTTCTACGAATACCATTCTTGCTTGATGGAACCTTGGGACGGCCCAGCTTCGATCGCCTTTACCGATGGTACTTCGATCGGGGCCGTGCTCGATCGCAACGGTTTGCGCCCTTCCCGCTACTGCGTCACCAAAGATGACTTGGTAATTATGGCATCGGAAGCGGGAGTTTTGCCGATCGCCCCAGAACGAATTGCATCCAACGGCCGCTTGCAACCGGGGCGGATGTTTCTGGTAAATACCGAGGAAGGCCGCATCGTCTCTGATGAGGAAATTAAAACCAAAATCGCCACAGAACACCCGTACCGCGAGTGGATCGACCAGCACATGGTCGAAATCGCCAAACTCAAAGATGCGCCGGCAGTAGCAGAATCTCATCCCGAAACATTATTGCAGCGGCAAATGGCCTTTGGCTACACCTTTGAAGAACTGCGGTTGCTGTTAGCGCCGATGGCGAAAGATGGCGTGGAAGCTGTCGGCGCGATGGGTGCGGATACGCCGCTGGCGGTGCTTTCCAACCGCCCAAAACTGCTTTACGAATACTTCCAGCAGTTGTTTGCTCAAGTTACCAATCCGCCGATCGATTCTATCCGCGAAGAAATTGTAACTTCTGCCGAAACTACGATCGGCGCTGAACGCAATTTGCTCAAACCGGAACCGGAAAGCTGTCATTTGATTGAACTTAAAACGCCAATTCTCAGCAATGAAGAATTAGCTAAGCTCCAACACGTAAATGAGGGCAATTTCAAGTCACTCACCGTGCCGATTTTGTTTGACCCCAAAAGCGGTGTAAAAGGTCTAGAACAGGCGTTAGAAGAGGTTTTTGCAGCAGCAGACAGCGCGATCGCTTCAGGGGTGAATATCATCCTTTTGAGCGATCGGGGTATCAGTCCAGACAAAGCCCCAATTCCGGCGCTGCTGGCAGTTGCGGGCCTGCACCACCACTTGATCCGTAAAGGTACGCGCACGCGGGCGGGACTCGTGCTCGAATCCGGCGAACCGAGGGAAGTGCATCACTTTGCGACACTGATTGGATATGGTTGCGGCGCGATTAATCCGTATTTGGCCTTTGAGACGATCGCCGATTCGATCCGCGAAGGATTGCTGCTAAATGTCGAGTACAAAACTGCTTGCAAAAACTACATCAAAGCCGCCACTAAAGGTGTGACGAAAGTTGCCTCGAAAATTGGGATTTCCACAATTCAAAGTTATCGCGGCGCGCAGATTTTTGAGGCGATCGGCTTGAACAAATCCGTAGTCGATAAATACTTTGCTTGGACAGCCTCGCGGATTGAAGGTGTAGACCTCGAAGTCATCGCCCAAGAAGCAATTTTGCGCCATACCCACGCTTTCCCAGACCGCCCAGCCAGCGGACATACTCTCGATGTTGGCGGCGAATATCAGTGGCGGAAAGAAGGCGAGGCGCATTTGTTTAGTCCGCAGACAATTCACGCGCTGCAAAAGTCGGTGCGCGAGGGCAGTTATACGCTTTTCAAACAGTATTCTGGGCTGGTAAACGAACAAAACCAGCAGCATTTTACCTTGCGCGGTTTGTTGCAATTCAAGCAGCGGGAATCGATACCCATTGAGGAAGTTGAGCCGATCGAATCTATTCTCAAACGCTTTAAAACTGGGGCGATGAGTTACGGTTCGATTTCTAAAGAAGCCCACGAATCGCTAGCAGTAGCGATGAACCGCATTGGTGGCAAATCGAACACCGGTGAAGGCGGGGAAGATCCTGAACGCTACACTTGGACGAACGATCGCGGCGACTCGAAAAACAGCGCGATCAAACAAGTTGCTTCCGGCCGTTTCGGCGTTACCAGCTTGTACCTTTCCCAAGCGCAGGAACTGCAAATCAAGATGGCGCAAGGCGCGAAACCCGGTGAAGGCGGACAGTTGCCCGGTAAAAAAGTATACCCGTGGATTGCCAAGGTGCGGAACTCGACTCCGGGTGTGGGATTGATTTCGCCTCCTCCTCACCACGACATTTATTCGATCGAAGATTTGGCAGAATTGATTCACGACTTGAAAAATGCCAACCGGGAAGCGCGGATTAGCGTCAAACTCGTGTCGGAAGTTGGAGTCGGGACGATCGCGGCCGGGGTTGCGAAAGCCCACGCCGATGTCGTGTTGATTTCCGGCTACGACGGCGGAACCGGCGCTTCGCCGCAAACTTCGATCAAACACGCGGGATTACCTTGGGAATTGGGACTGGCGGAAACTCACCAGACTTTGGTACTCAACAATCTCCGCAGCCGGATTGTTGTGGAAACTGACGGTCAAATGAAAACCGGCCGCGATGTAGTAATTGCTGCCTTGCTTGGTGCTGAGGAATTCGGTTTTGCGACGGCGCCGCTGGTGACATTGGGCTGCATTATGATGCGCGTTTGCCACCTCAACACTTGCCCGGTGGGCGTGGCAACCCAAGACCCGCTGCTGCGGAAAAACTTTACCGGCGACCCAGAGCACACGGTAAACTTTATGACCTTCGTCGCCCAGGAAGTCCGGGAAATTATGGCGCAGTTGGGTTTCCGCACGCTGAATGAAATGGTGGGGCGGACTGATGTTTTGGAAGCGAAACAAGCTGTGGAACACTGGAAGGCTAAGGGTTTGGATTTCTCGAAAATCCTTTATCAGCCGGAAGTTGGACCGGAGGTCGGGCGCTATTGTCAGATGGCGCAGGATCACGGTTTGGAAAAGTCGATCGACATGACGGTGTTGTTGGATTTGTGCAAAGGTGCGATCGAAAATGGCGAAAAAGTACACGCCAAACTGCCAATTACCAATGTCAACCGCGTTGTCGGCACAATTCTGGGCAACGAAATCACCAAACGCAACTGGGAAGGTTTGCCGGATGACACGGTGCACCTGCACTTCCAAGGCAGCGCTGGGCAAAGCTTTGGCGCATTCGTACCCAAGGGTGTCACCCTGGAGCTCGAAGGCGAAGCTAACGACTATTTGGGCAAAGGGCTCAGCGGCGGCAAAATCATCCTGTATCCGTCGCCAGCTTCTACCTTCGTCGCAGAAGAAAACGTGATTGTCGGTAACGTAGTGCTTTACGGCGCGACATCCGGCGAGGTTTTCATCCGAGGGATTGCGGGCGAACGTTTTGGGGTGCGTAACTCTGGCGTTAACGCAGTAGTTGAGGGTGTGGGCGATCACGGTTGCGAGTACATGACTGGCGGCAAAGTTGTAGTTTTGGGCCAAACCGGGCGCAATTTTGCAGCGGGTATGAGTGGCGGTGTTGCTTACATTTTGGATGAGGCGGGGGATTTTGCAACTCGCTGCAATATGTCGATGGTGGATTTGGAAAAATTGGAGGATGTTGAGGAAATTAGCGATTTGCGGCAGATGCTTCAAACTCACGTTGATTTAACTGGAAGTGCGAAAGCATCGAAGGTTCTGGCTGCGTGGGATGAGATGGTGCCGGTGTTTGTGAAGGTGATGCCGAGGGATTACAAGCGGGTGTTGCAGGCTATTGAAAGGGCGATCGCATCGGGTTTAAGCGGTGATGATGCGCTGACGGCTGCGTTTGAAGAAAACGCTCGCGATGTCGCTCGGATTGGCGGCAGCTAGGGTTAGGATGGGTGCGTTAGGCGCTAGCGCCTAACGCACCTACAAAAACTATTGGGAAATCTCACAAAAAATAAAGTTATCATACATAATTTTCTCTGTCAGAGAGGTTTGTCAAGCAGTTGCTTTTTACGAACAAGCATTTGGATTAAAACAACGATTTATTCATGAAAGCGGGTTGACATAAATAAGTGACTTGCCGTATACGTGCGTTATATTATGTATGAAACCGCATCTGCAATACAATTATAAGTTAGCTCTGACTTTCAGATCGGTTTAGTTCCAAACTTTACACACAAGACAAAGTATGTGGCCTGAAGATTTTTTTGAATTTGCTTTTATCCCAAATATGGATGCTAGTCTTCAGGATTTAGCAGATGAATCTGAACCGGAAGATTGGTCTTATCAAAATACATCTAGCGATCACCCCCTGCCAGTTCTTTACAACTACATTCGGTACACCTATAGAAAGGTTTCTGAAGAAGGGAAAATTACTCTCTCTGAGGATGGTCAATATAGTTGCTTCAATACGGGGCTTGTAACTCCTAGCCAAGAAGCTATTTATGCATCATTTGAAGTCAACCGTAAAATGAATGCACAGCCTTGGTTCTTCAAAAACTGGTTTCGTAAGGGACGGTGGGAGCTAAATAGCTTTCCTGAACTTCCCGATCTAGCCCACTATTTTGACGATCCAGCCTCACTTGTTTTTGATACCCGAAAGGATTTGAGAGTCAATGTAGAACACATAATTGAAGAAAATAAAGAACGTTTCCCTGAGCCATATCAATCTATGGATGACTATGCTCTTCAAACTTTCTTAAAGGGTGCAATAGATAATGCTAAGGAGAGGGTTCGCAGAAATTATAAGACGGCAATTCCTCAATATTACAGAGGACAGATTCAGTTGCTTCTTCCCTTATGCTTAGGCAATCCTCAACGCGCAGACCTGGCTCTGGTCGCTGACAGACATTCAACCTTTTACCGAGTTTCAACCTGTCTCACGCTTGATATGGCATACAATAATGCTCGTCAGATTACTAAACCAGATCGGGATTGGTTGCAGCCTTGAGAGCTAACACTTCAGAGCAGCGGACGGTCGCAAATCGCTGATGAGAATGCAAATGTTATCTACCGCCACTGGCTTTTGCCGTTATCAAATGCTTGTATGAGATTTACTATCGAATACTGCTAACTTCCCGGCAACTAGAAAATTAAAAATGTAAAATACTGTAACAGTAGTAATAAGCTAGAAACAATAGTTAGCTTTTTACGTTTCACAGAAACACAAAGGCACACTATGAAAGCGATCGAAACTACCGGAAAAATTGACGATCGAGGGCAACTTTTTCTCGATCGACCCCTTACCCTTGTCAACCACAGACACGTTCGGATTATTGTCTTAGTGCCGGAAGACACTGATATCGATCCAGATGATGACCCCATCGAAACTGTCCTCGAAGGGCTTCAGCAAGGCTTTCATGAAGCAATTACCGGACAAACTCTCCCTTTGTCTCAACTGTGGGACGGAATCGATGACAATTGATCCGCAACCGATCCAAATTGAAGTCACCCCCCGATTTCAACGAGACCTGCGAACTTTAGCCAAACGCTATCGCAACATTCGCAACGACATTCAGCCTGTAATCGAACAACTTCAAGCGGGGGAACTTCCGGGCGATCGCATTGCGGGAATGGAGTACGAAATTTTCAAAGTCAGAATTAAGAACAGCGACATTCAAAAAGGCAAAAGCGCGGGCTACCGTGCTATTTATTACCTCAAAACTAGCGACTCGATCGTTTTGGTGACAATCTATTCTAAATCAGACCTATCAGACATCGCCGCCGAAACAGTTCGAGAAATTCTAGCCCAATATGAGCAACAATTTCCCGAATCAGAAGAATTATGAATCAAGAATTTTTGAACTCGATCGAGTCCAAGTATCTACTTAAAAAACTAATATACGGCTAAGTTGAATTTCACGCACCTTGAGAGGCTAGAAACAGGTTATAGCGTTGAGTTATTCGATTTGTTGGGAAACACTGTAGCAGTTGCGACGCTACCTGGAAGTTATTAGCGATCGCCAACAAGTGCAGATAGACCTACAGTTAGACTGGTTAATAGTTTTGCTGCGTAAGTAGAGACAATTGTGCAATGGATAAACTAACTGAGTATCCCCAACTAATCTAATTGAACTCACCCCTGAATTGCTGTCAACCCACCCGTGCGGTATAATGTTGTTACTAGATTGTAGAATAGCAATAAAAAAAAAGGGATAATTATGACCAAGGTGAGATATCATTTATATGAACATCAACTTTAAAAAACCCTGGATTATTGGGCTAGCTATTAGTCTACCTTTTTTCCTAATGGCTACAGTAAGTTTGATTGAAACAGCACAGATGAGTAAGTTGATATGTCAACGAGTGGAGTCTGGACAAGGAAGATGCGAGTTGACAAGAGTTGACTGGCTGGGCAAGACTTCCACAAAAACATGGCAAACCAATGAAATAAAAAAAATTGAATTTATTGACGATCGTCAGCAAATCCGTCTACTAACTCCACAAGGTGAAATTATTCTTATGCCTTTTTATGAATCTGCTGGCAAAGGGTCAAATAAATGGTATAAGCAATCGATAGTAAAGCGAATGGAAGCGTTTTTCTTAAATAACCTAGAAGCAGAACCAAATCTAATGATTGAAGAAGATAACAGAGGCGTGGGCTATATACATGGTATTTATTTAATATTTATGGGACTAATTTGCGTAATGGGAGGTTTAGACTACTCAATAAATATGAAAAAGCGTATCAAATAATAACTGTGCTTGTTTAAATCTTGTGGTTGATAATTGTGCCTTTAAATATTAATTTGGGGGAATAGTCGGAGTTTTTTTCTGCAAATCCTGTGCTTTTTGTTTAAGGGCATTCGCTTCTGCTTGTTGACCTTTTTTAGAGAGAGCATAGCTTAAGTTATAGTAAGCCCTAACAAATTCGGGATTGCTGCGAATAGCTTCTCGATAGTGCGCGATCGCCTCGTCTAATTGCCCTTGATTCAAGAGAGTATCCGCTAAGTTGGTTTGAGTCAGCCACAGGTCACGATTAATTGTAACTGCCTTTTTATATAGTGAAATTGCCTCAGGCAGTTTGCCCTGAGATCCTAGAATTAATGCCAAATTATTGTAGGGAGGTGTGAAGTTGGGAGTCAGACGAATAGCTTCACTATATGCAGCCATAGCCTCTTGCCTCTTTCCTTGCTGCTCTAAATCAATTCCTAGGTTATAGGAAAGACGTGCTAAGTTCTCGCGAATAGCTGCATCATGGGGATTGAGCCGAACTGCTTCCTTAAATAGGGCGATGGATTCTTGGAGTTGGCCTCGTTCTTCTAAAAGATTTCCTAGACTCTGGTAAGCACCGGGAAATTTAGGATCGAGACGAATCCCCTCTTTATAATAAAAAATAGCTTCCTTAAATTGACCTTTATTTTTAAAAGCCAACCCCAAATTGTAGTACGCCACCGCATTTTTAGGATTCAAACGAATAGCTTCTTGGTAGTGAACCATTGCCTCATCTAGCTTACCTTCATTGTGCAAAACAAATCCTAAGTTAATATGAAGGTTAGCATCATTAGGATTAAATGAAAGAACGAAACGGGCGAGATTGGTATTGTATAAGGAAATACTCACCAATAGTGACCAAATCAACACACTTAAAGCAACGATTCCTACTCCGACTAAAACAGCCTTGACTCTTTTGTTTTGCTGCAACTGCGCTAGCCACAACCCCCATTTAGCGATTTTTAGATTAGGATTAAAGCAAAGTGCTTGCTTAAATTTAGCTATAGCTTGAGCGCTTTTGAGTTGTTGAAAAAAAACGGCTCCTAAGTTATGGTGAGCCAAGCCAAGATTTGGAGCAAATCGAATTGCTTGCCTAAACTTAATACTAGCGAGATCTAGTTGGCGCTGCTGGAGTAAGATAGCTCCAATATTACTGTGAGCTAGCGCTAATGTCGGATCGAGCTGTAGGGCTTTGGTGTAGGCTGCGATCGCCTCGTTAGTTTTGCGTTGGAGGTCTAGGAGAACTCCCAAATTATTATGGGCGATCGCGAGTGTGGCATCCAGTTGAATGGCTCGGCGACAGGCAGTGAGCGCTTCCTTAAACTGGCGTTGCTCATGCAATACTGTACTCAATTTACAGTAAGCTATCGCATTATTCTCATCAAACCGAATTGCTTGCCGATAAGCTGCGATCGCTTCTTTGGTCAACCCGACTTGTCGTAGTGCGTTCCCTAAATTCAGATGAGCCTCGACATCGTTAGGATGAAGGCTGATAGTTTTCTGAAGTTGGGAAATTTCAGATTATAATTGGCCTGGTGTTTTGAGATCTAGTATCGAGTTTGTATGAGTATAAGCTAGGTTAGGGTTAAGGCGAAGGGCGTCTTGAAGTTTGGTAATAGCTGCTGCGCGATCGCTTTGTTGGGTCAAAACTGCGGCCATGCCAATATGAGGCTGTGCATCGTCAGGATTAATCCGAATTGCTTGTTCATAACAAGTCATTGCTGACTCTAAATTACCTTGTTCTGCGAAGATTATTCCCAAATGATAGTGAGCGTCGGCTCGATTGGGGTCGAGGTTAATGGCTTGTTGGCAGTGAGCGATCGCATCTTCTAGCTTGCCACAATCGTAGAGAACAATTCCCAAGTTAAGGTAAGCTTCTGCTTCATTGGGATGAAGCTCGACAGCTTTTCGGAACGAGGATTCTACACTCTTGTGGTCTTTAGGCTCATAGTATACGCTCATCAAGCGAAAAAGAAAGGACTATTATTGACTTCCGTATTCTGGCACACTCAAGGCAAGAAGAACTTACCCAAGTGCAACAGGAATTAGCTGCCACCCCCATTGTAGGAGTAAAGCCGGGATACGGACTTGCATAGGACAAGATGTAAAGAACTGTAAGGAAATTGTGCAATGGATAAACTAATCGAGTATCCCAAACTAATCAAGCGTATTTTGACCGAGTATGTAGAATTGTGCCGCCATCCTCAACCAGACATCGAGACATTCTTGATTACCGATGAACAAAACGGTCATTACATCTGGATGAACCTGGGCTGGCAAAAGGGCGATCGCATTACCGATATCACTGTTTACGTTCGGATTCGCGATCGCAAATTCTGGATTGAGGAAGACTGGACAGAAGATGGGATTGCAACGGATTTGGTGCGCGCTGGAGTTCCCAAGGAAGATATTGTTTTGGCATTTCACGAGCCTGGGATGCGGCAGTACACAGATTTTGCAGTAGCTTCGTAGCACTTCAGGGATGGGAAAATTAAAAAGCTCGATCGCACAGCTATTGATGGTTATTTATTGAACAAAATTTTTTTTAAACATTAGTGTACTTACCACCATATTCTCCTTTACCTAAACAAGATTGAGCCAAAAAGAGTCTTGGTTAAAGAGTCGAACCCGCCAACAACTGGAACAGTTTGATTGTTTACGTTCTGGCAATTGAAGATGTCTTAGGTCAAGCGTCCTAACTGCCTTAGCCGCTGCTATACTTCCCATCCCCGCAGTAAAAATATTTTTCCCCAAACAAAAAGCGCCCCTATTTCTAGGAGCGCTCTTTGTTAATCAAAAACTAAAACTTAGCCGTTGATAGAAGGAGCAACCAAAGCTACTGGGGTGACTTCACTTGCAGCCAAGTCAAGCGGGAAGTTGTGAGCATTGCGCTCGTGCATTACTTCCATACCCAAGTTAGCGCGGTTGATCACATCAGCCCAAGTATTGATGACACGACCTTGAGAGTCGATAATCGATTGGTTGAAGTTGAAACCGTTCAAGTTGAAAGCCATCGTGGAGATACCCAAAGCGGTAAACCAGATGCCTACTACTGGCCATGCACCTAACAAGAAGTGCAAGGAACGGCTGTTGTTGAATGAAGCGTATTGGAAAATCAAACGACCGAAGTAGCCGTGGGCTGCAACGATGTTGTAGGTTTCTTCTTCTTGACCGAATTTGTAACCGTAGTTTTGCGATTCGGTTTCGGTTGTTTCACGAACCAAGGAAGAAGTAACGAGAGAACCGTGCATGGCGGAGAACAAAGAACCACCGAAGACACCAGCAACTCCCAACATGTGGAACGGGTGCATCAGGATGTTGTGCTCGGCTTGGAACACGATCATGAAGTTGAATGTACCGGAGATACCCAAAGGCATACCGTCAGAGAACGAACCTTGTCCAATTGGGTAGATCAAGAATACTGCGGTTGCTGCTGCAACTGGTGCAGAGTAAGCGACGCAGATCCAAGGACGCATACCTAAGCGGTAGGACAGTTCCCATTCACGACCCATGTAGCAGAAAACGCCAATGAGGAAGTGGAAAATTACCAATTGGTAAGGGCCGCCGTTGTACAACCACTCATCGAGGGAAGCAGCTTCCCAGATTGGGTAGAAGTGTAAGCCGATGGCGTTGGATGAGGGAACAACTGCACCTGTGATGATGTTGTTACCGTACATCAAGGAACCTGCTACTGGTTCGCGGATGCCGTCGATGTCCACTGGAGGGGCAGCGATGAAGGCGATGATGTAGCAGATGGTGGCGCTCAGGAGGGTAGGAATCATCAAGACGCCGAACCAACCTACATAAATGCGGTTGTCGGTTGATGTTACCCACTCGCAAAAGCGTTCCCAGACGTTGGCGCTTTCGCGCTGCTGTAAGGTTGTTGTCATGGTTTTATGATTGCTGTATTTGGTTGTCAATGTTCGGATGATGTTTCTATTATTAACGGTGTTGTTAACGTTTGTAAAGGGGTTGAGCGACAGTTAAACTGATGAGTGTGATTAGGAAAGCTGATGAAAGGAGAGACAGGGCCGATCGCCCCCGCACGAAAATAGATGCCAGCGTGCACACGCGGCGCACCTCAACCCTAACGAACGGGAGCGATCGGAGGTGGAGAAGGTAGAGGAACAGGAGCGAGGACAGGCGGAGAGACTGGCCTGCGAGGAGGTGGAGAAAGCCTGAACTGCTGGAGTTGTTGCGGGGTGAGCGATCGCAAAATTCTCAGTCCGAGAGTGTCTCGGGAGATGCTTAAAGCGTAGGATGGCTCCAAATACGGGCGGAAATTGGATTTGTTGTTCAAATAGCTTTCCATGAAAGCTAGGCTGAGTCCGCTGAGGTAGCGGCGGGCTAAAACTGGTTCCGGCCCGATGACCTCTGGTGGTGGCAGAAAGAGGCTTTGAGGGGAATCCTCGATCGTTGAGAAGTGAGTCCCGTTGTTCATCAGTACCAGATATTTGTTGGGCGATGTCAGCCAAGTGAACGGTTGAATTTGTTCCAGCAAAGCGGGGGCGACGGTATCGGCGCTGCCTGCGATTAGCATGACTGGGATTTGGATTTTGCTGAGGTTTGTTTCTCCGAGAATGCTGCTGACGATCGGGTTGACGGCGATCGCAGCTTTGACGCGCGGGTCGTCGAAATTGTACTGGTTGCGCTCTAGGCCGCGGGCGCGGCACTGCAACAGTAGGGAGAGGTTCCAAGTATCGTTTTCGAGTCCGCAATCTTTGTCTAGCTGTGCAAAATTAATCTCCGCCCCGGCTAATGCTAAAGCCGTATAGCCACCGAAAGACTGGCCTATGACGCCGACTCGCTGCAAGTCAAGCTGCCCTTGGTAGGTCGGGTCGGTTGTAGATAGTTTGGTTAAATAATCGAGCAGATCTTTGATGTCGAGGGGGCGGTTGACAAATTCTGCTGGTTCTGCTACTTGATTGGCTCTGCCTGTTACTAAGTCTTGGATTTGTTGGGCGTTGCTGCCGGGGTGTTCGGGGACGGCGACGGCAAAGCCGTAGGAGGCTAGGTGTTTTGCTAAATACTCGAAGGAAAGGCGATCGGAACCTAAACCGTGAGAAATTACTACTACTGGGGCCGGTTGCGGGCTGCCCTGCGGCAGGTATATGTCCATATCAAACGTGCGAGGGCGATTTGGACTCGTCACAGTTACCGATGATTTTTTCCAAGTATAGGGGCCCGGTAGCTGGGGTTGCTGCATTTGGGCCGGGGGTATGGCGGGTTCAGAGGCTGCTTGTGCTTCGGACAACTGGGCGACTCCCGCGATCGTCTGATTGGAACGGTTGATCAGCGATGTCAGCTCGTTGGCGATACCCAAGGCGCGGGCGATGTCAATCCTGATGCCATAGGTGGGGAATTTCCGCAGCACGTTGAGAATTGTCAGGCCTTCTGGATCTGAGGCTGCTAAAATCAGGGCGGCTCGGATGGCATAAAATCCAGGCTGCCGAGCTTTGGTTTGAATTACTCGGCCTAAGCGTCTCAGCAGCACTTCTCCTTGAGGCGTGTAAAGGAATTGGGCGATCGTCACGGGGCTGATTTCAGCTTTCGCTTGCAGGGCGCTGCGAATCTCAGCTAGCTGAGATTCTTTGATGTACTGAGCGAAGCCGTCCAAGTTTGAGTCTATTTTGCCTTCTTTGGCTAAAAGTGCCAGGGATTCGATGGGAACTGATTCTTCTAGCGGCCCGTAAGTTACGTAAATTCGCTCGGCACCCATTGCCGGTGCGGCGGTGCAAACAGCCGTGAATGCACACAATCCTAGGTATTTTTGGGCGATCGACCGCCGAGTGCGAAGGGCAGCAGTGGAGAGGCTCGAAAAAAGACAGTTCATAACTTTCACACCTAGGACTTCTAATAATTAGTCGGTGAAACGATGTAAATTGTTTCGTCAAAATTTAATACCCAAAAATCGCTCTGTTGCTTCGGATACTTCAGAAATTAGGTTATCTTGGGAAGCATAGCCAAAAAAGAAATTTTCTGACCTGACAAGACTAGCTGAAATTTAAAATTCAACGCCGAGGGGTCAAACCTACTGGAAGGCCCTTTGATTATTTTTTCAGCTATGCAAGATATTTTCGATCAAGTTTGTAACTACAGCCTGAGTGAGAGAATTTATGATGTTCAATGCAACTGCTATCCTGATTGACGCTTTTGTGCAAGAGTTGCAGGCCGGCTACCGTCGCACCTACGGCAAGTACAAGCCTGACTACCCTGAAATTATCGCCTGGGCAGGGACTATGGCTCTGGAAAATATCGCTAACTGCGATGCTCTGTACCACAATGTGGAACACACAATGCTCGTGGCTTTGGTGGGACAAGAGATTCTCCGCGGCAAGCATATTCGCGAAGGGGGAGTGTCGCCAGAAGATTGGCTGCACTACCTGATCTCGCTGCTGTGTCACGATATCGGCTACGTCAAAGGTGTTTGCCGCCAAGACCAAGAAGCTGTGGGACTATATGCTACGGGTATTGACGGGGGCATGGTTTCTGTGCCGATCGGGGCAACTTCTGCCAGTTTAACTCCTTATCATGTCGATCGAGGAAAACTCGTAATTGACGAACGCTTCGGCGGCCACACATTAATTGATGCCGAACAAATCAAGCGCAATATTGAATTGACGCGCTTCCCAGTTCCTGCTAGCGAAACTCATCAAGACAGAAACAATTATTCTGGACTCGCTAGGGCCGCCGATTTGATCGGTCAGTTGAGTGATCCAAATTACCTGCGAAAAATAAGTGCCTTGTTCTACGAATTTGAGGAAGTCGGCACTAATAAAATCTTGGGCTACAAATCTCCGGGAGATTTGCGGCAAAATTACGCCAAGTTTTATTGGAATGGAGTTTTTCCCTACATTCCAGCAGCTTTGAATTATTTGGAATTGACCCAGGGAGGCAAACAAATTATTGCCAACCTCTACGCCAATGTATTTCAGGTAGAACACGCTGAACCGCTCGCTTTCACCAAGCCCAACGCTCAAGAATTAACCAAATCCCGCGCCAATAGCAACTTGAATGGCGAAAAAGAAGGTGAGAATCTTCAACCTTCCATGTCCGGGGACAACAAGAAATTTACCGAGTTTCCAGACTTGAATTTGTGATGATTTACGCCCTGAATTCGGCAGCTAAAAACAGGAGTCATAATTATTAACAGAAAAGGGAATTTTTAAGTTGCTGACTCCTTCCTTGTAAGCTATAGTATAGCTAATAAATCGTGGTTTATTAGGAATAGTTAGGTCATGGAAACCAACAATATTGAAGTCGTTTTTAGCTTTGATACAACTGGCAGTATGTACCCTTGTTTGACGCAAGTTCGTCGGAAAATCAAAGAGACGGTAACGAGACTGCTAGATGAAATTCCTGGCATTCGGATTGGCATTATTGCCCACGGAGACTATTGCGATGCTGCCAGCACATACGTAACTAAACACCTCGATTTGTCTGGCGATGTCGGCACGATTTGCAATTTTGTTCAAAATGTAGAGCCAACTGGCGGCGGCGATGCTCCAGAATGTTACGAATTAGTCTTGCACGAAGCTCAGTCACTTTCTTGGACTCCAACTAATTCCAAAACTTTGGTACTAATTGGCGACGACATCCCCCACGCACCCGCTCAAACTCCTCAAAAACTTAACTGGCGTAAGGAAGTAGATAAGTTAGCACAGATGGGAATTACCGTTTACGGCATCCAAGCTCTCAACCGCCAGCACGCTACTTTATTCTATAAAGAACTAGCCGAAAAGTCTGGAGGTTTTCACCTCAATTTAGACCAATTTTCATACATTACAGATTTATTTTTAGCAGTTTGTTACCAACAGTCATCTAACGAACAACTGCAAGCTTACGAACAAGAAGTTGTCAGTCAAGGTCGCATGAATCGTGGATTAAACAAAATGTTTAATACCATGCTGAACCGGGAAGGTGTTGCTGTTTACGAATCAGCAGAATTGCGAGCCGTAAAACCGGGGAGATTTCAAATTTTAGAAGTTGACAGCGAGATTTCAATTAAAGCTTTTGTTCTGGAGAATGGTTTGACTTTTAAAACCGGGCGCGGGTTTTATGAATTTACTAAAACAGAAACTATCCAAGGTAAAAAAGAAATTGTGCTGATGGATCGTTCCACAGGGGATTTGTTTGAAGGAGAAGCTGCGCGAGAAATGTTGGGTTTGCCAATGGGCGAGACTGTTCGCATCAAACCGAGCAATCTAGAAAAGTATGCGGTTTTTGTGCAAAGTACCTCGGCAAATCGCAAGCTGATGGGGGGAACTCGTTTCCTTTATGAAGTTGAAGATTGGGATCGTTAATCAATCTTAAATGTCCAAACAACAACCGCAGATCGATGCAGATCGGGGTAAAATCTCTATTCTCTGTGTTTGTGTTATGGTCTGCTGTTAAAAAATATACACTTTCAAATTAATATGCAACCCGAAATTCAGCAGCAAATTCAACAGTTGAGGCAGCAGCTACAGCAAGCTAGCTATGCTTATTATGTTCTAGATGCACCGATTATGCCAGATGAGGTGTACGATCGACTTTATCGCCAGTTGCAAGAATTAGAATCAGATTATCCTGAATTAATTACTGCGGAAAGTCCGACTCAGCGGGTGGGAGAACAGCCTGCTACTCAATTTTTTAGCGTCAAACACAATATTCCTCTCTACAGTTTGGAAAATGCTTTTAATTTTGAAGAATTTGCTAAATGGCAGGAACGCTGGCAAAGGGTAGCACCTCCCCTAACCCCCGGTCAAGAAGGAAATGCACCCCCCCTACCCCCCTCTGATCAAGGGGGGGGACTTGATGGAATAACATCTTCCATTAGCAATCAGGATAATAGGGAAACTACTCCCCCCCTTAGCAAGGGGGCGTTGGGGGGGATTTCCTATGTTTGCGAATTAAAAATTGACGGTTCTGCTTTAGCGTTAACCTATGAAAATGGGGTTTTAGTTCGCGGTGCGACCCGGGGAGACGGCATTGCCGGAGAGGAAATTACTCAAAATGTCAAAACTATTCGCTCGATTCCTTTAAAGCTCAATTTAGATAATCCGCCGCCTGTTGTGGAAGTGCGGGGAGAGGCTTTTTTGTCTTTAGCTGTGTTTGAAGAAATTAATCGGGAACGGGAAAAAGCAGGGGAACAATTGTTTGCTAATCCTCGCAATGCTGCGGCGGGTACGCTGCGGCAGTTGGATTCTAAAATTGTGGATAAGCGCAAATTGGATTTCTTTGCTTATACTCTGCATTTAGATCAGGGTAACGAGGGTAACACGCAGTGGGATTCGTTGGAATTGTTGCGACGAATGGGGTTTAAGGTGAATCCCCATCGCAAAATTTGCTATTCTTTGGATGAGGTTCGGGAGTATTACGAATATTGGGATACTGAACGACGGAATTTGCCTTACATGACGGATGGGGTTGTTGTTAAGATTAATTCGGTTTTGCTACAAAAACAATTGGGTTTTACTCAGAGGTTTCCGCGTTGGGCGATCGCCCTGAAGTATCCCGCGGCCGAAGTCCCTACAATAGTAGAAGCTGTCACCGTGCAAGTAGGGAGAACCGGGGCTCTGACTCCTGTAGCGGAACTCAAACCGGTGCAGTTGGCGGGGACGACGGTTTCGCGGGCTTCTCTCCATAATAGCGATCGACTTTCCGATCTCAAGCTGCACATTGGCGATACTGTGATTGTCAGAAAAGCTGGGGAAATTATACCAGAAGTTGTGCGAGTTTTGCCGGAACTTCGTCCCCAAAATGCTAAACTTTTCCAAATGCCTAGTTGCTGTCCCGAATGCGAACAGCCTGTGGTTCGGGAAAAGGGGGAGGCCGTTACTCGCTGTATCAATACATCTTGTCCAGCGATTTTGAGGGGTTCGCTGATTCATTTTTGCAGCCGGGATGCTCTGGATATTAACGGTGTTGGCGAAAAGTTGGTGCAGCAGATGGTTGATAGCAATCTGCTGCATTCTGCGGCGGATTTGTACGATTTGACTGCGGAAAGATTGATGAGTTTGGAACGCATGGGTAAGAAGTTAGCAGAAAAGTTGGTAAGTGCGATCGCCCAATCGAAAAATCAACCTTATGCGCGCGTACTTTACGGCTTGGGCATCCGCCACGTCGGCAGCGTGAATGCTCAATTGCTAACAGAAAGGTTTGCAAATGTGGAAGAGTTAGCAGGGGTATCGGCGGCATCGATTGAGGGCGTTTACGGCATCGGGCCGGAAATTGCTCAAGCTGTTTATCAGTGGTTTCGAGTGCCAGCAAATCAAAGTTTAATTGCACGGTTGAAAACTGCGGGCTTGCAATTGCAGTCAGAAGTGAAAAATCCCAATTTAGCCCGTACAAATTTACAACTTGCAGGCAAAAGCTTTGTGATTACCGGAACTTTGCCCACTTTGAAACGAGATGAAGCTAAAGATTTGATTCAAAAAGCAGGAGGTAAAGTCACAAGTTCTGTGAGTGCTAAAACTGATTATGTGGTGGTGGGAGAAGATGCTGGTTCTAAGTTGGAAAAGGCTCAATCTTTGGGAATAGAACTACTTTCGGAATCAGAGTTACTAGAACTGCTATCGAAACCATAAATGATTGGGGAAAGTCAATATATTTCTCTTTCCTCTTTCTCTGCGCCCTCTGCGCTCTCTGCGGTTCCCAAAAAAAGCGCTGATTCATTTCAGCCGTTTTCAAAGAAAATGCCTAACAATTCTATTGCCCTAGGTGCAAAATAGCCGAGCGCGAATTGGGCAATACCTCAAAAGGCATAGAAATTGCGATCACACTTGGTGAATATACATACTTCCCCGGCGGTGCTGCCCGAATCAGTTGTCGGTACAGGCTAGTTTTGCTAAAATTTGATAAAGTTTGCAATAGCTATGGCAACTGCGAGCTTAGCCAAATCCCAGCAATCATAGGAGATACATTATGTCTGAAATTCCAGCAGAACAAACACAAACAAACTTGACAACTCCAGAAATAACTACCGAAAGCTCAATTTCTGGAGTGGAAAACGTAAAAAATAGTTTGGGAAACGTCCTAAATAATTGGAAGTTGAAAGCAGGATTAGCCGTTGCTGTACTCTTTGCAGTGTTGCTATTTGCTTTCTACTGGCAGCATATGATTGCAGTCGTAGGTATGAAGAGTTGGTCGGCGCGATCGGGAGCTAACCCGATCGAATGTATGGTAAGAGATACTAATAACGACGAGTATGTCAGTTGCAGCGCCCTCCTCGACCAGCAGATTGTGCCTCTTGAGTGCAGTTCGAGTTTGTTCAATATCGGCTGTCGAGTCAATTACGGAACTGCGGCCCCAAATCCGAGACAGACCAACCCTAGATAGAGCATCTGCGGGTTAGAAATGATTGTTGAACGAACAGATTTGCTAATTAAAGTATGGGACTTACAAAGAAAATCTCACCGTGAAAATACTCCAGCAATAAATATCAGAAAACTCTTGTTTTTCTTGTTGTAAATTAGCAGGTAATGAAAGTTACCTGCTATTGCCATGAGGTAATCTGTGATAGATGAGGGGCGGCAGTAGATTGGCGATCCACAGGTTTTTGATGATATTACTTTAGTGGTGATGAAACAGAAATAGAGTTCCAAACCCCCTGGATCGGCGGTTGAAATTGCGGCAGCCACGGAGGAACCGCCCCAACCACCACAAGCGGGCATTGCCACTACTGTAGGAACTTTCATCCCTAAGAAGCGGAGACAGAAAGATAAAAATGGGAGCTTACCAAGGGCTTCCGATCATGGTGAAACTACTCCAATAATAAGGATGAGAAAAATTTTGGTTTGCTTGTTGTAAATTAGCAGGTAAATTTAACTTGCCGCCTGTTGTTACTAGCTGTCCGTTTTCCAGGCGCACTTTACCGGACATTATTGCTTGTTGAGCCAGTTGCAAAGCTTCTGCCTTAGTTGTGGTTCCTCGCAACTGGTGGTAAAATTCGCTCATCAGCCCCAAAGTGCCTCCATCGTCAACATACCACAAACTCCCTAAAGCAGATTTCGCGCCGGATTTTACTGCTAAACCTCCAAAACCTAATTCTGCTTCCCGATCGCCCATAGCAGTTCTACAAGCACTTAATACTAACAAGTCTACCTGCGGATTGCGCCAATTCAAACTCTCCATGCGATCGAGCTGCAATTTGGAATTCCACAGTTGAATGTAGGAATTGCTCGCTTTTCCCGGTTTGAATTCAGCGTGAGTTGCTAGATGAACGATCCGAAATCCTCCCTTGACGTGTTCCGAGTTGAGATTCTCTACAGTGAAAGTAGAATTGAGGAAAGATGGACTCTGCCACTGAGTCGAAATCGCCTGCAATTCGATCGGCACACTGGGCAAGGGCTGTTGGTCAACAAATTCTGACCTTCCCATTGCTAGCACGGTGGCGTCTCTAACAGCTTTATAATCGGTATTAGTCGAACTAAAACTTGGAATTAGGCTGAAACTGTATTTTTCAATCAAGAAGCCTTTACCGTCGTGTAAAGCTGCAAAGGGCAGGCTCCGCAATCCGGGATCGACTGACAGTAATAAAGTTTGAATTCCTAAGTTTTCTAAGTCTTTTTCTAGGGGTGCGATCGCCCATTTATATAATTGCTGGGCGGCGGCTAGATAGCTGGTACTAGCGCGTTTTGCGGGATTGGTGATTTCAGCGCGAAACTCCTGGACGGTGGGGAAAAGAGCTGCTCTGTTCGCTTCGGGGACGCTGTAGTGAATCGGTTGCCCGACGGGAGGAACTAAAATTAGTTCGAGTTGATCTTCTCGCGAGACTATGTAGATAATACCAGACCGCTTGCCGGTTTGCTGTTCGATATTTTGTAAAGTTTGTTGGGCTGTCGAAATTAAGACTTTTTCCTCTGGGAGGTTGGCTGTTACCCCCAAGTACTCTCCAAATTCTTGATTCCTCATTTCTTCGATTCCCCAGAGTGTTTTCTGTATGTCGTTACCTTCAAAAAGTCGATCGGGAGGCGGGGCGTATCCCAAAATTAAATTAGAAGTAGGGTTAACTGTTAGTGCTTGTTTGAATGCGGGTGAAGAGGCTACGATGCCAGCGGGTAATTGACTGGTGATACTTGGATCGATGGTTAAAACTCGATCGGCAGCAGCAACACCGGGATTGTCTAGCGATCGAATTTCGGGGCGTTTAAAGTCTTGTGCATCGGAGGTTGAGGGTTCGGGTGCGGGCGATGCTGGTGTTGCCACAGGTGCGGGCAGTTGTATTTCCGTAGAAGCCATCGGAGTGGGAGTGACACTCGGAGTGGGAGTGACACTCGGAGTCGGAGTGGGAGTTTCACTCGGAGTCGGAGTGGGACTTACTACCGGAGTTGGAGTTTCACTCGGAGTCGGAGTGGGAGTTTCCAGCGGAGTGGGAGTTTCACTCGGAGTCGGAGTGGGAGTTTCCAGCGGAGTGGGAGTTTCACTCGGAGTCGGAGTGGGACTTACTACCGGAGTTGGAGTTTCACTCGGAGTCGGAGTGGGCGTT
>NZ_JAUBUE010000007.1:0-4016 GCF_036705305.1 Microcoleus sp. B3-D7 | reverse complement strand
ACTACCGGAGTTGGAGTGACAACTGGAGTCGGAGTTAGAGTTACTACCGGAGTTGGAGTGACAACTGGAGTCGGAGTTAGAGTTACTACCGGAGTTGGAGTGACAACTGGAGTCGGAGTGGGACTTACTACCGGAGTTGGAGTGACAACTGGAGTCGGAGTGGGACTTACTACCGGAGTTGGAGTGACAACTGGAGTCGGAGTGGGACTTACTACCGGAGTTGGAGTTTCACTTGGAGTCGGAGTGGGAGTTACTACCGGAGTCGGAGTTTCACTCGGAGTCGGAGTGGGAGTTTCAACTGGAGTGGGGGTTGGTGTTGGCGGCGGGTCGATCGCGTCATCAGTCAAAAACGCAATATTACCAACACTACTAGAACGCGGAAACGACTGCGATGTAATGGTAGATTGTCCCGTTGTAATTGCACCCGCCGTACCGTTGCTAGCAGCATCTCCCACAACAAACGGTTGAATCGGCGTTCCTCCATCTCCCCCAGCGTGCACAATTGTAATTTTGCCACCACCGGCGCCGCCAGCAGTAGAAATGCTAGCAAATCCCGTCGGCGACAGTGGGGTTGAAAAAGCACCCGTAGCGCGGAAAAAATTGCCTGTTATTGCTGTCACCTCGCCACCGGTGCCGCCTGTACCGCCTTGGGCATTGATAAACTCTACTTGAATATCGCCGATCGGATCTAAGAACACATTCCCGGCATTTCCGACTATAGCGCTAGAGTTAATTTGTCCGGTGGTAATTGAAGTTATCGCCTTAACAGTTATGTTGCCGCCACTGTTTGCCGATGTATTCAAATTGCCTGCAGTGAAATTGTTACCGCTTGTAAATAGAATTTCTCCGCCATTAGTAGTAGTAATATTTTTAACGCTTATATCGCCCTGGGCAGTAATATCGACTTTGCCGGCGGTGACATCTCCCGATAAATTAACTTTTTCGGTGTTTAGTGCTGTCAATTGTTGCGCGTTAATTGTCGAGTTTCCTGTCACATTGCCAGCATTGTCAATCGCAAGATTTCCTAACTGGCTGGTAGCCCCCACCGAACCGTTGAAAGTGATGCTGCCACTACCGGAGGCTAGAGTTAAGTTGCGGGCCGCATCAATACTGTCGATCGCACCTCCAAAGGCAATATTCCCCCCGGCGGTACTCAATATCGCATCTTTCGTCAACCCGAGAACACCGTTAATATTGATATTGCCATTATTAGTAGTAACATTGCCACCCAACTTAGTGCTTGCAGCAGCAATATTAAAACCAGAATTGCTCGCAATATTACCCGTGAATTCCGCCTGCGTTGCCGTAACATTCAAAACAGAAAGTGGTGCTGTTCCTCCGATATTTCCTTCTACCAGTACATTGCCTGTAGCCGCATCTAAGTTAAACAAATGATTACCCTCTATCGCACCAGTGATCTTAATATCTGCGCCGCTGGTACGGAGATTAATATCGTTGCCGAGTGTGACAGTGCCGTTGAGAGCGATCGGATTTTTATTGGTATTGATCCCATAATTCAAATTAATTGTGGCAGCGTTGAGAGCAATGCTGCTGTTGTCATTGCCAGTAAGAGTGCCATCAAGTGCGATCGTACCAGTTCCCCCTTGAATACTTAGGGGGTCTACAAAGGTGAGATTATAGGGAATACTAATATTGGCGCTGCTATCCGATCGCCCGATCGCGATCGAGCTAAATCCATTTTGAATCAAATTAAGTTCCGATGCCGTCAAATCTAAAGCGCTACTATTGTTATCAATTCCGCCAACAACAATATTTTGTCCGGCTGTTGCCGGTTGCAGCGTTAGCGCGCCCGTACCCGAAACATTCCCAGAAAAATTAATTTCACCTGCCGTTAAAGTCAGCGAGTTACTACCTGCCGATACAGTCGAACCGAAAGCAATTGTTGCATCTCCCACTGTAAAATTTACAGGAGCTTTTAAGGTCACTGGATTGCTAAAACCAATGTTATCATTAGTTGTGGTGATATTTCCGGTAACCGCAACAGTTCCCCCGCCATTTTGAATAAATGCACCGTCTAAGTTCAGGTTTTTCTCAATATTGAGATTCACCTTATTAGTAACTGTGAGCGTGCCGTCATTGGTTGTTGTTACAGTTCCTTTGAGATTAACATTATCAGCCGCAATACCCACATTGCCAGCTACGTCAACTGTCTGGTTGAAAGTAATGTCGCTGCCTGAAAACACCGAGTTTGGGGCAACAGTCACTGCATCTACATAAGTTTGACTGCCGGTTGTAGTCACATTGCCGCCTAAAGATATCTTGCTGTTGGCACTTAAATTAGTGAGAGGAGTTGTTTCGCCGATCGCACTTTTGAAGGTAATATTACCGCTAGCCGCCTTCACAGTCAAATCGCTGGTACCATCAACAGTATTATTGAAAGTAATGCTGTCACCTGAAAGAATCGGATTGTTGGCAATTGTAACTGCATCTCCATAAGTTTGACTGCCAGTTGTAGTGACATTTCCCTTAACTTGAGTTGTACCGCCAACATCTGTAGTCAAACTCGCGGCATTGACTGTTTGATTAAATGCAGTTGTGCCTGTAGAATTAGCTGTTAAATTGCCGATCGTACTTGCAGCACCAACTGCACCATTGAATGTAACATTACCGCTAACCGCATTCGTCGTCAAATCGCTGCTGCCGTCTACAGTATTATTGAAAGTAATGTCGCTGCCGGAGAGCATCGGATTGTTGGCAATTGTAACTGCATCTCCATAAGTTTGACTGCCTATTGTAGTGACATTTCCTTTGACTTGAGTTGTGCCACCTGGATCTGTGGTTAAACTCGCGGCATTGACTGTTTGATTAAATGCAGTTGTGCCTGTAGAATTAGCTGTTAAATTGCCGATCGTACTTGCAGCACCAACTGCACCATTGAATGTAACATTACCGCTAACCGCATTCGTCGTCAAATCGCTGCTGCCGTCTACAGTATTATTGAAAGTAATGTCGCTGCCGGAGAGCATCGGATTGTTGGCAATTGTAACTGCATCTCCATAAGTTTGACTGCCAGTTGTAGTGACATTTCCCTTGACTTGAGTTGTGCCACCAACATCTGTAGTCAAACTCGCCGCATTGATTGTTTGATTAAAGGCGGTTGTTCCTGTAGAATTAGCTGTTAAATTGCCGATCGTACTTGCAACACCAACTGCACCATTGAATGTAACATTACCGCTAACCGCCTTCGCCGTCAAATCGCTGCTGCCGTCTACTGTATCGTTGAAAGTAATACCGTTGCCGGAGAGAATCGGATTGTTGGCAATTGTCACTGCATCTCCATAAGTTTGACTGCCGGTTGTAGTGACATTTCCCTTGACTTGAGTTGTGCCACCAACATCTGTAGTCAAACTTGCGGCATTGACTGTTTGATTAAATGCGGTTGTTCCTGTAGAGTTAGCAGTAATATTTCCTAAGGCTGTGGTATTGCCAACTGCACCATTGAATGTAACATTACCGCTACCCGCCTTCGCCGTCAAATCGCTGCTGCCGTCTACTGTATCGTTGAAAGTAATACCGTTGCCGGAGAGAATCGGATTGTTGGCAATTGTCACTGCATCTCCATAAGTTTGACTGCCGGTTGTAGTGACATTTCCCTTGACTTGAGTTGTGCCACCAACATTTGTAGTTAAACTCGCGGCATTGACTGTTTGATTAAATGCGGTTGTTCCTGTAGAATTAGCTGTTAAATTGCCGATCGTACTTGCAGCACCAACTGCACCATTGAATGTAACATTACCGCTAACCGCATTCGTCGTCAAATCGCTGCTGCCGTCTACAGTATTATTGAAAGTAATGTCGCTGCCGGAGAGCATCGGATTGTTGGCAATTGTAACTGCATCTCCATAAGTTTGACTGCCGGTTGTAGTGACATTTCCCTTGACTTGAGTTGTGCCACCAACATCTGTAGTCAAACTCGCCGCATTGACTGTTTGATTAAATGCGGTTGTTCCTGTAGAGTTAGCAGTAATATTTCCTAAGGCTGTGGTATTGCCAAC
>NZ_JAUBUE010000123.1:0-1883 GCF_036705305.1 Microcoleus sp. B3-D7 | reverse complement strand
CTCTTTATAACTATGGGGTCTTTTTTTGGGCCAAAATACGGCTTTGGGGCAGACTCTCTCCCACGCAGCGCTAGAAGGATTCAGTGGTTCAATATGATGATGCGGCTTACTGGGACTAGAGCTAAGGCAAAATCCATTGGTGTCAACTTAAACTTAAGGAGGCCATCGCCCTCAACCAGGCACTCGTTCTTAACCTCTACCACGCGATACGCGATATTAAGCAAAAATCACACTCCTTCTTACTGGCGTTACAATCAGAGTAAGTATGAGAACTTCTGGAATCGTGATGAAATTTTATGAGCGGAAAACGCCCAGCTCATTCAGGTAATCCAGACTGGGGTCGAGCCACGCAACTACCGAGTCCGCCGATAGCACCAATAGAAGCTCTGCTATGGAAGGGGCTGAGTCTTGAAATCTTTAAGGCGTCACGCTTAACAGCAGGAGACAGAAAACGGCGCGATGGCCTCCCGCCTCGCAAGCTACGATTGTTGACCTTACCTGTAGACATCTCCCAAAACTCGCAAAGCTTATCTGGCAAAGGCTTTGCCAATTATAACTCTTCTCAAAAATCTCTGCTTTCTAACACGGGTTAATCAGGGTTTGAGCTAGTTTCAGTTAATTTAGAACCCAAATCTAGATAGGGTAGCACTGTAATTTAGACACCACTGTCTTCTGGTTTTAATTGTGGCAGTATTAAGGCTCCCACTCGCAACCTGACTAACCTGCAAATTGTCAGAATTACCTGCTCATATCGGGAGGAGCTTAGCAGAAACCTCTCAGAGGCTACTCGGAATATTTTGAGTAATCTAATCCTATGTTCAACAACAATTCGTTGCTTTGATAATTTTTTATTTTCTTTTTTCAGGTCGGCGGTTAATTCCTGCTTCTTCGGTTTTTTGTGGGGAGTCTCAATCTGCTCCTCTCCTACATAACCTTTGTCCCCGAAAAACCTTTGCCCAACCGCAAATTCTGACCGTCGCTCTCTAAATAGATTAATATCGCTATTGGGTCCCGGTTTCCCCACTATAACATCGACTATCTGTCTTCTATTTGGTAGGACAATCAACTGATTTTTCATCGTAGAATTTTTCTTCTTTCCTGAGTAGCACTTTTTCTGCTCTTGATAGTCTTTAGGTCTTTCCCTGACTTGTTCTGAGCTATAGCAATCCTAAATCATTATCCTGATTATGGTACAATTATGTGCAATACTTAATTATGACAAAAAACTGAATAACTTACAACTTTCACAAAAAGATATGGAAAAAGAAATAGCCCAAGTAGAATTTTTCATTAAAAGTAATATCGATGCAAGAGAACTAAAACGAGCAATAGCTGTAAGGATGGCGCTCTCAGGTAATATCTACCATGAAATCAGCAATATTTTAGGTGTAAGTAATTTTTGGTTGGTTATTGGAAAAAACAATTTACAACCAAAGGCATCGCCGAAATCAAACTAGGACATAAAGGGTCAAAAGGGTATTTAACGGCTCGAGAAAATACTGAAGTAATCGAGTGGTTAAAAAATAAAGAATATTGTAATTTAGATGAGCTGGTTACTTATTTAGATCAAGAATTTGGTGTGATATATAAATCAAAACAGAGTTACTATGAACTTTTCAACCGGGCAAAAAATAGTTTGAAAAAAACTCAAAAAAACAATCCTAAATTTGATAAACAACTGGTAAAAAAAACAGAAAGAATTAACGATATTTTATTTAAAAACAAGGCTGGTATAGAATCGGGGGAAATAATAGTATTGTTTTTAGATGAATGTCATCTACTTCATGGTGATCTAACTGGTTATGTTTTGGAGTTTAGACTAAGCAGGTCAAAAAGTGCGATCACTCTGAGACTAGCGAACAATTCTCAAGAACGGCAATGGT
>NZ_JAUBUE010000073.1:0-19345 GCF_036705305.1 Microcoleus sp. B3-D7 | reverse complement strand
AAAAATCACTCCTGAGGAAATCTGTTCGTTGTCATCTTACAATTTTATTCTTGAAGCCCTATTCTATGCAGCTTCATCTTAAATTGGTATTAAATGGTGCGTTACGCTGTCGCTAACGCACCCTACGTATTTCAGATATCATGTTCAATATAGTTAAAAAAGATAATGGATATCCTCACAATCGATGCAAAATATGTCAAGTTGATAGCAATCCGTACCTTCTCTTGTATGAAGGATTGAACCATGCGTCTACATCTAGTCAGCCTCAGCTTTGCCACCCTGCTGCTTTCGCTAACCTCTCCCTTGTTACCATCTACCTTGAGTCTCTCGCCTTTAGTCGCGCAGGCGCAAACAAATCAAGATCGGAAAGCTATAGGCGATCGCCTGTTCAGAGAAGGTAAATATCTGAAGGCAGACGACAGCTATGCAGCAGCTATCAGGAAATTCCAGGAAGCCTTATCGATTTATCAAGAAATAGGCGACAAAGCAAGCATTGGAGAAACTCTCTACAACATTGGATACGTTCACTACAACCAAAAAGAGTATGAGCAAGCATTAGATTACTTCCAGCAAGCTTTGCCTATTCGACGGGAGGTAGGCGATGGCGATGGGGAATTAGTAACCCTCAATATGATGGGGAGAAGTTACGGCAAGCAAGGTGATCAACTGGTTGAGCGAAGTCAATATCGAGAAGCCTTAGAGAAATTTCAGCAACTCCTGGTTATTCAGAGAAAACTTGGTCATAAGAAAGCGGAAGGTTTAACTCTCAACCAAATTGGGATAGCTTACACTAATCTGGGAGAGTATGAATTAGCCTTGGATTTTTATCAGCAAGCCTTAGCGATTCCTACAGCTTATTTGACGGAAATTCGGGCAGCAATGCTGTCTAATACCGGAAGGATTTACGAGGCACTAGGACAGTACGAACTGGCTTTTAATTTCTACAATAAATCATTAAAAATTGCCAGAAAACCCTCACTATCTATGAGCGGGCAGAGTTGGGACATCGGGGGTGAAGTAACAAATCTCAACGCGATCGCGAGAATTCACTACAGACTAGGAAAGTACGAATTAGCCTTGAAGTTCTATCAGGAAGCCTTAGCAATCCTCAAAACAATAGATGACAAAACAGATAAAAAAAACCTGGAAGCAGGAACGTTCCACAATATTGGTGTTGTTTACCTCAAACAAGGAAATTATGAATTAGCCTTGAAGTTCTTGCAGGAAGCTTTAACCATTCTCAAACCACTTGGCTACACGAAGTCGGAAGGGCTAATGCTCAGTAATATTGGCCAAGTATACTTTGAGCAAGGAAAGTATGAATTAGCCTGGGAATTTTATCAGCAAGCCTTGGTAATTCTCCAGGAATTTGGCAACAAGGCGGATGAAGGACACGCTCTCAAAAACATCGGGTACTTGCTAGAGAAACAGAATCAGCCAGAATTGGCGATTGTGTTCTTCAAGCAATCAGTAAACGCTAGAGAAGTGATTCGCAAGAATATCAAGGGACTTCCTCAAGAATTCCAGCAATCATACACAGAAACCATTGCTAAAGATTATCGCCACTTAGCCGATCTCCTCCTGAAACAAGACCGAGTTCTCGAAGCCCAACAAGTGATAGATTTACTCAAAGTTCAAGAACTGGAAGATTATCTCAGCAATGTGCGCGGCAACGAACAAACTGCTCGAGGAATTCCCAATACTCCCTCAGAACAGCAAATTCAAAAAGGCTACGAAGCCCTTTTAAATAAAGCAATTCAACTCGGTAAAGAACTCGTCAACATCGAAAAGATTCCACCTGCTGACAGAACCCCCGCCCAGCAACAGCGTATTCTAGAGTTTAGAAAAAATCAGCAAGAAATTTCTCAACAGTTTCAAGAATTCCTCAAAAGTCCAACCGTAACTGCACTGGTGACGCAACTGAGGCAAGTTACGGGTGGAGAAACTCTCAATCTTGCCAATTTCAATAGTTTACGAGACAACCTCCAAAAGCTGCAACAAAACGCTGTTATTCTCTATCCCTTGGTTCTGGATGAGCGATTGGAACTGATTTTAGTTACCCCTTATTCTCCTCCGATTCGCCGCACTGTGGCTGTGAAACGGGAAGAACTTAATGGTGCTATTGCTGATTTCCGTCGTAATATAACAAATCGGAATGGCAATATTGCCGATGCTGAAGTTGCGGGTCAAAAGCTTTACCAATTGTTGATTAAACCGATTGAAAAAGACTTAGCACAAGCCGATGCTAAAACTCTTATCTACGCGCCTGATGGACAGTTGCGCTATATTCCGCTTGCTGCCTTACACGATGGCAAAGAATGGTTAGTGCAGCGCTTCCGCATTAACAATATTACTGCTGCCAGTCTGACTGATTTTAATACAAAACCTCAAAATAATTTGCAAGTTATAGCGGCTGCTTTTACCCAAGGCAGTTATAACTTCAGAGTTGGTGCGAGAGATTTCACAATGTCGGGACTGGAGTTTGCGGGTCGAGAAGTGGAAAATTTAGCGGCGACAATTCCGGGTACAACGAAACTCTTGGACAAGCAATTTAACCGCGATACTGTGTTGTTGATGAATGATTATTCAATTGTTCATCTTGCGACTCACGCGGCTTTTTTAGTTGGTGAACCGGAAGATTCTTTTATTATGTTCGGGAATGGCGATCGCGCGACGCTACGAGAGATCAAAACCTGGTCGTTACCCAAGGTGGATTTAATCGTCCTGAGTGCCTGCCAAACGGCTGTAGGCGGCAGATTAGGTAACGGTGAGGAGATTTTGGGGTTTGGCTATCAGGTGCAGCGTACAGGCGCTAGGGCCGCGATCGCCACGTTGTGGTTCGTAGACGATGGTGGCACGCAAGACTTGATGGATGCCTTCTATGCCGCCTTGAAGCAAGAGAATATGACCAAAGCCGAAGCCTTACGCCAAGCGCAAATTGCCCTGATTACAGGCAACTATGCAGCATCAGGACAACAACCCATTAGCAGCAGCGCCCCGTCACAACTGAGTAACAGCCTGAGCCACCCCTTCTACTGGGCACCTTTTATTCTGATTGGCAATGGTTTGTGAATCGATAGACCCAAAAGGTGAAGTTTTACGATCGAGATGAAATTCGGCCTCTCCCGGCAAACCTGTTTCCGGCTCGGACTGCTTGCTGTAGCTCAGCCCTCCCCGCATAGTAGCTTGGGCGGATGTTGAGATTGCGAAAAAAGCCTTTTAAGTGTCCAAAAAGCGATCGCCCGCGTGAAAATTGCACGGCAATTATGTTACATTTTTTATCACAGTCTGGAATTCGATCGGGCAACGCCAGCGAGTAGGGACAAGCCACCGCTTAGTTTCCCAGGGCTTGCAGGCGATCGCACAATAGAGTTCCTTTCGTCAGCTCCAAATTTAAAAAATAGCCTCAGGCATTTGCTAGTAAAAGCAAGCTGCTCGGCGCGGGGCGACAAAAAACCTTGTGGCTGCTGCCCTGAACCTCAACCACAGCAATATTCTTTTAGGAATTCTGGCTCCATGTTTTCTAAACAAATCACCGACTCAAAAACCTACCAGTGGTTTGAGGAACGCCTGGAAATTCAGGCGCTCGCCGACGACATCACTACGAAGTACGTACCCCCGCACGTCAATATTTTCTACTGCTTGGGCGGAATTACTTTAGTTTGCTTTCTGATCCAGTTTGCCACCGGCTTCGCCATGACTTTCTATTACCGTCCCACGGTAGCAGAAGCTTTTTCTTCAGTGCAATACCTGATGACTGAAGTCAACTTCGGCTGGCTGATCCGCTCCATCCACCGCTGGTCTGCAAGCATGATGGTGCTGATGATGATTTTGCACATCTTCCGGGTTTATCTGACAGGCGGCTTCAAAAAGCCCCGCGAATTAACCTGGGTGACAGGAGTAATCTTGGCAGTCATCACTGTTTCTTTCGGCGTGACCGGCTATTCGCTGCCTTGGGATCAAATCGGTTACTGGGCAGTTAAAATCGTTTCCGGCGTCCCCGAAGCTATCCCGTTTGTCGGTTCTTTGATGGTTGAACTGCTGCGCGGCGGTGTCAGCGTCGGTCAAGGCACTTTGACCCGTTACTACAGCTTGCACACTTTTGTGTTGCCTTGGCTGATTGTAGTCTTCATGCTGGCTCACTTCTTGATGATTCGCAAGCAAGGTATCTCTGGCCCTTTGTAAATTTTGAGTTGTGGGGGCGGTATTCTTTTGCCCCCCGCTGAATTTTGAGTTGAAAATTCATAATTCATCGCTCATGATATTTATTTACGGCTAATACTTCCTGCGATCGCGCCACTGATTCAAACTAACGAATACAGTGGAATCCCAGGCCCGGGTAAAACTAAAAGGAGAACACTCTCACTATGTCTATTATCAAAAAACCAGATTTGAGCGATCCAGACCTCCGCGCTAAACTCGCTAAGGGCATGGGTCACAACTATTACGGCGAACCAGCTTGGCCTAATGACTTGCTCTACGTTTTCCCTATAGTAATCATGGGAACGATTTCTCTGTGCGTGGGTCTGGCCGTACTAGACCCGGCTTTGGTTGGGGAACCTGCTAATCCTTTTGCTACTCCGCTGGAAATTCTGCCGGAATGGTATTTGTGGCCTGTTTTCCAACTATTGCGCGTTTTGCCTAACAAATTGTTGGGTATTGCTTGCATGGCTGGTGTTCCCGTTGGCTTGATTTTGATTCCGTTCATCGAGAATGTTAACAAGTTCCAAAATCCGTTCCGCCGCCCTGTTGCTACTACTGTTTTCCTGTTGGGAACTGCTGTAACTCTGTGGTTGGGTATTGGTGCTATTTTCCCGATCGACAAATCTTTCACTCTGGGTCTTTTCTAAGATTTAAGTTTGCTTGATTTTGACGCCTGCGGATTTCCTGTAAAGTGCTTTTGTACTGGTAGGAAACTTTAGCGGGCGTCATTTGATTTTAGATTTTAGATTTTAGATTTTAGATTGAAGAATTAGGGATTGGGGATGGCATTTGATTTGAGATTGAATAATTGAAGAATTGGGAATTTTTAGCTCTATTATTTAATAATATTCAGTAATTAATTCTCTGAGTTTATTCACTTAAATTCAGAAGCATACAGAAGCCTAAAATATTTTATATCTAAATATATATAGCAATCTTAAATGAGCCGTAATTTTTTTACTCCACCCCAACCATCCCCTTAGTAAGGGGAGGGAGTAAGAAATCCACAAATGATTTAGGATTGCTATATAATAATCACAAAGAAAACCCTAGTATTTTGTAGGGGCGAGTTCCTGTAATTCTCTACGGTTAAGTCCGGCTCTGAGAGATTGGGGCTAATACTTGAGATGCAGAAAGTAGATCTACTTACCAGCAATCGTTAAAAATTCCACTCAATCTCCGGGACAAGGCTAGACTTGGGCGCAGACATATTCAGTAAAACTATATCTATATTGCCACTGCGTTTACAAATAAAGATGGCTATAGTTATACTTACTGATTTTGGCATTTAAGTGGGATTCAATACCCGCTCAATTGCCGCTCAATACCCTCTTGCTGCTAACTGCAAAGCGGGTTATGGCGAGGGATTCTCGGAGGAATTATGATGAACCTAAATTTAGATACTATTTTCTCATCGCTGATGAACCCGGCCCTGAACGAGTTTCAGGTTTGGGCTTTGCAAAACCCAGAAGAAAGTCTCAGCAAAACGATGCTACCGCCGATCGCCCTGATTGAGGGTTTGATTGCCAACGAACCCACCTATTTGCAGATAAAACGGCTGGCTTTCGGAGCAAACTTTTGCTGCGCGGGGCAAGTCGTGATGGGAGAGTTTGACACCCTAGAAAAAGCACTCACATCGCCCCAGGCGCGCGGATGGCGGCTTGGTACTTCGGTACTCGATCCCGATAGCGCCCCCAACCAAGATGTCGGCGGCAGAAACCTTTTTCTACTGTCTTTGTCCGATCGCGAAACTGATGGTAGCAGCAACCACGCAGCATTCCGAAGCTGTATGCAGAAATATCTCTTCAACAGTGCGACAGCGGATCGCCAGGGAGACGAAATCAGCAGGCGGTTGCTCGATCGGCTAGCCGCAGATTATGCCCAAATGCCACACGGTGCGGGGGGAGCGTTTTTTACCGATGTCAAGCGGGGCTGGATGGGATTTTTAGTCCGATACCTGCACTACGTCATCTTTGGAATTAATCCAGACGATTCAGAGTCGATCGAACTTCTCACCGAATTGCATTACACTCGCCAAAGCCCGCTGCACTACTTCGCCGTCATCGGCAACCTGCTGCAAAGCCTGAACCTCTTAGGACACGGGGATTTGTCCGCTCTAATCGAGCGTGCAGCGACTATCTATGAGAATTCCCCAGCTTTAGCCGACTTCGAGGAGAGCTCGGAAAACAACGGCATGACTAAGCGGGAATTGGCGAAGCTGATGACATCGATTATGGGCATAGCGGGACTGCAAGGCCCCCTCCACCTAGGCTACACGGCAATGGGATACCGCCCTCTCCCCGCCTATAAAGGACAGCAGACGGCCGAAATTAACCCGACTGATTTTTGGGATCAGCTCGATTTGGACGATCGCCAGTCGATCGAGCTCTTCCTCCTGGAATGCGCCCGCCTCTGGGCTCCCGTCAGCGCCACGCACCGAGTCGCGACAGAGCCATTCACTGCAACGGTAGCCGGCAAAGAGCGCACCTTCCCCGCAGGAACCAAGGTACTGATACCGCTCAGCCTGGGGCTGCTAGACGGGAGTTTCTGGGGCTCTACGGTATACGAATTCAACCCTAAGCGCGAGAATCTGTGCCCTTTTCATATGGGTTTTCATTCGGTGGGCGATCGTAGCGCGGGACGGATTTGCCCGGGTAAAGACATCGCACTCAAGATGCTGGTGGATGTCGTGAGTACGGTAGGCAAAGTGCGACGAGCTTCTGAGCCGAATTTGCGGCGGTAATTAATCCAAAAGCTCGATCGGACAGCGGTTGAAACTGAGATATTGCCCCATTCTCGCTTAACAGGCCCGAGGCCCACCCTACAAGACATCAAGTTTATTGTGGGGTGTCCCCCCGCCCTTGAATAACTGATTGGCTAGGATGCAAGATGTGAGTTGAAACCGCACACCACATAAACTATCGATCGCTCGATCAACTAAGAAATCAAGGGGGTATGTAATAGAAAACCCAAACACAAATATTTTGAGGACAAATAATACCATGTTAATCGAAGAAAAGCAACTAAAAGACATCGCAAATTGGATGAAAGTAGAACATCCAGCCGAGTTACCCGAAGTCCTGCAAGGTATCTTTTTTATGGACGGGAATGTTTTACCAGACGATTGTCTGACGATGTACAGTTCAGACTGGAATGCTGCCGAACGGACTTTATTGCTGCGCGTTTTTGACCCTGTTATCTGGACATTTCATTCATCAATGGCAGGACGGATGTTAATTTATTTAGTCAAATTTTCTCGCTTCAGCTACTTGTTCCGATTCTCGGATGCAACTTTGCAGCACGGACACATTACGCCGATAGTGTTTGGATTCTCTGTGCCGCAGTGGCTTGTAGATTTTTTGATTGAGCGAGATCCGAACACTCCGAATGGAGATATCTGGCATCGTACAAACTCGTTTTTCGGCAGACCTCCTGACAACGGATATACACTCCGCAGGATTGTAGACAAAGATGGCAATTACACATCAGCTTTCCCAGATATGCTGTCTAAAGTTGAGAGTGATTGTTTAATCATTGCCAAATAGTGAAAATATTTAGGAAAACTACAAAACCCGCTTAATTAGGCGGGTTTTGTCGCTCGAAGTGGCGGGAAGAGTCGCTTTCATGGCATCATAGAAACTTGTCCCTCACATAATTGAAATAGATGACCGCTCAAAACTCCCCCGTTTCCCCCGTCACCTGGATGGAAGACAGAGTTCTGCTAATTGACCAAAACCGACTCCCGAAAGAATACGGTGTAGTCGAAATTAGCCGCTGCGAAGATATGGCTGAGGCGATTAAAACTATGATAGTCCGAGGTGCTCCGGCGATCGGGGTAGCAGCAGCCTACGGGATGTATTTGGGGGCGCGAGAAATCGAAACGGGCGATCGCACCGAGTTTTTTACTAAATTAGAACAAGTTGGTGAGTTATTGCGATCAACTCGTCCGACTGCGGTTAATTTGTTTTGGGCAATATCGCGAATGCTCAAAACAGCCGAGAAAACTAGCGGTTCTGTCGAACAAGTGCAAAAAACTTTGTTAGAAATGGCCAAAACCATTCAAGCAGAAGACTTGCAAACTTGTAAAGATATCGGCGACAAAGGTTTAGAAGTTCTGCCAGCTACACCGGAAAAACTGAACTTACTAACTCACTGCAATGCAGGTGCATTAGCAACTGCCGGCTACGGTACTGCTTTAGGTGTATTTCGTTCTGCTTGGCGAGAAGGAAGACTCGGAAGAGTTTTTGCAGACGAAACTCGGCCGCGTCTCCAAGGTGCAAAACTGACCACTTGGGAATGCGTGCAAGAAGGAATTCCCGTCACATTGATAGCAGACAATATGGCCGCTCACTGCATGAAACTCGGCATGATTCACGCAGTAGTTGTCGGTGCAGACAGAATCGCTGCTAACGGCGACGCGGCCAATAAAATTGGCACTTACAGTTTAGCAATTGTTGCCAAAGCTCACAACGTCCCGTTTTTTGTCGCCGCTCCTCTGTCAACAATTGATTTTGAACTTTCCGACGGCAGCAAAATTCCAATTGAAGAACGCGATCCAGTTGAAATGTATCAAGTTGGAACTACGCGAATTTGTCCTGTGGGAGTAGAATTTTACAATCCCGCTTTTGACGTAACTCCGGCGGAATTAATATCGGGAATAATCACAGAACACGGCACGGTGGCTCCTGGGGCGTTGAGACAGTTTCAGGCAAAACAATTAGTTTGATTGTATGTTGCTAGACCGCTCATTCCACCTGCTATCTGTGAAATTAAGCCTGATTCCTAGCAGCCGCAACTGGCAGATCAAAGTTGCGATCGCAGTTCTAACTCTGCCAGTTGTTTTCAGTCCTGTGTCGGAAGCTCAAGTGTCACAAACGCTTAAAGCTAAGGAATCACAAGCGAAAAAATTTGTGGGTTCGATGAATAAAGCTCAGCAAGTTTACTATGCTGAAAAAGCAGGTTTTACAAGTTCTGTTTCCAATCTATTGGTTTATATGGGTCTCCAAATTAAACCTGCCGCAGCCAATTACAGCTACTCGATCGCCATGGTTAAAAAAGGTGCTGTATTTAACTACGGAGTATCGAAGCAAGCTAATCTCAAAAGTTTTGTGGGGGGAGTCTTTTTGGTGGGAAACAAGACACAAACAATCTTGTGTCTAAATGTGGCTCCTGGCAAGACTAAACCAGCTAATCCAACTAATACAAAAGGGGTTTTAGCCTGCGGTGCTAATACAGCCCAAGTTACTCAATAAATTATGTCTAATTTACTCGGTAAGTTAGCAAATAACTGGATAGTAAATGCAGATTTAGCTAAGCAATTGCTGGAACAAGAAGCTACTTTACTAGATGCTCGCGCACCTATTTTAAAGTGGTTTTGCCGTTTCTCACCAGCTATTCCCGTAACTTGGCAGGAATTTTCCCGTTCCGACTTTCCCCACAAGGGAAAAATTATCGAAAATAACACAGTTTTAACTCAAAAACTGCAAGCAATTGGTATTTGTCAAGACAAACCTGTGATAGTGGTTGCCGATTCTGTGAAAGGGTGGGGCGAAGACGGAAGGATTGTTTGGATGTTGCGGACTTTGGGACACGAAAAAGCTGTTTTGGTAGATGGAGGGTATCGGGCTTTAATCAAAGCTGGAATTAATCGAGTAAAAGCTGCAAACAATCCATCGAAAACAGGAGATTTTGTAATATCTCGCCGCTCGAATTGGGAAATTCAGCGTGATGAATTTAAAGCTATTTTAGGAGATGCTAATTTAGCAGTTATTGACGCCAGAGAGCCGCGAGAATATGCAGGTAAAACGCCTTACGGAGAAAAGCGCGGCGGCCACATTCCCGGTGCGGTTCACCTTTATTACAAACAGTTAATGGACAAACAGGGAAAACTGCTGGATAGCGGGGAAATAATTGCTATTTTGCAGCAAAAAGGAGTTTCGCAGTCAACTCAAATTGTGAGTTATTGCTCCGGGGGAATTCGTTCTGCATGGTTGACTTGTGTCTTGACAAATGTGGGGTTTAATGCTAAGAATTATGCAGGTTCAATGTGGGAATGGTCGGCGTCGCCGGCAGATACTTATCCACTTTCAATAAGCCTTTCAGGGGCGGGCTAGAAGCCCACCCGACAATAAAATTTAATGTTTGTGGAACAGGCCGGAAAGCCTGTTCTTGAGAATGGTGTCTGAACTCAGATTCAACCTATTAACTACAAACGATCGAGGTTGAGATTCTCAACCGACTTGTTCTATATACTGAGCGAGATCGTCGCGCAGGCGGCTGAGTTCGGCTTCGGTGGTCACGCGCACGCGATCGTCCCTAACCGTAATCAGCACTTTTGCAGCAAAAGGAGTTGGCCAGATATTCGGGTTGCAGAAAACTTCTAAAAATACATCCCCTGCATACCGATATTCCATCGGTTTTTGGGGAGAAGCTTTAGCGCCAGCGGTTTTGGCTGCTACAGCTTTCAAGCTTTCCATCAAAGCTGCAATATCGCTTTGCAAATCCCGGGCGGCTTGCGGGGAAAAGCTAAAGGAGACAGAACCTTCGACTAAATTCAGTGTCAGCGGAGAAAGAGACATGGGCAATGAAATTTAACATACGATTGTTAATGATAAAAAATATAGTAACCCAAAAGAAGTACATTCCAGCTCAATTGGACTGCGAAACTGGTATTAATTAAAAATTGTCTCAAGAAGCTCGGCTAAATTAATGAATATAAATCTAGTCGCAAGCTAGATTCGGCAATAGTTTTAACCTTTTCTGACTTGATAAGCTTTAAACTAGAAACCAGAAAAATTGACGGCAGATCGAGGAGAGTTTATGGTGGTCGATAACCGTTCCGAAGTCCGCAAGGTTTTAATAATTACTTTATTGCTAAATTTGCTGGTGATGGCAATTAAAGCAGCCGTGGGATGGGTGACTGGTTCCCTCAGTTTGCTGGCAGATGCTTTGCACAGCGTCACGGACAGCGCTAATAATATTTTAGGATTGGTAACTAATCATTATGCCAATCCGCAGCCCGATCGCGATCATCCCTACGGACACCAAAAATTTGATGCTCTCGGAGCTCTGGGAATTGCTGCTTTTCTGGGAATTGCCTGTTTTGAAATTCTCAGCGGTGCTGTCGAAAGGCTGATTAACGGGGGTAAAGTTGTCAAAATATCCCCAAATGAACTGTGGATTTTGCTGATTGTACTGGGGATTAATATTTTTGTCACCTTTTACGAGCGCAGGGTTGGGAAACGCCTTGGTAGCGCGATTTTAGTGGCTGACGCTCAGCACACGATGAGCGATGTTTGGGTGACAATTATGGTGATCGGCGGGTTGATTGGAGTTTGGCAAGGGCAGGTTTGGAATATACCTCAACTGCAATTCCTGGATGTGTTTTTGTCTTTTCCTGTGGCTGTTTTGGTATTTAGCAGCGGTTGGAAGGTTTTAACAGAAAATCTGCCTTGGTTGGTGGATGAAATGGCGATCGCACCGGAAGTTATTCACGCGATCGCGATCGATGTACCGGGGGTTGTCAACTGTCACTCGATCGCCTCCCGCGGTGTGGTAGGGCGTCAAGTATTTATTGAGATGCACACGATCGTGGATGCTGTCGATGTAGAAACAGCTCACCGGATTACAGAAGAAGTAGAAGCCCGTTTGGAAGAACGTTTCAGCCCTGTACGCATCTTAATTCACGTTGAGCCGCCGGCTTACCATTCCGACCAAATTAGCTACGATTCTGAAAAATGAAGGCACAACCAGTGATTTTGACACGGATACACGGATTAATTGAAGAATCGGGAAAGTATTTTTACTTACCGCAATTCCTCCAATTTTTTAAATCCTATCAATCGGGTTAGAGCGATCACACTTAATTTAGTGCTAGTTTTCCACAGGAAAAGGGGGGTTTTCCACAGAAATCGGCAAGTTTTCCACAATAGTTTTGATAATTATCGGGCAAGAGACTATTGGTACAAGTTCCGAGTTTTTTGGATTTCTATGGCCATTTTCTGTCGCAAGTCCCAAGGTAGCAGAATTTCGACTTCTGAACCTAAAGCGCGCAACCACCTCCGGGTCAATTGTTGATCTATTTGCTATGGAAGGTTCCGGTAAATTGAAAAAGGGGGAAACTGCTAGGGTTTGTGGTCTGCCCATAGGTCGTGCGGAAGTCACGAATGCCGTCGGCGGTAAGTTCACCCATCTAACTTTGGTAAGTTTCATCCCATAACCAAGTCTAAATCACCAACCGCATCAGCCCCGGATCAATGACCTCCCGTTAGTCTAAAATCTCCTGATTTGTTTTTGGGCTATATTAGGCATATATTCCGCATTTATCTATAAAATAGTACATAGACACCTCTAATTATTCAGGTTGAGCTATGGATGATGCGTACAATATCCGAGAGGCTAGAAAGGGGTTTGGTAGGATGCAGAAACTCATTCTTCAATCGCTATATTTATCCTCTGAACCCATAAAAAAATTTACTTCTGTCAAAAGGACATTACTCAATCTTCAGGATAGAGGTCTTGTTCAATTAAAAGATGAGCGGGTTTCTCTAACCGATTTGGGGCAGGCTATTTGTCAAATTTGGCAAGGGCAGAATGATGATGGAGGAGTAGATTTTTCGCCAGAAGCAGAAAGTGAAAGCCAAAAAAAATTATCTAAATTAACTAAAATCAGAGAGGCGAAACTTCAGAAGAGTAATCAGTTCTTAGAGCTTTATAAACAAGGGTTTAGCTATCAGGATATAGGCGCTCAGCATGGATTAAGTAGAGAAAGAGTTAGGCAGGTTCTTGATGTCAATCCTGCATTCCATGAATATTTGAAAGAACGTGAAAAAGAAAAAGTTGCTGAAGAAGAAGCGAAAGCCATCGCGGAACAAGAGAAAAACGAACAGTTAAAAAATAACTTTTATTTAAAGAGTTTAGCTGTCCTCTACCCAGAAAGAGTTGCAAAATTATGGGATTATGAAAAGAATGGAGATATCAAACCTGAAGATATTGCTGCTGGGAGTACCAGCAAATTTATTTGGCTTAAATGTCCTATTGATGGACACTCATGGGAAAAAAGACCTAACGATATTAAGACCAGTTGGGATAGGGGGACAAGTGGATGCCCAAAGTGTGCAGGTAGAAAAAAAAAGGCTGAAAAAAAGGCTAGTTTAATAGAAGTTTATCCTGAACTGATTAGTCAATACTGGGATTACGAAAAAAATAAAGAACTGGATTTAGATCCAGTCACCCTTTCTTTAGGTAGTAATAAAAAAGCTTGGCTTAAATGCCCCCATGAGGGAAATGAATGGCAGGCAATTGTTGCCTCAACAATCAATCAACAGTGGTCAAAGGGTAATGCTGGATGCCGAGTATGTAATGGTACTCATGAAAGAAAGCGAGGGGAATGGGGTCAAGCAAATCCTATTGGGATTGAATTTCCTGATGAAGTTGCTAAGTATTGGTTTTATGAAGCCAATAATGAGCTAGGACTTGATCCCATGAAATTAACAATTGGATCGACTAAAGAAGCTTTTTTTAAGTGTCCTATTGATGGTTATGAGTGGGTTGCGCCTCTTTCTCAAATTAAATCCTCTTGGAAAAGAGACAACAGTGGCTGTCCTGCGTGTCGGGGCTGGGTTGCGACTAAAACTACATCTTTGATTTCTATTTATCCCGATTATGTTCCTCAGTATTGGGACTATGAAAAAAATCATCAACTCGATTTACATCCAACAGCATTGACTAAGGGATCTAACCAAGAGGCTTGGTTTAAATGTCCTATAGATGGATATGAATGGAAAACCCGGATAAATAGTATTACAAGAGCTTCTTGGAGTCAAGGGAATAGTGGATGCGCTCGTTGTTTTGGCTGGTCTTTAGAAGCTATTCGTCAGTTTGTTGCTAGTTTACAAGTTCATATTCCCAACCTAACTCAGGCTGAACTATATAAAATATTTGAGCAATCAGGTGTTTTAGATACAAGGAATACTGAGGGACTCAAGATCGTCAAAGATATTATCAAGGGTAAACTGACAGGGCAAAAACTTCGAGATGTAATTCAAGGTAAGCAAATCAAAATCTCTGACGTTGAGATTAGCTTACATGAGGATATAAAAGGAGATTCTGAACTAAAAATTGTTGATGAAACATCTCAAGCTTTTGAAAAAAATGGTAATTCTCCACAACAACTTGATAAATCTAATGAACTGCCAAGAGTAAAAGTACAGAAAAGCCTAGAATTTCTAAGTAGTCAAGTTGTTGCTTCAGCAGATCAAGAGGCGATTGATTTCTTTATTGCTTCTAGGCTTAATCGGATTTGGGCAGAAGTTTTTGAGGATGAATCTGCTGTTGAAGGTGTAGAAGCATTTACTGATGAGGGTTATGGTCGTCAGGTGAGAGATCAATTTCTTGACGAATACAACCAAGCGCGGGATATGCAAATTCCGTCAGGTTGGGCATTCCGCATTAATGGCAAAATTACCCCTCCAAACTTAATGCAGAAGTTGACGGCGGTACAGCTACGAAATCGAAAGCGAATGTTAAATCTTTCGTTAACAGGAACAGGTAAAACGATAGGTGGCATTCTTAGCAGCCGTATTATTGATTCTCATCTCACAATAATTATCTCTCCATTAGATACAATTCCAAACTGGCATGGAGAAATCAAGCACGTTTTTCCTGATAGTCGAGTAACAATCAAAAATTTTAATCCTCATTGGTCAGATATTGAGGAGGGAAATCACTACATTCTGCTGAATCATGAAATGTTCCAGCAACCCTCAACACCTGCTCACATTCGACAATTGCTAGAACGATACAAAATTGATCTGATTATTGTAGATGAGATTCATCGTTGTAAACATCGTAGTGATGATCCATCTAAACGGCGACAGATGGTTCTTGCAATGATTACGAATGCAACTGAGAACAATCCTGATCTTCATGTGCTGGGAATGAGTGCAACTCCTGTAATTAATAACCTAAAAGAAGGTAAAAGTTTAGTTGAATTAGTAACAGGTATAGAACGATATGATTTAGGTGAAAAAGCTACGCTTAACAACTGTATGCGTTTACATCAGGCACTTGTTACTCTGGGAATTCGCTCCAGAGTCAAGCCCCAGATCAAAATCAACAGGGTTACGATTCCAGTTGATTGTACTCACTTGGTTGATGAAATCCGGGAAAAAGCTACATCTCTTTTAAAGATGGAGCAAATTCTTACCCGCGCCAGAATTCCAGCTATTTTGAAGGAACTTCAACCAAAAACAATTGTTTATACTCATTACGTTGAGGGCATTGTCGATCAGTTAAAAGAGGCGATCGAGGGAGAAGGATGGACTGTCGGTTTTCACATGGGGGGAGATAAAAGTGGCCGTAACAATTTTATTGATGGCTCTACAGATATTTTGATTGCTAGTAGTGCAATGGCTACTGGTGTCGATGGATTTCAACGAGTTTGCGATCGCCTAATTCTGAACATTCCACCTTGGACAAGTGCCGAACTAGAGCAGCTAGAAGGGCGATTGAATCGTCAGGGACAAGTTCACGATACTCTCACAATCCTTATGCCTGTGACTTATGGTTTAGATGATGGAGAACACTGGAGTTGGGATGAGGGGCGATTAGCTAGGCTGCAAAATAAACAGACGGTTGCTGATGCTGCGGTTGATGGTGTAATGCCTGAAGGACAATTAAGAACAGAATCTCAGGCATTTCGAGATCTACGGCAGTGGTTAGAACGATTGAAGACAGGTGAACAAAAATCTATTATTCGCCCTAGAATCTTTGTTCCACTTCCAGATATTGATCCTGTAGATGTCCAGCGACGGAATCTTCAGTACGGTGATTTTAGCCGGATGAATGCCCGTTGGAGTAACAGCTACAGTCAAACTACCTATAAACGTTTGCAAGGCAATCCAGAAGAGTGGATGCAATATCATACCCTTTATCAAGAAGCCCGAAAAACCTGGTCAATCATTCCTTATGAGGAAGCGATCAAATGGCTTCAGAGGCGATCTGATTTAGTTGTGGCTGATTTTGGTTGTGGCGAAGCGCTGATAGCTAAAGCTCTTGCTGGTAAGCATATAGTTCATAGCTTTGATTTTATTGCTATAAATGATTCGGTTATTGAGTGCGATATGGCTCGTGTGCCTTTGGAGGATAGCTGTCTGGACGTTGCTATGTTTAATCTGTCACTTATGGGTTTAAACATCGCTGATTATATTCGAGAAGCCGCCCGTACACTCAAACTTGATGGACAGCTCTGGATTTATGAGGTCACTTCCCACATGAAAGATATTCAAGGGTTTATTAGGGGACTTGAACTAGCAGGTTTTAGGATAATTGAAAATACTGAAGTAGGGAAATTTCAGTATTTTAGAGCCATCAAATCAGAGGAGGTTGAACTCTCTCAAATTGCAGTACAACTCTAGTGTGCCGAGCGGGCTGACAAATCGTTATGGGTGGGAATTTAGCAAACAAGCTTCCCTTTCTAAATTGTTAAAAAATGTGCCTTACGGACGTTTTTTAAATATAAGTTAGTGGCACAATTATCTATCTTTAGACCTGCACGCTTTAATACCTTTATAACCGGGTTTTTTACTATTATTAAAGGCTAATTATGCAGTTTGTTTGTCCATCAAACCAGGTTTCAGGAAACCCGTGCGTCCAGGAGTATATCTTCCTTTACAAAGGTGACTTGATTCCGATTTGTGGTATATTTTCTGGGCGAGGGGATTTTTTAGGACAATGTTCGATATGAAACGTTTAAAATTAAAATCAATGCTGGCGGCGGCGATCGCGATCGCCCTTTGTTTAATTGCGATCGCCAGCTACGCCCAAGCCAACAAGACTTTAACACTAGCGACTTCCCCAGACTACCCGCCCTATGAATTTAAAGATACGGCTGTTAGCGGCAACGAAATTATCGGTTTTGACATCGATATTGCCAAATATATTACTAAAAAATTGGGCTACGAACTGAAAGTAATTGGCATGGATTTTAACGGCTTAATTCCAGCTTTGCAGGCGGGCAGAGCCGATTTTGTGATGGCTGGAATGACTCCCACAGCAGAAAGAAAAAAAAATGTTGCTTTTTCTGACCTTTACTACGAAGCTCAAAATACAATTGTCGCCAATAAAGGCAGCAATTTGACCAAAGCTGAAGATTTAGCCGGGAAAAAAGTAGGCGTTCAACTCGGAAGCATTCAGCAGGAAGCTGTGAAAAAAATGGCCGGGGTGCAACTGGCTCCTCTGAATAGGATTCCTGACATCATTCAAGAAATTAAATCGAACCGCCTCGCCGCGGGAGTGATCGAGGATACTGTCGCTACGGGTTATGCAGCAGCGAACCCGGACTTGGAATTTAACACAATCCCGAATACTGAAGAAAGCGGTTCAGCGATCGCCTTTGCGAAAGGTTCGAGATTAGTTCCAGAATTCAACCGAGTCCTCCAGCAAATGAAAGCCAGCGGGCAAATTAAGGACCTAGCTACTAAGTGGTTTTCTCGACCGATTCCGCAAGAAACTGCTCAAGCAAATCAGCCTGCGGTAGCGCCCAAGTTCGGGTTAGATTTTGGGAAAATCGAGCCGAGTTTGCCTTATATTTTGTCCGGGATTGGGGTAACGCTAACTTTTACCTTGCTGTCGGCATTTCTCGGATTTATCTGGGGAATTGTGCTGTCTCTGTTTAAGATTTCTAGCATTAAACCGCTGTTCTGGTTTGGCACTGCTTACACCTCAATTTTTCGAGGAACGCCGCTAATTTTGCAGTTGACTTTAGTTTATTTTGCAACGCCGCAGCTTACGGGCTATAATATATCGGCGCTGCAAGCTGGCGTCATTACTTTTTTCCTGAATTCTGGGGCTTATATTTCCGAAACAATCCGCGCGGGAATTCAAGCCGTAGATAAAGGTCAAAAAGAAGCCGCAGAATCCCTTGGCGTTCCCTACAAACTGATGATGGGCGATATTATCTTGCCGCAAGCGTTGAAAAATATTTTGCCTGCATTGGTGAATGAAAGTATTGCTTTGCTGAAGGATTCAGCTTTAGTTTCCGTAATTGGCGTAGAAGACTTGCTGCGCCGCGCTACAATTGTGGGAGCAGAAAAGTATATTTACTTTGAGCCTTTGATATTTGTCGGCGCAATTTATTATTTGATGGTGCTTAGTTTAACTTGGGGGGCCAATGTACTCGAACGCAGACTCCAAAGTAGCAGTTAAGGTCGATCGCCTGTATAAATCTTTTGGCAATCTGAAGGTTTTGCGCGAGATAACTACTGAGATTCATAAAGGTGAAGTGATTGCCATTATCGGCCCTTCCGGGTGCGGCAAGTCTACTTTTTTGCGGTGTTTGAATTTACTGGAAATTCCCACTTCGGGACACATATACATTGACGGAGTGGATATTACTTTGCCGAAGGCAGATATTATGAAAATCCGCCAGAAAGTGGGGATGGTTTTTCAGCATTTCCATTTGTTCCCGCACATGACTGTGCTGCAAAATGTGATGTATGCGCCTGTAAAGGTGAAGCAAATTGCTAAGGATGAGGCGCGTCTGAAGGGGTTAGAATTGCTGGAAAAAGTGGGTTTGTCAGATAAGGCCGAGGTTTATCCTTCTAAGCTTTCGGGGGGACAAAAACAGCGGGTGGCGATCGCCCGCTGTTTGGCTATGGAACCGGAAATTTTGTTGATGGACGAACCGACTTCTGCACTCGATCCAGAAATGGTTAAAGAAGTGTTAGATGTGATGAAAGCTTTGACGAAAACGGGAATGACAATGGCAATTGTAACTCACGAAATGGGTTTTGCGCGGGAAGTCGCCCACCGGATATTGTTTCTCGATGGCGGAAAGGTGGCGGAAGATGTGCCGCCGCAGGAGTTTTTTAGTAACCCGAAGTGCGATCGCGCCAAGCAATTTCTGGAAAAAATGCTTTAATTCATATAAGAATTAGAGGTTTTAACCGCAGAGGACACAGAGGACACAGAGAGAGTTAGAGGAGAAAGAGAAAGTTGCGGTAGGGTGCGTCAGTTTGAGATGCTCGATCGCCACGGACAGTATAATAATGTTGATTCGATGATTAATATTATGTCCGGTCGATTAACCACGATTAAACTTTTGCCTCCGGCCACCAATAGAAATGAGTCAAACCACTGATTA
>NZ_JAUBUE010000072.1:0-19446 GCF_036705305.1 Microcoleus sp. B3-D7 | reverse complement strand
GCTTCTGTGATTTATTGCGTAAGCGTTGCTTGCCGAAGCCATCGCCTCCCTCTTGAAAAACTGTCCGGAGTATTGATAAGATAACTAAGATTGTTTGTAAATTACCGAGGACTTGCAGGGTGAAAAAACGGGTAACACTGACGTTTCCCCAACGATCGATCCAAATGCCTGTCACCTATCGACTGGCAAAGGATTTTAATGTTGCAGCCAACATTATCCGTGCTCAGGTGGCTCCGAATCAAGTGGGCAAACTGGTGCTAGAGTTATCAGGGGACATCGACCAACTAGAAGCGGCGATCGACTGGATGCGATCGCAAAATATCGGCGTTTCCCTAGCCAGTCGGGAAATACTCATAGACGAAGATATCTGCGTTCACTGCGGTTTGTGTACGGGAGTTTGCCCGACCGAAGCCTTGACCATTGACCCAGAAAGCCTTAAACTAAGTTTTGCTCGATCGCGGTGTATCGTTTGCGAGCAGTGCATCCCCACTTGTCCGGTGCAAGCTATTTCTACTAACCTCTAGACACTGTACAAACTCATCGGGATCATCATCTTTTTTTTGCCTGGTTCTCCTAATTGTGCCATTGGATGAAAAAAAACTCTTGGGTTTCCCTAACTCTACTTTTTGTTACTTATTTCACTTTGGGCTGGAAATTATCGGAGTTTGATGTTCCACCGCACCTGACTTGGTTTCTAGCCATAGCTTCAATTTTAGTGTTGGCTGTCGCCTTGGCGTTCCCTCTGAGAGGCATAAAGGCCTTAATTTTGCGGTGGTTTTCGAGTGATATCGGTGCTTTTCTTTCTATTATTGTAGGAGCTTTTGTGGCAGTGGTAGTTTTTGCCTGGATGCACCTTTTTGCTACTTGTTTACTCTTGATTTCAGCGGGAGCTTTGGCAAGACTCGATATTCAAATGTCTGGTTGGAAGAATTGGCGGGCTTTTGCGGTATTAGCTACCATTTCTTTAACAGGTGTGGGGTTGGGCGGAGCGATCGAGTTTTGGTCAAGGACAGGCAGGATCGTATTCTCTTAATGAGGAACGGGAAATTCATCCAACCAAATTCTATAACTCGCAACGGATATTTAGCCGAAAACTATCAGATCGCCCATCAATAAATACAGCTTATTTTTTTTCAATCCCCCACCGGATTATTTCCCCGTTCCGCGTCGTAATCATAGCAGTTTTCAAGCCTGGTGAGGTACAGCATCTCAATTGCCGATTCCCAGTTGCGGGTTACTAATTCCCAATTACTAATTACTAATTACCAATTACCGACAAACCTGGGGTGGAACTGAAAACCCCCAGGGCAGTATTGAACTGTAGCGACTTTTGCTCAAAATGTTATTGCCAAGATCCCGCAAGTCCCGCACCCAAAAACTTATCGCAATAAAAAAGCAGCTTTAGGGAGCTGCTAGTCAGAATGCATGAGGTATTGTTTTTAGAATAGGGCAGGTGGAATTCGATCGGTGCTGGGTTACATTTTTTGATACGGGAGAGTTAATGAGTGAATGGACGATCGTAAAATCGTCACATAGGAGGATAGCATTGATGTTAAATTTCCCGACAATCAAGTTAGCGTTTAACTGTCCTTGCGCCCTACAGCCCTTCAGCGGTGGGGCCATTTTATTTTTAGGGAGAACTCAATAGCCGAATTTAGCGCATCAGATGAGTCTGCCATTAGTTCTTGTATAAAATTTCCGGATCGCCACATCCTCATACTTATAAAAGTTACGCCTCACATCCACTCAAACCCGGTGGATTTCAGAATATGGGGTGGTTAAACGGACACACTGTGACAAAAACCAGTATTTTCACCGAAGTCATACCATTTTAGATTTTAGATTTTAGATTTTGGGAATGACTGATGAAGCTTGTGGTTTGGAGGTTGCGTATAGTTGCATTATTTTTTTAACTGGTATCAAAAGTCCTCAGAAACCTGTTATTTTCTTAGAAACCCGGTTTCTGAATGTATCAATTGAGATCAGGCCCGGTTTCTGGTTTGATAACTTTTTGGATTTCCTCGATCGCCCTAGTCGCCACTGCTTCAGGCCTTTCCCCCACACCAGCATAGACTCGGACATCTGCTTGAGTGTAGAAACGCTCTCGCTCTTTCAAAAGGCTTTGCAGCTTAGATTTGATCTCGCCCTCCTGCAGTAGGGGTCGAGCGGTGTCCGAACGCAGTCGATCGTACAATTGATCTACAGGCACATCCAGCCACACTACTACACCGTAGTGCAAATAACCCCAATTCATCGATCGGGTCACAATGCCGCCGCCCGTAGCCACGACCGAATTTTGATACGCAGACAATTCGCCGAGCACTTTAGTTTCTAGTTCCCGAAAAGCCTCTTCCCCTTCTCGATCGAAAATCTCAGCAATTGACTGATTAGCAACTCGAACAATTAGTTCATCAGTATCAAAAAAACGGTATTTTAATTTTTTTGCCAAAATCCGCCCTACCGTTGTTTTCCCCGCACCCATCATCCCGACAAGATAGATATTTACTCCCCTCAACCCCTCCACGGCCAAATCCTCCGATATTTTTCTATTTTTTCACGTTAATCGAGCCGCCACTGGGGCTATCCTCGTCATCAAACTCATCACCCTCATCCAGTCCCCAATCCTCCTCTGCTTCTGCAAGAGGATTTATTTGTGCTTCATCAGCGGGTTTAGGAATTTCCCCTCCCGGAGGAACCAGCACTCGATACTCCGCATCGTATACAGACTCAGTTTGCCCCACCCCAGACTGGCTCGGATCTCGATAGCCGTAAGAATATACTGAGCCAGCCCAAGATTTGCTTTTCGGTTCCTGCTGAGCTTCGTAAGCCCTCGGATTTGCCGCTGGAACATCATTTACCTGCGGTCGATCGGGAAAATCGCGATCGTCCCCCCAATCGTCATCAACCCCTTGAGAGCCGGATTTTGAGCTATCTGAGACCCAATCGTCCTCATCGTCTGCTGCTGCATAAGCCCCCGGTTGAGCGTAATCCTTCGCCCCATCGGGGTTCGGAGTTTCTTGGTGGAAAGTCCGGGCATTGTAACCAGCCGATGTGCCGTACTCTGTTCGGTAGGAAGCAGTAGCCTGAGTTTGGCTATTTTCCGAATTCAGATACGGGTCAATTTCCTGTTTTCTAGGAGGGGGAGGTGGCGTGTAAGGTGTCCTCCCGTCTTCGGGGAAAGTATCGGGACGGCTGCGACTGTCGCGGCCGGTGCGGACTCGCGTTGCAGATAGGTAATTTGAAAAAGCTAGCAAACCAGAAATCAATAAAGATGTGAGAGCTCCCACCGCCATGCTCAACAAAATCCAAATAGATAAGGGCAAAGCAGGCGATCGAGCTCCCAAAAACACCAGCGATAATGCCGGCTCCACATTTTGCAGGGCAAAAATAGTTAACCCCACCACAATTACTAGCAAAAATACAGGTCGCATATTAAAAATATTGGTAATTGGTAATTGGTAATTGCTAATTGGTAATTGCTAATTGGTAATTGCTAATTGCTAATTGGTAATTGCTAATTAAAACTAACAAATCATCAATAACAAATAACAAACTGTCAACTATCAACTAACTCCCTTCTTCTTCCTTCCAGCGTTTGAGAGGAACGCAATCAATCCCCAACTGGTCTAAAGCGCGAGCCACCACAAAGTCTACCAAATCTTCAATAGTTTGCGGATTGTGATACCAAGCAGGAATCGCTGGTACAATTCTAGCTCCAGCTTCCGCCAAGGTAGTCAAATTCCGCAGGTGAATCAAGCTAAAAGGCGTTTCGCGAGGCACGAGTACCAATTTTCGCCCTTCCTTGAGCTGAACGTCGGCCGCCCTTTCGAGCAAATCCGAACTCAAGCCAGCCGCCAATTTGCCCAGCGTACTCATGCTACAGGGAATAACGATCATCCCTTGGGTGCGAAAGGAGCCACTAGCAATATTAGCACCGACATCTTGCCAGGGATGACACCGAAGTTTACCCATTGTGGCTACTCCTGCTTGTTCCCGCCAGAATTCCTCTTGCAGAGTCGGTTCTGCAGGCATTCGGGTGTTCTGTTCGCTTTGCCAAACCATGTAAGTAGACTTGGAAGCGACCAGTTCAATAGCGACATCGGCTTCCAACATAAACTTCAGAGTTCGCACCGCATAAATCAGTCCCGATGCACCGGTAACTCCTACAATCAGGGGGTAGTTATTCGTCATTAGTTATTTTTTAGTTGACCGTTTACTGTTGTTAGTAATTAGTTGTTATATCAAATCTCTTAGCAGCGGAATTATTCCTATCTCTCTTCTATTAATCGGCGTGAATCAGCCTCCATCCCTTGTCATCTGCAGTTAATAAATTATCTTTTTTTACCCCAGATACAGGCAGATTAACACAGATTAACGCAGAGAAATTATATAAATTCCGGTTGCACCGTCCGTGATTGCTAACTATTGACTAGATTTTAAAAATCCGATGCTATCGGATTTGATATTAGTCATTAATTATTTATTGATGATTGCTGAGTATAGTTTGCCGCCCCCCTCTAAATACTTAGTTGCTAGACAATGACAACTAAGTATTGAGGAAAATCAACAGTCAACAGTCAACTGTCAACTGATTATTCATCATCATCAAAAGCTTGACTGCCGCCGCCAACTGCAACTAAATCAATTTGCTGGCGGTAGTAGTCAACACTCTTGACTTGAACTTCTACCCGATCGCCCAAACGGTACTGGTTGCGGTTTTTGCGACCCACTAGAGTTTGCTGGCGCGATCGATACTCGTACCAGTCATCCTTTAGCGAAGAAACGTGCACCAATCCTTCAACACGCAAGATGTCGCTCTCCGGCGGCCGCACCTCAATTTCCACAAAGAAACCGTAAGACTGTACACCTGTAATCAAACCCTGAAAAGTTTGGCCAGTGCGTTCTTTCATCAATCCGGTTTTCTTCAATCCCTGCAAATCGCTTTCGGCATCCTCAGCAACCCTTTCGCGTTCCGTCAGGTGTACCACGGCCGATGCAAACTCTGTCTCAAATTCGTGGTGCAAATCTGGCGGGAGAACATTCCAAGTAATTTGACCGTGACAGGAGGAATGGTGCAAGTCAACTTTTTCCTTAGCCCGTGTTGTGCGGCTGCTGCGGCCTTGCTCGAACACCGCTTGCAACACCCGCAGCACCAGCAAATCGGCGTAGCGGGAAAGCGGCGAAGTGCAGCGCGTGTAACCCTCTGACAGCCCCAAACCGAAGTGTGGCTTGGGAGTTGTGCTGTAAACAGCGGGCTTCATGGTGTCTTCTAGCAGGTAGGTGAGAACTCTTTCAGACTTAAGGCCGGCAAACTGCTGGGTAAATCGCTGAAAGTCCAAGGGCAAAACTTCTTCTTCGCTTTCGAGATACAGTTCGCCTCCGAGGTTGTTGGAGAGTTTGATGAACTCTTGAATGTCTGCCGGGTCTGGCATCGGCTGGACGCGGTAGATTGCTGGGACTCCCAAAGCCTGCAGGTGAGTGGCGACAGCTTGGTTGGCGAGTACCACCAACTCGGAGACAGCCGACTGGGCGGGGGGAGCGAATGCAAAAGCTCCTAATTCGCCTTCGTCGTCGAAGTGAGAGTTAGCATCGGGCAAATTTAGTTCAAAAGCTCCCCGCTTGAGCCTTGCCTTTCTGGCAGCCTGTGAGGCAGCCGACATTTGATCTAGGAAAGGACGGAGGGCGGATGATAAAGGGTGATCTTCGGCACCGCCTGGTTCGATAATTGCTTGAGCTTGCTGGTAGGTGAGGTGGTAGTCAATTTGAATGACGCTGGCTTGAATTTCGTATTCTAAGAGTTCTCCCGATTCATCTAGGGTGAGCAGTATGCTGAAGGTCAGCCGTTCGGTATCTGGCAGCAGAGAGCAGCGCTCGTTGAGGATTTCTGGGAGTACCGCGATGATTTTTTCTCCCAGATGGGCCGCTGTGCCTCGCTTGCGGGCTTCGCGGTCGATCGGGGTTTCTGGCTGCACGTACTCGGCGGCGTCGCTGATGTGGATTCCTATTTGCCACCTGCCGGGCTTCAGGGTTTCGATCGACAAAGCGCGTTCCACTGGCGGATCGGAGAGGAACGATGTCGGATCGAACTCGTTTCCGGCTCCTCCCTCGGAGAGATTTTCCTCCTCAACTTTAGGGGCATCGTTTTCGCTGTTGGTTGTTCCCGGTACGTTTTTGCTGAAGCTAACAGTCAGAATGTTACGCAAATCTAGGCGTTTTTTGATGTCGGTTTTTTTGACTTTGCTGGGCAAATTTTCTGCTGCTTTGATGACGGCGGCAGGGAACGATCGCGGCAAGTCGTGTTTGCAGCATACGATGTCGAGGTCGTCAGCGGCTTCGGCGTCGGAACCGAGTACCTGTACTACTTTGCCGACTGGGCGGTGGGTGCCGAGGGGGTAGCGTTTGACTTCGACGTGTACTAGGTGGTCGATCGCCTCTTGAAGATTTGTGCCATTTGCGAGCAAGTCTAGTTCAAACAACAGGCGATCGTCCAGGGGGATTGCTCTGTAGCTGACGCGGCCGGTGGGGGTGGCGGTTTGCTTGACTCGCGCAAGTACCGAGGGGTTGGCGCGTTCGAGGATGAGCATGACTTCGCCTTCGGGCGATCGGCGGCGGCTACCTTCTTTGATGATTTTGACTAATACTCGATCGCCATTCCAAGCTGTCGAAAGGTGACTTTCCCGCACGTAAACGTCTTCTGAGCCTTCGGCGTCTTGAATTGCAAAGCAAAATCCTTTGCTAGAACAGCGCAGTTTTGCTTCTACTACGTCGTCTTCAGCTACTCGGCGATAGCGGCCTTTGTCTTTGACTAATATGCCAATTTTCTCTAGAGCTTCTAATGCGATTTGAAGTTTGAGTTGACTGGTGGCGTCGTTGCAGTCGAGTTTTTTCTCCAATGCTTTAGGGGCCACTAATTTGTCTTCTGTAAAATTTGCCAGCAGTGCAGCGATAGAAAATTCCATGTAGCGATCGATCCTCTTGTTTCCAGCAATTAGTCTAATTTTGGCGAAATCAGCCGCGCCCCCTCGGGCCCTCGCAGTGCCTGCTTCCCAACAAATGCGCGGGTTGATAGGTGGAGACGCGAGCACAGCCACCTTGTTTGATCGCGAGGTTTTTTTGAGATTCTCTCCCGACACCGGCTTCGTGCTAATTGTCTGCTGTCTGTCTTGAACTGACTGCTGACGGTGCAGACAAATGTCCCGCACGCTATTCCCCAATACAATTTTTTAGCGTTGGTTTGTTTGCTTTTAGGTCAACAGCGCCGAGCACTTCGCAAATTAGAAAGCCCCTGTCGGTTCTTAAAAGATGGCTCGATACTGAAAGCGACGGCTTGAGTCGAGGATGAGCCGATGGAGGGATGGAGAGGGATAAAATTTGCATTTCTTCCTTCTGCCTTCTTCCTTCTGCCTTGTTCCTTCTTCCTTTTGAAGTGCCTCTTGCTTCTTGCTTTAGCAAAGAATTTACCGGATCTTTAAGGCAAAATTGCTAGTAGCTCGCTGCTGCGATGCCCTTGTTTTTTTGCACGCGATCTGTCCTTGCGGACCGAGGTGCAACGAGCGAGTCGGGAGCAATCTGTGCTGTAGAAAGTGCAAGGTACACAAAACCGGAAACTTTTACTACTTTTGCTTAGTTGCTGTGCCATCTCCTATAGGTAGAAATGACGCCCGGTGCTTGTTAGCTTAAACTGCCGGATGTGGGATGGGGTTTAGTGGCGTGAAAGGTTGCGCGGATGACTCACCTTTAATTTATTGTATGTTGAATAGGTGCTTTCAGAAAATAGTTTTCTCTGGGCTGTACTACACTTAAGTCATAAGCCCCTTCTGGTTTCGGGGTCAAAAAATTATGTTTGCTGAATTTCGCGCCCTTTATCCCGCTGGACAGTTAATCTGTGAGTTGCTGACTGTTCATAACGGTAAGTTTGTTGTTCGCTGTCTGGTTCAGGTTGACGGCAAAACTCTTGCTACTGCTATGTCGGCTGCTGAGTCTGTTGAGGATGCGGAAGACCGCGCCCGGTTGCGAGCGATCGCTGTCCTCGGATTTGCTGCGCCCGATCGTGCGATCACGAGTGTTGATCCGGCTCCGGTTGCTGCTGTTTCCCCGGTTGCTGCTGTTCCCCCTCCTGCTGCTGTTTCCCCGGTTGCTGCTGTTCCCCCTCCCCCTCCTGCTGCTGTTCCGGTTCCTGTTGGGCCCACAAGTGTTCCTCTCCCGGTTCTAGAAATGCCTGTTGCTGACAAATTGCCGCCAACAGATCAAAGCACTTTTGTCAACACTGAAGCGAAATTAAATGAAGAGCCGATCGCACCTGTACCGGAACCGTTGCCGCCAACGGTCGATCGCGCGGAGGCTACTGGATTTGTACCAAAGCAGTTAGACTCAGACGCTTGGCTTTCTTCTAGCTACGGCGAACCACTTCAGGAACTGGATGTGCCTACTTCTAGCCAAAGTGAACTGCTACAGGGTGCGGCCGAAGTCAGGGAATTGCAACCGATCGCAGTGGGAATCCCCAGCGATGCGATCGAGGATAATTCGGATACGATCGCCGAAATAGACGCCATCCTCAAACGCCTGCAATGGAAGAAAAAACAGGAAAGCGATTGTCTCGAACAAAATTACGGCAAGTCGTCCCAGAGAGAGCTTTCTAGCGAACAGTTAGTAGATTTTCTAGAATATCTGGAAATCTACAGCAGAACGACTGAGGAAATCAAGCGGTTGGGCTGGACTCCCAACCAAGGAAAAGATTATCTCAAACAAGGTTATGGCAAAGAAGCGCGCCATTTCTTAAATCAAGTAGAATTGCTCGACTTCCTGCAATATCTCGAATCTTTGCCCTAGTAATTATGTAGGGTTTCTAGGTGTGATGTTTTTTATAAAAAGCTACATATAGCAGTTTTCAATTGTATGAAATACAGTAAGGACTTAACTAGGAAGCCGTATCAGGCGCCCCAGCATCTGTAATTCACTCCACTGAAAACTGCTATATGACTGTTAAAAATTAAAAATCAAAAATGAAGAATATTTCCTCATTTTTGATTTTTAACTTTTTATTTAGACGACAGCGGCGATCGGGCGGCTGGCGGAAGGACGGCGATCGATGACTTGATCGACTAATCCGTAGTCCTTTGCTTCTTCAGCCGACATGAAGAAATCCCGTTCGGTATCTTCTTCAATGCGGGAAAGTGGCTGACCGGTATGGTTGGCAAGATGTTCGTTCAGGCGGCGCTTGTGGTACAAAATTTCTTTGGCCTGAATTTCAATATCGGTTGCTTGTCCTTGAGCTCCGCCTAGAGGTTGGTGGATCATAATCCGGGAGTGGGGCAAACTCATCCGCTTGCCTTTCGCGCCGGCACTCAACAGAAAAGCGCCCATGCTGGCGGCCAAACCGAGACAAATAGTGCAAATGTCGGGGCGGATGTGGTTCATCGTGTCAAAAATGCCCATACCTGCTGTTACCGAACCCCCTGGGGAGTTGATATAGAGGTAAATATCTTTCTCCGGGTCTTCGGCGTCTAAAAATAGCAATTGGGCAACAATCAGGTTGGCTAAGTCTGAGTCAACCTGTTGGCCCAAGAAGACGATGCGATCGCGCAGGAGTCGCGAGTAAATGTCAAAGGCGCGTTCGCCGCGACCGGATTGTTCTATAACGGTTGGGATCATTGACCGGGCCTGCCTATTACGTATCTTTTTTTAATTTTAGCGATTTGGGTTCATTTATAGTTAGGGAGGGGTGGCGCGCGATCGAGAAATCGGCAAAATCCTTTAGTTGGAAGGGATTGGGGCGGTCATTTGGGGAAATTGTGGCGAGGGTGCGATCGGATTTCCGATCCAAGGGCGATCTATTACGAAGCAGAAACCTAAGTCAGCGATTCTTAGGAATCCCCGTGCGCTGACGCCGGGGAGGATGTCAATCTGTCCTTATCAGACTTCAAACTGAGGGGTTTCTCGATTTAAAATGCGGGTAAATTTCCTTCTCAAATAATTCTTGAATTTCTGCTGGCTGCTGTGCGACTAAATCTTTATAATCTTCCTCCACAGAAATATTGTAACTTGCTGTGCGTTTAGCAATTTTTGGTAACCAAGCTGTGTGTAGCGTAAACCCAAATTTTAATTCAGGATGACCTAACTTACAAATCGGCCCCCCGACCAAGTTTTTTGCATCAAAAACCCAAATTTCTGACGAGTTTTTCAAGTAAATTGTGCAGACAATATAGCCATCTGTCGAATCTCCATTTCCCCCTGCACGCGGGACAAATTGCGGGGAGTTTATCATGTATCCTTGGGCTGTATTATCGGCTTCAATTTCTGGCATAAACACAAACGCATCAGCTATTTTCATTTCTTGAGTGTCGAGGCGCAACAAACAAGCGGGCTTTCCTTCCTGTCGATCTAAAAGTTTTAGCAAATCCTCATTTGACACCACTCGATATTTATAGTCTTTATACAAGTTTAAAATAAATTTTGTTAGCAATTCAGGCCAGAATCCATCCGAATTCCAGTATATATTTTTTATTTTTTCAGCAGTTTTACCAGATGGCAATGTATCGCAATAGGTGTTCAGCGCCATACCCCACGTTAACTTATCATCTGAAATGACATTTGATTCAACCACTTGTCCACTTTCTACATCAATAACATAACGTCCCAGCCGGCTAATATCTGCCTCACCACTGAGCATTCCATACAAGCGTGGCGGTACAGCTGTTTCTGCGCTATCAGCCCCAGAGTCAAAACTACGCAACCACTCCCCCGAATCCGCAGCACAAATATGTCCTATATGGAGCGTTATTTTTCCGTTTGAATCGTCATAATCAGCCGCAAAATGAAAGGCTTCAAGAGGAATTACTACTTGTTTTGCCACAACTTCAACTTCTTGTTTAGAATAAGCCGGTTGCTGTCCTCCTATCAGTCGTTCGCGGCGGACAATGTACACATAAGAATCGGGAGAAAGTGGACGCGATAAAATATCTCTCAGAAAGTTTTCTGTTTGTTTTCTGTTGGGAAGTGGGTTATTAAAAATTTCCGCTATCCCAACACCAAACGCTGTATCCATCAAAATCACATAGTTACGAGTCACAGCTATTTGATGCAGACTTTGGTGGATTACCACCGGGGAACGATCCTGCAAAACCAATTTCCATCGTTCAATATGGCCGCTACCATTCCAGCGCATTAAATAAACGAAATTTTGCATTTTAAATTTGAAAACATTTTCAAAAAGGCTACTAATTAACTTAAAAGCCTCCCAAATAATTTTAGCAATCCAGTTAAGTAAAAACTTAATAACGTTTAGGGTATTGAGAAAATTGAAAATCAATTCTAAAAGTTTTTTGATGGCATGAGGTAGCTTTTCTGCCTCATAAATAAACGGAATTGCTTGCATGAAATTCCCCATTGATCTGCCATAATTCACCGTAAACATTTCCTGGGTTTCCGCATCAAAAAAAGGATGCGCCGTACTCAAGACTGGCCCAAATGGCATAGATAAAGAAACTTCAGGCCGCCACTCTGCATTAGCACCCACCGGCGTTACAACTTCCAAAGTTTCCGTATCAATTTCATAAGGACGACCGGCATCATAAGTAACTAACAGCCGGTCATTTGTATCTTCAGAGGTTTTAAATTTTACAAATGCCGTGTTTAATTGATTGCGAACTCCCAAGGCCATAGAAAAACGAGTGAGTCCGTGATTTTGAAACCCATATTTGTGATATTCGCTTCGGCGTTTTGTTGCTTCATCGGCATAATAACAGGGAGTTTTTGCAATTCGTGTCGTGATTTTTGCTGGTTGTTGAGTATTAAAATCAATGCGATAAACCATGCCATCGCCGTTGAAAATTGGAGTCCCATCAGGATACGGTAAACCACCTGAATCACCCGAGCCGGCCGGTGCCACAATAAACACATGACCTTGCAAATCCTCCGGTAATTTTCCCTCAATAATATTTAGCTGAAGCTCGGTTAATTCACACCGCTTCGCCACCATTACTGCTTGTGGTACATACAGAGGGTAGTTTTTCGTCATCTCTGAAAAAGCAGGGTTCATTTGAGTATTCATGGTCACATAAAAACTTGTAGTTGTGTACAGATTAGGCTGGGTTTACCGTGTGAAAACCCAACCCTACCCCGAAAATTACCAGAAAAAAAATTCGCAAAAATTGCTGAATTTAAAGATTTTTATTTGCCCTCAAATCGCTGGTAAATTTCATCAAACAACGCTCGAATGTCCTCACCCATTTTCTTTGTGTCTCCATCCCTTGACTGCAAATATTTATTCACAAGTTCCGACACCACCGGCTCATAATCCTCTCGCACATTGTAATCTGACTTTGGCGGCGAAACTACTTCTGGCAACCAAGTTGTGTGAATTGTAAACCCAATATTGATTTGTTCACTACACAGCCTGTATTTGGGGCCACTCTTTAAATTTGCGGCATCAAACAGCCAAAGTTCACTGTTATTAGAGCCATCATTACGATCCGAAAGAACCACACAAATCAGATAACCATCTGTTGAACTGCTATCCCCTCCCTGACGCGGCACAAACTGGGGAGAGTTGGCGAAATGACCTGCCGGAAACTCATAATAATCTGGCGTGGTCAGTTCAATTTCTAAGCCTTGCTGACCATTATTTTTGCGCTCAACATGAACCCGACATAACGTACTTGCTCTGCCTTCTTGGCTGATGGCTTTCACTTTACTGATGGGGAATTTACGATATTTATAATCCTTATAAATATCCCCAACAAACTGCGGCAACAGTTCTTCCCAGGCTCCAAAAAAGATCCAGTAAATATCATCAATTTTTTCGGGCTGCTTCAGCGTCATTTCCCTATAGGCATACACCGGATCTCCCCAACTAAAATCACGTTCAATTAAACAGGATCTCACAGCATCAGAACTAGGGAGTTTTGCAGGGTCAATAACATGACATCCAATGATACCCACGTCCATCCCACTCACTAAAACGCCGGGTAAACTTCGCATTCGGTTATTGATTTCGACATCGCTATAGACTGACTTATCAAAACGGCGAATTGTCTCCGCCGCATCACAAGCACAACTATGAACCGTATGTATAACAATGCCATCTGCATCTTCATATTCAACGACATAATGAGCAATTTCGCGAGGGATAATAACTTCGTGCGCTGTGACTGTTTTCTCTCCAGGTATTAATTTTTCCCGAGGAACAATCCACACTTTTGTATCTGCTAATTGGGGAATGTCTGTTAACTCTCGAATCAAAAATTCTATTTCTTCAATTAATTCCCAATGTTCAGCAAATAAAAGTTCTTCTAAAGCAATTTTAAACGCTGTATCTGCCAAAACAATGTAATTTTTAGTCAGACCCATCTGGTGCAAGGTTTGTTTGACTTTAATCGGCTTGCCATTGGGTAAAACGACTTTCCATCTGTCAAAGTTTTCTTCTCCCCGCCAACACACTAATTCAACAAAATCATCCTTAGCAAAGGCGTTCAATATTTGCAGGACAGTTTTGTATATTTTTTCGAGGAGTTGATAAATCGCTTTGCCTAAACTTAAAAACGCTTTGAGGATATTTTTGTATAAGTTGCTCAGCCATTCTCTGAACCTATCCAGAGGACTGGTTGTCTTCTTTGACCCTAAAGATTTCTTCAAAGGTTTCGTTAAAATCCGTAGCTGGTAAAGAAATTGTCGCAAAGTTGGTAAAAATGAAGAGATTGAGCGACCTAAATTAATTGTAAATAACTCTCCCGTGCTATAGTCAAAACACGGATGAGCGCAACTCATACTCAGCGGAAAAGGTTGCTTGGGAAACAGCGGGTTCACAGCTTTCCAATCTTTAATTAAACCTATTGGCTGTACCACTTCCATAGTGTTTGGGTCAACTTCGTAAGAGCGGCCCATATCCACAGTAATTAACAAACGATAAGGATCGGCTTGGTATTTTTTAAAAGGCGTTAATGTAACACTGAGTTGGGAAGTAACCCCCAAAGCCAGAGAAGCACGGGCAATGCCAAAATCTTTAAAGCCTAAATTTACATCATTTGAATTTTCATAAGTATATTTATCTGCCCAATAACTAAGGGGTTTGGCAATGCGTGTTTTCAAATGAGCTTTGCCATTTTCAAACCCAATGCGGTAAAGCATTCCATCGCCGTTATAGAGAGGAGTCCAGCCATATTCACTGGGGTAAACAATGTGTGGAGAATTGGGTTTTTTGGGCGAATCAACCGAACCTGCCGGTCCCACAATAAAGACATATCCTGTTAAATCTGGTGGCAGTTCAGTAGAGATTTCTGTTAGCCCTTGTTTTACCGTCAATTGCAAAGCATCAAATTCTTCTCGACTCACAGACAACATCGCCTGCGGAAAATGTGATTTATCCGACTGACTAGAAACATTATCTAAACTTTCAGTCGCTTTTAGAGTGGGTTGAGTCATGGTTATAATTCTAGTGAAAAGATGGGAAAACTATAGTTTAAGCAGCCATCGGGCTGCATAGCTCAACAATAACCGATCGCTGCAAGCAATGTCATCCCCTTTTCACGATCCACTGGGTCAAATTCTTCAGCATTTAGATCAAGGTTTGTCATACACTGCTGTGCAGCTTCAGTTTGGCCACAGCGGTGTAAAAATTCGCTTAAACTTATAATCGCCCGTCGTTCCAAAGACACGGCACCCTGAGAGCGAGCAACTTCAAGCGCTTTATGAAAACAAATTTCCGCCTCTGCATCTTTTGATTGCATAATTAACGCTTCACCTTTGATCCGGTAGAGTTCGGCTTTCCAATAAGCGCCCGTTGGGTCTGCTAATTCCAAACCTTTATCAATCAAGCTTACACATTCTTCCACCAAACCAGCATTCAGATAACCGATAGCCGTCAACATCATATAATAAATTTGTCCTAATCTTGTCCCCAGGCTTAAATAAGCTGTTAAATTTTGCTGCATTTGTGTCAAACCTAACTCGATTTCTCCTGACTGCTGGTTTGCCGAACCCACGACAATACTCGTCAAAGTCCCCCAGAAATAAAACTCGTTTTCCATGCAGAAATTAATTGTCATTTTCCCATATTTTTGGGTACTAGGTAGATTTTGTAAGTAGTGATAAATCTGAGTTTCATAGAAATAAGCAAGGGCCAAAGAAAACGGGTGTCCTATCTTTCTAGCTAAACTCAAGGATTGTTCCTTTTTCTCAAGAGCTTGCCGACCATAACCACGTAACCACAAGCATATTGATAGAAGAGCAAAATTCGCTACCCCCGAATCTTGTCCATAAATAAAAGCAAGGGAAGAATGTTTTTGATCATCGTAATAGAATAAAGACCGTTCTAGGTGAAATTGAGCCTGAACTAAATCTCCCATATAAAGCAAGTTCGCACCCATAGAATGATGAGCAGTTACCTGCATTGCCGAATCTTGGGAATTGTCGGCTAGACAAAGAAGTTGTTGTGCTAATTCTCCGGCGGTTTTTGTATCTCCTTGCCCAATATGGGCTGCAAATAACCCCCACAACATCGGAAAAAAATTCGCTGTTTCTCCGAGTTCTTGCGCCAATTCCCGCGCTCTGGTAAAAGTTTTAATTAATTCAGGCGAACCATAACCTTTAATTGCCGTTAGCGGCGCACCCAAAGCTATGTGCAACCGCAATTCTTGCTCTTTTCTCTCCACCGTACCCGGCAAGGTTTCTAACCACTGCAACGCCTCTGTAAACAACCCCAGCGCCTCCCGCAAAGCGTGCGCCCGCACCGCCTGCTCCCCCGCCTTTTCTAAATAAAAAATCGCCTTTTCTGCAACCCCCGCTTTACTCCAATGATGTGCCAAAATCGCATAAAACCCCGACAACTCTTCATCACTTCTTTCATACCACAACGCCAAAAATTCATGAACTTGCCGGCGCTGCGAGTACAACATCAAACCATAAGCCACTTCCTGAGTAATAATATGCTTAAACATATACCCCAAATCCGGCTCTGGCGTCTCCATCGGGGTAAGATCGAACCGCTGTAACTTCATCAAATAATTAGGCAACTCAGGCTTATCCTCCTCAATAGGATGAATATCTCGCAACAACTGAAATCCAAAAGACCTACCAATCACGCTCGCCACTTTCAATGTAAGCTGTTCACTAGGAGAAAGCCGATCGATCCGCGAAGCAATCACCCCCTGCACCGTAGCAGGAAACTTTAGCTCACTCAAATTACCAACCCCCGCAGCAATCCGACACTCCCCATCATGAATTTCTATCACCCCCGCCTCGCGCAAACCATAAGCCAATTCCTCACTAAAAAACGGATTTCCTTCTGTTTTTTTCTCAATTAACTCCACCACGCGATCGGGCAAACTTTTTACCCCCAAACGCTGAGACAAAAACAGTCGCGTATCTGTAGCCGGCATTGCTTCCAAATGCAACTGTTCTACCCCTTCTATCATCAGCACTCGATCGTATTCCTCCGGCATCGGCTCACCCATTGGTCTCGTCCCTATCACCAATAACAAGCGCTTCACCTTCTGCGCCACCGCCAAAATCAGCGCCCAACTTGACGAATCCAACCAATGGGCATCCTCGAAAACAAGCAACTTAGGAGAGCGATTCACCGAATCCTGCAACAATTGCACCAACAAATCCCGCGTCGCTTCCGCCCGTGGCTGCCCCACCAACCCAGCCGAGACCTCTGTATCCGGCAAATCTAAACCCAAAACCCCATTTAAAAGTGCCGCTTTTTCCAACCATTGCGGTTCATCCTCCAATAAATCTAAAACCTGACGTTTTTTCGCCTCTAAATCGGGTAAAAAAGACAAATCCCACAAGTGACTAAATACCTCGTTCCAAGCATGATAAGGCCTCGATCGAGCGATCGCATCCCCCGCACCAACCAAACTTCCGACCCCCAATTCTTGCGCCTGCAAAAGCAAATTTTCTATCAAACAAGACTTGCCAATTCCTGCCTCCCCACAAATCATAACCACCCCAGAAATACCCGCTTTCAACTGCTCTAATTTCTTCCCTAACAACAACCGTTCTTTTTCCCGCCCCACAATCGACTTTTCCGTTTTTCCTGTCATCCACCAAGGCAAATCTTTACGCACATCCCCAAGCGGACAAAATACTTGAACGACTTCTTCTATACCTTTAACTTTAATGGGAGTTAACGATTTAAACTCTATTTTTTCTTTGGCAAACTGAAACGTCCCTTCATCACACAAAATTCCGTCCTTCGCAGCCTGCATCAATCGCGCCGCTAAATTCACAACCGCCCCGATAATCGTGTATTCTCGACGTTGCTCGCTGCCAATTACACCACTATAACAAGTACCAGTCGCGATCCCTATATTCGGTTGCAATCCTAAACTTCTTAAGCTTTCTAATAACGCCATTCCCGCCATGACACAACGCACCGAATCATCCTCATGGGCAAACGGCGGCAAACCAAAAGCAATCACCAATGTACTACCTTTATCATCCACCAAAAACTTATTTAAAGTCCCCTCATAAACTTGCAAAATATTTTGGATACCATTAAGTGTAGTTGAAATAAAATCTAAAGCTCCCTCCGCATCATAATCCATCCCAGGCAAATTTAAAAACATCACACTCACTCGTCGCAAATCGCCTAACCAATCAGTTTGACCTACTTTTAAACGCTGCAAAACCCCCAAACTTACATATCTTTCCAGTCGTTCTTGCATCTCATCATAAATCGCTATCTGAGCCGATTCAACCAGATTGAGAAACCTTCTATCCGCAACAGACTTTAAAAGATTAAATCCCTCCAGACGCACCACATTTGAAGCTAATAATTCTCCCACAAACTGGTCTTTGATTAACTCCCAAGCCGTCAGCGACAAACAAGCTTCACCTATACCCGCAGCAGTTTCTGCAAGCGCCACTTGAGCAATAGGTTCCCCCGCCACAAGATACTCCCATCGGCCATTCGTTCCGCCGATGTAAAACTCTTTTAAGTTACCCGCCCCAATACCAATATGCAATCGCAACTGGGCATTGGCTGCTTGATATTCACCCAAATCATTTAAAATCGCCAAAGCACATTGCGCCGCACAATAAGTCGCTAGATCTAAAGACAAACTTTCCGCCGGCCAAATCGCCAACATAGCATCGCCAGCAAACTTAATAATATCTCCTTTATGTGCTATTATTAATTCAATTAATTGACCAAAATAAGCATTTAAATGAGTCGTTAATTCTTCAACTCCAATAGAACCTTTTTGAGCAAGACGTTCAGTAAGAGCAGTAAAACCAGAGATGTCAACAAATAACACTGCTGCCTCAAAAGACCCACTAGCCGGAGAAGCAAGAGGAGTAGGATCTGCAGCAAAACAATTTAAGACACGAATCGGTAAAAAACTGGCAAGGTTTTCAACAAAAGTAGGCATAATTCGTCACACAAAGACTAATAGTACAATTGGCGGTATACTTCAAAGAGTCTAACAAATTACGCACCCTGAAGACAGCAAACATTCCCCATCTCTGTATATACGCTCTATTTCTTCAGCCGTTCGTAGCGTAGTTAACATCTAGGTAGGGCTTGCGGAAAAAACATGAAGCCATTATTATATCAAGTGAAAAGGTTAGGCTTTTTACGCCAAGCTGTTGAACTAATTTATTAACTAATAGAGGCTATTTATCTTCCTGCGATAGTATACGTACTATTAATTAACTCACATCCTCGGATTGCAACCCCTGCTCCAATAACAGGGAATTGATATCAACAAAGATGTAAGTAAATCAGGACTTACGCACTATCAGGCTCAAAACAAACGGTTCCGATTACTTCCCTTGGCTCGTAATGACAGAAATACGTTGTTTTTGCATAATTTCTATAAATGTATTATAAACAGTATTATAATCAAGAGCCTTTGAGGGTTAAGTTTTGTTACTCATTACTTGCCAACCACCTACTTGTTATACCAAACCCGGCTTATTTACCCCATTTATGATGGTTCCCAGAAACTTCGCCCGCTTAAGCTATATCGCAAGCTATGTTAATCGCTGAGGGGAGATCCAACCCGAATTTGGTATTACTCAACTGTTTGACTCAAATTTTTATCACCCAACCACGGCGGTACATTCCATACAAAATTAACCACCAGAATAATACCGCAGTCACGGCAAACGCTAGAGAACCATTCAGCGACCCCGCCCACGGCACAAACCAGTTTTCATAAATCCAAGTGTAAGTGGTTGGAGCATTTGCACCAGTACCGATATGAGTTTTTAAGATAATTCTGGCAACTATACCGGAAGCAACAAACAGGAAAATTGCATTCAATCCCATGATTTCAAACGGCCTCCCCCATTTCCAATCCCGCACTTCAATTGTTTCGTAGCAAGCTGCTAGCAATAGCAAAGCCCAGCCAGCAGTAAAAACTACATAATACCAATTTTATGTGAAGTTGCATATAATAGAGAGATAGCTTTTATGGTGCGTTTATGAGTCGTAGTTTAAAA
>NZ_JAUBUE010000071.1:0-20234 GCF_036705305.1 Microcoleus sp. B3-D7 | reverse complement strand
AACTCGTTCAATTTTTCAAAACCTCAATATCCCTTATGGCAAGTTTTCCTCTGCGTAGAGTGACAAAAGAGGGTTAATTACACAATATTTCTACTGAAACCCTTTCCTAGCCAAGAGTCTTCATGTAATTAATTTTGTGTGGTTACTTATGCCGCGATCGCTATGTAAGGTCTGTGAGATCGAGAAAAAGTCTTTTGGCTTTCCAAGGTGCATCTAATGGAGGGTTTACAAGGTCAGGACCGTCTGACCAAAAGTTATACAAGGCTTTATAAAGTTCGATTCGGTTCATCAGGACTACAATGTTCTGTTGATGCTGTGGAGGAAGTACTCGATATTTTGCCCAAATTTGTAGAATATGATTTGCAAGAGCTTTTGAACATATGAACCACTCTCCTATCTTGCGGTGGTCAGAGAATTCGCTGTGACGTTTACGCTCTAATTTTCTATCGCCTGGTTCAAGGGCATGAAGAATTAACCGATCCGATGTGCCTGTCTGTAACTGGCGTACTCTCTTCTCTGGATGTTTTGAAAAGCCTATCTTTACACGAAGCCCCATGTAAGGATGAGATTCGATAATGGGTGAACCTACCCAGTCCTGGGGTACGGCAACAATATAGTAAATACTTTCTGCTTGACCATGAATTACATTTTGTGACCAACGAAACCATGTTTCGGCATCTTCATAAGCCCGATCTTGCTTATCGAACCCATCGCTCTTGTATAGCTCCTGGTTGCTTTCATCCAAAACCTGTGCATGAAAGTGACCTTTTTTACAAAGCTGCACCTGGATTTGGTAATTCATTCTCTTTAAGCTTTGAGAAATACACTTGAACTATTTTCCTGCTTCCATCTTAAACAATACAAACAGGCAATATAATAAATTTGCCCCATCATTATATAGAAAACTGATCCTTCAACACCAACCGACAAGTCTGAAGAACTGCCCTCACTGATAACCTCAAGCAGCCCAACTTATAATTATTGTATCGCAGTTGCGGTACAGTACCCACTATAATCGAATAATACCGCGTTCGATACAAAACAGTACTTACGCACTCCGACGCTCATCACCTTTGCTTTTTACCGAATCTGTCGGCTACAACGCCTCTTTTCGTAAAAAACCCGGTTTCTAGGCCCCTGTGCGTAAGTCCTACCAAATTTAATATTAGCTAACAGCTACAGCCTCCCCTAAAGGATGCTGCTGCAAAACCGCTTGCAAATACTTCCCAGTATAAGACCTCTGATTTGCCGCCACATCCTCCGGCGTCCCCGCCACAATAATTTCGCCGCCCTTATCTCCCCCTTCAGGCCCCAAATCGATCGCCCAATCGCAGCACCGAATCACATCTAAATTGTGTTCGATTACCAAAATTGAATTCCCCTTATCCACCAATCTTTGCAGCACATTTAACAAATGGTGAACATCATAAAACGACAAACCAGTCGTCGGTTCATCGATCAAATAAAGCGTCTTCCCAGTAGCGCGGCGCGACAGTTCCGTTGCCAATTTTACCCGCTGCGCTTCGCCCCCAGAAAGCGTCGGCGCCGGCTGTCCCAACTGAATGTAACCCAAACCGACATCAACCAAAGTTTGCAGTCTGGCGCCCGCCCGGGGAATATTTTTAAACATTTCCAAGGATTCCTCCACAGTCATGTTCAAAACATCAGAAATCGACTTGCCTTTGTACTTAACTTGCAGCGTTTCCCGGTTGTACCGTGCACCCTTGCAAACCTCACACTGCACGTAAACATCCGGCAGAAAATTCATCGAAATCACGTTCACGCCTTGGCCGCCGCAAGCTTCGCACCTTCCCCCTTTCACGTTAAAAGAAAACTGCCCCGCTTTGTAACCTCTTGCCTTCGCTTCAATGCTTTCGGCAAACAAATCCCGAATCACATCAAAGACTCCCGTGTAAGTAGCGGGATTAGAGCGCGGAGTACGACCGATGGGAGATTGGTCAATTACAATTACTTTATCAACCACATCCTCTAGAGAGCGTTCGCCTTTAGTTTTGAGGGCGTCCATATCGGGCGGTAAAGGCACTTTTTTGGTGATATAGTGTTGCAGCGACGGGTACAGCAATTCATTGATTAAAGTGGATTTTCCCGAACCGGAAACCCCAGTCACGCAGACGAGCTTTCCGAGGGGAATTTCTACATCAATATTTTTTAAATTGTTGCGCGTTGCATTTATGATTGAGAGAGCTTTGCCGTTGCCTTTTCTTCTTTCATTAGGCGTTTCAATTACTCGCTTTCCCGACAAATAAGCCCCGGTCAAAGATTCCTCTGCTGTTAGCAAATTTTCTAAACTTCCTTGCGAGATAATTTTGCCACCGTGAACCCCGGCACCGGGCCCGATATCCACAATATGGTCGGCCGCTCGCATCGTTTCTTCATCGTGTTCTACGACAATCAAAGTATTGCCTAAATCCCGCAATTTTGTTAAGGTTTGCAGCAGGCGAAAATTGTCTCTTTGGTGCAGTCCGATGCTCGGTTCGTCCAAAACGTAGAGAACACCCGTCAAACCAGAACCGATTTGAGTCGCCAGCCGAATTCGCTGGGCTTCTCCGCCAGAAAGTGTCATTGCGGCGCGGTCTAAAGTCAGGTAATCTAACCCGACATCGAGCAAAAATTGCAGCCTTGCTTTGATTTCTCTCAGAGCTAAATCGGATATTTGGAATTGCCGATCGCTCAATCCCAAATTATTTACTCGTTCGCGACAGTCGCGAATCGAAATACTGGTTAAATCCACAATTCCGTACTGTCCCAACCGCACCGAAAGCGCCTCGGGTTTCAAGCGTTTGCCCTGACAAACCTCGCAAGAGCGATCGACCCGATACTGTTCCAATTTCTGCTTGATCAGATCAGAACCAGTATCGTCGTACTGGCGCTGCAACATGGAAATTACGCCATTAAAATCTCTCCTCAAATCAGTGCTGCCCTCGCGCTTTTTACCTTCTGCGCTGCGCTTGGACTCATTGCCGTACAAAATTACCCGCTGGTGTTCGGGCTTTAATCGATACCAAGGAGTGTCGATATCAAACCCACAAGTATCAGCAATACTGCAAAGCAAAGAAAGATAATAGGAATTATCTTTGTCTGACCACGGCGCGATCGCACAATAAAGAGGCGCTTTCTCGTCGGGAACTACCAACTCCGGCGCAAAAGTCCGCAAACTCCCCAAACCGTGGCAGTTCTGGCACGCGCCGTAGGGCGAATTAAACGAAAATAACCGAGGGGAAAGTTCCTCCATTACCGCGCCGTGTTCGGGACAAGCAAAGTTTTCCGAAAATACGATCGGCCCCTGTGGTTGGGAATTTTCTTCAGTCGGTAACTCTTCAATAATCGCAATTCCCTCAGAATGGCGCAAACAAGTTGCCAGAGAATCAACTAAACGTTCTTCTAAACCGGGTTTTTTAATTAACCGATCGACAACTATCTCGATATTGTGCGTATGATTTTTATCTAATTCGATATTTTCCGAAAGTTCTAAAATTTCTCCGTTAACTTTGACGCGAATAAATCCTTCCGCAGCTAAACTCGACAATAATTTGCGGTGAGTGCCTTTTTTTCCGCGCACAACTGGTGCCAGAAGGTGAAAGCGAGTGCCGTCGGGAAGTGCCATGACTCGATCGCACATTTCATCAATTGTCTGCGGCGCAATGCAGCGATCGCAAATCGGACAGTGCGGTTCGCCAGCTCTGCCGTAGAGCAATCTGAGATAATCGTAAATTTCTGTAACAGTGCCAACCGTCGATCGCGGGTTGTGAGAAGTTGACTTTTGGTCGATCGAAATAGCCGGACTCAAGCCTTCGATCGCGTCCACATCCGGTTTGTCCAACTGTCCCAAAAACTGGCGCGCGTAAGCGCTGAGAGACTCGACGTAGCGGCGCTGTCCCTCGGCAAAAATTGTATCGAAAGCGAGGGAAGACTTACCAGAACCCGAGACGCCAGTAAAAACGATCAGGCGATCGCGCGGCAGTTCCAGATCGATATTTTTCAGGTTGTGCTGTCTGGCACCGCGAACCCGAATCGTATTTTGGTTGTTAGAGTGAGCATTCGTCACATTATGCCCGTTGCGGGATGCACTTGGCTGGCTGTTTGAGGTTTCGGCGCGTTGGGACATGAGAGTAGTGCAAAACAGTGCTTAACCATCTTAGCGCTGCCGATCGAATAGCTGGCATCCAAACTCAAGAATATCAAAGAATTGTCAAATAAGTTTCTGTCGGCCCGTCGGGCAAAACCTTCAAACTTTGATTCTTCAAATCCACTTCAATTCCCAGCGCTTCCATCGGAATCACGCCTAAAAGTGGCATTTTCCCCTCGGATAATTCCAAACACTCAAAAGTCCCTTCGCGCCCGCACAGAGAAATCGAAGCATCTCGAAAAATCCTCGCCTCACTAATGCCCGTGGCTGTTTCCACAACCACTTGCTTGAGGATTTTCAAACCCAGTCTGGCGATGACATCTTTAGGCAAACACAAAGTAGTCGCGCCCGTATCCAGCCAAACATTTTCTAGAGTAACAGACCTGACTTCCTCAAGGGGAATTAAACCATCTTCTGCTTTAGCTTCATCGATCCGATTCGTAATTACTAGGGTTGTGATAACTTTTCCCCTTGGGGTTTCCGTAGTTGTTTCCCTTACGTTCAAATTATCATAAATTGCTGCTTTATATCAAATCCGTTAGCATCGTAATAGTAAATTCGAGTTCACTGTTCACTGTCAACCGTCAACATCATTCCGGTGTAACCGGAAATGATATTAATTATCGCACATATTTCCACAGATTGTAAGGCGATGCACTCCCCATTCTGCACCGCCCACCTGACGAATAGCTCTGGCTAAATCATCAAATTATTGCACGCCAATAAACTTGTGAGTTTGCAAAGACAACCTGTAACTCTGATTCTTTTTTAGCAATTCTAATATAATCGGAATTGCTGATTCTTTCGAGTTCCATTCTGGTTGCAAAAAAACCGGAATATTCACATTGCTGACCAAATGCTTGTGATAAAATTCAACTTCTTCGCCAGTGCTAACCACCAGCTTAATCTCATTTGCTCTAGTCCAAAAAAGCTCTTGCACCGGATATTTAGGATTGACGTGTTCTTTAGGAGAAAGAGTAATCCAGGCCAGTGGCGAAACCTCCTGCCAGCAAGCACCCGAAGTTTCAATACTCACCTGCTTGTCAGCTTCTAACAAAGCTTCAACTAACTCAGGCAAATCGCGGTGAATGAAAGGTTCGCCACCAGTAATGACAACCCTCGGAGACTGCAATTGAGCTAGCAATTGTGCGATCGACTGCGGTACAGACGGCAAACCTTTGCCCCCATTGGCATAACCGGTGTCACACCAGGGACACCGCACAGGGCAACCGGCCAATCTGATAAAATCAACTAAAGTCCCCGTCCAGTAACCTTCGCCTTGAACAGTACACTGAAAAGTTTCGTGAATTGGTAATTTTAGTTGTAAATTAGACACCCGAAGTTAAGCCTCAAATCAATTAATTACGTTGTTTAGATATAATATTATATTGTTATTCCTTCGCGGTTTGCAGCAATTAAAAACAGTCCTGGACGCATAAACGGGGTTTATGAAAAAAAAATCTCCGTTTTATCCCAGAAGCTTGACTCAGAAATCCGGTTTCTTCATAGCTTTTGTATGAGTCCTTAGAAATCCACCACAAACCGCAAATAACTCTTTAATTATGCTGTTCAGGCTCCATCAGAGTAGCCCAACGACGTTTCAATGCCAAAGTCAGTCCGTCAGCAATGGGGACGACACTGAGAGTAACTCTGGGATCGTTACGCAATTTGTCGTTAAAAGTACGAATGGCGGTGGTGCTTTCGTCTTGTACTTGAGGATCAGCAACTCGTCCAGACCACAGAACATTGTCAATTATAATTAAACCGCCATTACGTACAAGTTGCAGCGATCGCTCAAAATAAGCCTCATAATTTTCTTTATCAGCGTCGATGAAGGCAAAATCAAAGGTTCCAGCTTGTCCCTCCGCTATTAGTTTGTCGAGAGTATTTATTGCTGGGCCCAACTGCAAAGAAATTTTATTAGCAACGCCCGCAGCTTCCCAATAGCGTCGTGCGATCGCAGTATATTCCTCGCTGACATCGCAGGCAATAATTTGACCGTTTGAAGGCAGCGCCAAAGCTACGCACAGCGAGCTATAACCAGTAAAAACGCCAATTTCTAAGGTTTTTGTCGCTCCCATAAGCTGCACCATGAGCTCCATAAACTGACCTTGTTCGGGAGCTATCTGCATCTGGGCCATAGGATGCTTAGCAGTTTCTTCCCGTAGTGAAGCGAGAATATCTGGCTCCCGCAGAGAAATAGATAACAGATAATCGTAAAGTTGATTTTCTAAGCCAAGAGTTGAGTTCGCCATCGGTTTGTCCTTGCTGCTGACTTTTGATTTTAGATTGTAGACGCGCCGTTAATGGAAATCGGAGACTGTAGAGTTAATTTTGGCACCTATTTTGCTGTGGCTGATGACAGGTTGCAGTAGCAGTGTCTCGGTTACGCAGAGGCAACTTGCAAAACGCGCGATCTACTTCCAAATCAGTTTATCTCAGCCACAGGTGATTTAGCACCTCTGGAAAATAAAAATGGATAGAGGAGAGCGTTTTGAGATTGCTGCTTTTTTAGCACCGCGTAACGCCGTTAGTGATACCAGTTCAAAAAATGAATGCAACTGTATACACTCTGCAAACCCATACATAATCAGCCATTCGCCATCTCAAATCTCAAATCTCAAATGGTATGAGTTGGGCAGAAAGTGACTTCATCCTGATCACGAAGTAGACGAACTGCGAAAAACATAAGTATGTCATTGCCAGTGAAATGAAGCAATCCCAGAGGTTGTGATTCGTTTACATTTTGTTACATTTTCAAGTTTGTTTGTGCCACTCTACTTAATCGCCAATGACTAATTATTGAGGACTTACGCACTCCTAAACCAGCAAACCGTTTCATTTAACTATTATGGATGGGTTCAAGCCCGTGTACGTTCCTGGAACAAACCAGGCGTCTGGAAACCCTTGTCTCCCGGAGTATTACTAATTACTAATAAACTGGGTTCAATAGGACGATTTCTTAACTGTCACACCTTATGAATCCATACCTAAACAACCTACCGCAAATCTCAACTACCTTCCACGATTGAGGTAGAGCAAGTATTTGTGGGAAAAAACAGGTTGATCGCAACCCTTGGCCTGCATTGTTACTCATAACTAATGAACCGGGATTAATAGGACGCTCACTTAACTGTCACAGTTTATTACTCCAGACCTAAAACACCTACCCACAATCAAAACAACATTCCACCAAGGCATCGCTATGTATTACACTTTCGCAGGTTTTGGTGCCGTCACAGGCATATTTTTGCTGCTAGTTTTTGCCATTCTGCAATGGCTGCACGTCTCCGCCGGCAGTTTTATTGATTGGGTAATTGCCATTGCTATTTTTGAATGGCTGTTGTTGATAGTTACAGTTCCCTGGAATATCCACTTTGAAGCTAAAGAAGTTTTAGCGCAAGCCGCAGAATCGACTAAAAAAAACATTGCTGTCGATCAGGAACAAGTCAAATACGTTACTCTATTAGTTAGCCGATCGCTCTTTGCGGCGATCGCACTTCACTTGTTTAGCGCGATCGCGCTTTACGCCCTAGCCGCCGCCGGAATTAGTGCTGTTGGCTATCTCAGTTCCGGTGCTGCACTGCTGTTAACTGTACTGCGTCCAGCTATCCGAGGTTATCAGTATTTAGCCCAGCGGCTGACAACTATCCGCAGCCAATTTTTGTACCCCCGCGAAGATATTGTCGAACTCCGCAGCCGCCTTGCAGGGTTAGAATCTACTGTTAGAAATTTGAGCGATCAATTAAATTCAGACGATCCAAATTCGTGGGCGGCTGTCCAAAATCGGGAACGGGAAGCTATTAGAAGACAATTAACTACTTTATCCGCATCTCTACAATCTTTCCAAGCGACAAATCAGGCAGAACACACTAAACTCGCAAGAGATGCAGAAAGTGCGATCGCCCAACTCACCGACGACGGACAATTTCTCAACCACGTCCGCGAAATCATCCGCTTCTTTAAAGAATCGTAAAGTCCGACGATTTTAGATTAAATAATTGAATAATTGGGAATGACTGATGACTATCTGGCTTGAGAACTGGCCTACCGTAAAATTCTGGTTCTAAACTGCTATCATTAGTCATTAGTACAATTCCCAATCCTCAACCTGAAATTGTCCATTCCCTATCTTTAGATAGATGCCAAATAGCCGCAGATAGTGAAAATTTAAATAAAAATAGAATTTTATCATTCTTCAGGAAGAGTCCATCAAGGTATTTTCCCTAACAGCAATTTTTCGCAAACTATAACCAAAGATAGTTTGTGAATGAGCTAGCTTTGGCATAATATTTAAATATAGCGCAAAGACCTTTTTGAAAATATAACTCAGGAATAAATCATGACTAATCGTCAACCAATACCCCCCAAAGAAGAAGTTAGCAAATCAACACCGGCCGACGAACAAATCGAAGCCAATATGGAAGCTCCCCACTACGACAGGGGCATTACTCCTGCGGAGACAGCAGCACGGCAAGAACGGGAAGGCGCTAATTTCATGCACACCACCAACGAAGGGAAGCAGAAAAGTGCAAAAACTGATGACCAAACCGATGACGAAAGCATTCACACCACAGACGGTTATACAGTAGACAAAGAAGGTCTGGTTAACAATTACGCGGTCGAACCGGAAATGTACATCAACGAACCGGGCGATTTGAGAGCAAAAGAAGAAGCCGAAGCTGCAGAACGCGCTCGAATTCTCGCAGAAGTCAAAGATAAAAAAGGCGAGGAAGGAAAACTGACAATGGATGGAGACGCCCGTGGCAAAGGGCCGGGCATTATCTAGATTGTGTGGTTGGTAGTTGCGTTTCAGCGCGCGAAATTGCAACTGCCAAACAGAGGGGCGGGTTTTTATAGTTCCGGTAGCTATCGATCGATATTTCCGGTACAACCCGCCCCTCTTTTTTTTTGCACATCGGTTTTTTGAGTTGAGAGGTTACATCGTACATCTCTCAATTACCGTATCAATCGGCAAGTTTTCAGACCCAGCTCAAAACAGCCTTAAAATTCCTCAAGCTTTAACATTTTCCCTCAGCCAATTAAACTTAGCCTCAGCTAGCGCCAAATTTTCCAGGACGTTAGGATTGATATCCTCTCGTTCAAATTCTGGTTGATCTAATTCAATATTGCGACCGTATTCTATATGTCGGATCGTACCGCGCATCCTGTCTGCCAGACACAGTGAAATTCCATAATAAAACCGGGAAGCAAAGCCCATATCGTTTTGAAGTTTGATTACTAACTGCCGCCTAGGAATTGCCAGCAAGTGAGTTTCTTCGATCGCCTTCACCGTTGCCAAAGGAGGGCGAGCGTCAATGAAAGAGACTTCTCCCACCAGTTCTCCGCTGGCTATTTTAGCGAGTTCTCTAGTTCGCTCAGCCTCGATCAAAACGCTTAAACTCCCATTCAAAACAATGTAGAGCGCATCTATCTGTCTCCCTTCATGTATCAAAATCCCGCCTGGATCTAAAACTTCCTTTTTGCCTTTATTGACGATCCAGTTGATATCGTCATTATTTAACTGGCTCAAAATAAAAAGTGCTTTTTTTCTGCTGCTGTCGGCCATAAGTTTTCGCTCTCGATCGCTTCTTCTTTATATAAAATTTAGATGGCGCGCGATCGCAACTTCTTCCGAAGCAGTCCTCGCTGAATACAGTTTTTTTATCCTGCCTAACTTCTTCGCAAAACCCCTATGAGGTAGGCTTTGCCCATAGCAGATGAATCACGCTGAATCATAATCTCTAAATACTAGCATTTGTTAAACAATCTTCTTTAACTCGATCGACCTTAAAAAACTCGTGTAAAATTCGCGTCTCAAAACCCATTGGGTTCACCCGCCCACCCAGCTTTGCTGCGGGATGGGGCGCGGCAGACAATGCTCCGCGCCCAGTCTTGCTCACTAAATCGATCGCAAATCAGGATAGCCCGCCAACATATCGTCAGCAGTCAGAGTGTCCCCGTTGGCTTGAGGAGTCCACAGCACCTCAACCGCCAGCAACTGCTCGCTCGATACTCCCCCAATCTGACGCAAAGCTTGGCGCAAATCTTCAGAGTTTTTCACTGCTGGCAATTGCAATTTACCTTGAGTACCGACAATCACCGTCACCACAATAAATTCCCCGGGATCTGAATTCAAATCAGAAGCCACCAGCGCCCCATTTTCCTGCAAACCTGGCAGGATATTGCTGCTCCCTGCTTGCCGGAGCTGATTGTTATAATTCGAAAGCGTTTCTTCAGTAAATTTACTGCGTTCTGCCAAAGAAAGTTGATTAAACTTAGCTTCGGCTGCTTCCAAGCGAGTTTGCACAGATTCAGCGCCCGCGTAAGCCCAGTATTCAGGATGCCGCAGCAGCGCCAGAGTAGATTCTTGCAGCACTTGAGAACGACCTGCTGCGGTATCGGTATCCGCTTTTAGCGCTAGGGAGTCGAGTTCGGCTTGCAAACCGCGGGCCTCTGCTAGCAAACCAACTTGCAAGCGGGCGACAGATACGGTGGTAGTGGGGGCGCTGTTGCCGAGTTCGTCAGTTCCACCCCCGGCGCGGCGGAAGCTTTGGACGAGGAAATTAGCAATCGAGATAAAAATCAAAATCGAGAACAGGCCGCCAAACCCGCCCCCAAAGCCAAAAAACGGCAGCAAGAACGGGAAACCGAAGCCGCCGCCAAAGCCGCCACCATAGCCGCCAGGGTAGTAGCCTCCTCCCGACGGCGCGTAAGTGCGACTAGGAGACGAGTAACTGCGCGCCGGAGCACTAAAAGATCCGCCGCCGATGCGTCCTCCGCTGCGGGCAGCCAGAGCTCCATCAGCGTTACCGAGGGCTAGCGTCAGTACCAGACCGATCGCGAATAGTGGTTTCAAAAGGGGTTTCATCTTTGAAATTAGTTGCTTGTACATAAGACCGTTACTATTCGATACATTTATAATTTACAGTCTATCCTCGCTTCTGGGCAGCCTGGTTATAGGTATGAAGCCAGCGAGATATCCGTACCAACCGATCCCACAAGCAGCGTTAGGGCTGAGTCTGGGAACGGCAAAGGCGAGAAACGACTGGCATTCCTGACTACCCACAATCGACATCCAGGCTTTCACAGAACTTTACTTAAGTACAGGGCGATCGGCCAACAATAAGCTCTAGACTTTTAAAGAAACGCCGCGAGTCCTCAAAAACAGGGCTTTATCTACCGTAAAAAAAACATTATGTTTCCAACTCACCGCCCCCGCCGCCTCCGCAACCATCCCCAACTCCGCCGGATGGTACGCGAAAATATCTTGACAACCAGCGATTTAATTTACCCCCTATTTGCCGTACCGGGGGAAGCTTTTGCCAAAGAAGTCACATCTATGCCCGGAGTTTACCAGCTATCGGTAGACAAAATAGTAGAAGAAGCAAAAGAAGTCTACGACCTCGGCATTCCCGCTATTATTTTATTCGGCATTCCCGCAGATAAAGACACAGACGCCACAGGTGCTTGGCACGACTGCGGCATCGTCCAACAAGCGACGGAAGCAGTTAAAAAAGCCGTACCAGATTTAATCGTCATCGTCGATACTTGTCTGTGCGAATATACCAGTCACGGTCACTGCGGCTATTTGGAAGTCGGAGATTTAAGCGGTCGCGTATTGAACGATCCCACACTAGAATTGCTGAAGAAAACCGCAGTTGCTCAAGCTAAAGCTGGTGCAGATATTATCGCGCCTTCGGGAATGATGGACGGTTTTGTCGGAGCAATTCGCGAAGGATTGGACAGTGCTGGATTTGAAGATATTCCCATCATGTCTTACGCGGCAAAATACGCCTCAGCTTATTATGGCCCGTTCCGAGATGCAGCAGATTCTGCTCCGCAATTTGGCGATCGGCGCACCTATCAAATGGACCCAGGAAACGGTCGGGAAGCTCTTAAAGAAATTGCTCTCGACATTGCCGAAGGCGCAGATATGCTCATGGTTAAACCCGCTTTAGCTTACATGGACATCATCTGGCGCGTGAAGGAAGCAACTAACCTGCCAGTTGCTGCTTACAACGTTTCTGGAGAATATGCGATGGTGAAAGCCGCCGCCCTCAACGGTTGGATAGATGAAGAAAGAGTAGTGATGGAAACTTTGACAGGATTCAAGCGTGCTGGTACTGATTTGATTTTGACTTATCACGCCAAAGACGCTGCCCGCTGGCTGCAAAACTGATTCACTTGATTTGAGAGGTGAGATTTGACTCCACAGCACAATCTTCGGGTATTTTCGTGGAGTCAATACCTCTCTCGATAGATGATTCTTGAGCAGGCAATAAACAAGCTATCGCTTACGCTTACCGATAAACGACGCCTCGAAATCGGCTTTTTACAGTTTCAGTGGGCTGTAACGAAGTATTGGTATGAAAAAACCCGGTTTCTCTGTAGACCAACTCCAAACCCCCTAAAAAATCAGTCATTTTATCTAAAATCTCAAATCTAAAACCTCCTATGGTATGAGTTATTAAGTTGGGAATTCTGAGTCAAAGACTTTTTTACCAAAAATACCCAAAAAAGTATTAATAATCACCGAAATTAGTTATAAAATATGTATGAATAAAAATAGTTTTGTAAATCGGGAATTAAATCATTGATTCTTCCCAAGCAAAATCAACTATACCCAGTCAGACAGTAAAAGTAACACACTTTAGATAGAAATTGAAGGCAGATTGAGCATGACATCAACGATTAGGGATTCCAGTCACATTCAATTTTGTATAGGTCGCGATCGCGCAGACATCGCACAGATCCAAGAACTATTTAAAGCCGCCGCCTTTTGGGCGAGGGAACGCAAGATAGAAGATTGGGAAATTGCGATCGCCAACAGCGAACCAGTTGTTACAGTTTGGGACGGCCCACGGGCGATCGGCTTTGCCAGAGCCACCTCAGATGGGATCTATCGAGCTACCATCTGGGATGTCGCCATTCACCCGGATTACCAAGGTGCAGGACTCGGCCGTAAATTAGTGCAAACCGTCTTGAGTCACCCTCGGATGTGCCGAGTAGAGCGAGTTTACCTGATGACAACTTACAAACAAAGCTTCTACGAGCGCATCGGTTTTCAGAAAAACGCTAGCACCACAATGGTACTTGAAAATCAGCTTCTAGAAGAGAATCTCGAATTAGAAATTAGCAACGGCGAATTGCTAACTGCTAATTGTTAAATAATCACCCGATTGGCATCAAAATCTATAATATGTAGGGTGCGTAAGAGCGCACCTTACTCCCTATAAATAATTTCCTTCTTTCATCTTCCCTCGAACCTCTTCCCCACCTCCGTTACATCCCGTACATTGCTCGTGACCGAACTTCCTTCATCACAAAGTTGCCAAAGGAATAGAACACTGAGTCCGGTTAAAATTGCACTCTTCGGACTCAGAAGGCACAGCCAGAACCTCCAACTTTCCGCTCATCAAACTTAAAAGAGTCTGATTCATCAATAACCTCATTCCAGAAGACACCTGAGAATTATCGCTGCTCTTAGTAACATCACACTCCAAATCGTGCTTCAGCAAATCCCAAGACTCGCTCCAAGCACTCACTGAACGCTGATCGTCCACCCAAATGTGAACGTATCCAGATTCCGGCGAAGCATGGGCAGACACAGAAATACTCCCCTCCTCCATCTGAGCAACAGCAGTATCTACCAAATTGACTAAAACTTGCCTAAACCTCGGCAAATCTGCCAATACATAAATCCCCGGATCGGGCGGCAATATCTCCAAACGAATGCCGCGATTAGCAGCTTGCAAGTAAGTTAAATCATCAACCTCGTCAAGAACCTTAGCTAACTGAATCGGCTCAATATCCATCCTTTCAGTGCCGTGTTCAGTTTTAGCAACAGAGATAATTTCATCTATTAATTTCACCAGCTTGAGCGCCGCGGCGTGAGCTTGCTCGACAAACTCTCGTTCCTCAGCAGGATCGTCGCACAAATCCGAGAGAATTAATTGCAGCGTACCAATCATAGTGCTCAGGGGCGATCGCAACTCGTGAGAAGTTCGAGCCAAAAAACCCGCCTTAAATTGGCTCATCTCCGATGCCATCTGATAAGCCAATTGAGTTTGCTTAAGTTGGTCAGAAAGGGCATCAAACTTCTCTAAGTGAATTTCTTGAGGAGGTGGGGCTACTTTGGGCGCAGGTTCGGGCTGTTGCGAGCTTTTTTGCCGCAGGCGCCAAATCAAACTGCTTCCCAAACCCAGCCCCAGTCCCATACCTAAATATATAAAGTCGCTCCAGCCGATCGGCGCCATATTGCTTTGCCTTGGAGTTTAGCTTTTAGCATTCTAACTCGATCGTGCCTTGTCGCAAGATTTCCCAATCGCTGCCACTCCATTTAGCCACAGTGGAAGGCAAACTCGAAGCTGTTGTCGCTGTTAATTCAGAAGGAACTAATGTCAAGACTTCCGGAAACTGAGCCTCAATTTGTGCCACCGATTCCAGAGGCGGCTGGCCGGATAAATTGGCGCTGGTAGTAGCCAAAGGGCCTGTCTGCTCTAGAATCTTTAGGGCAAGGGGAAAGTCAGGCACTCGTATTCCGATTGTACTCGGGTCGATGGGATTCATCGCCGCCGGGACTTTTGGCGAAGCCGGCAGCACCAAAGTTAACGCCCCCGGCCAATAGGATTCGGCTACTTGCTGCCACAATTTTAACTCTGCTGGACTTCCCTGCACATAGGGCCACAAGGCCTGGGCCGATGCGGCCATCAAAATCAGCGGTTTGTCTTGACTGCGACGTTTAGCTGCAAAAATCAACTCCGAGCGATCGGGCCGCGCAGCCAAAGCGGGTACAGTATCTGTAGGAAAACTGACAATATGATTGCCAGAAATTGCCCCTTGAACTAGGGCATCGATCGAAACTTGTGTCATGCCATTTTAGATTTTAGATTTTAGATTTTAGAAGTACGACATATTCTTGAAACCTAACGTCGATACGCTAAGGCAAACCGATCGATTCCTGCTAAATCAGAAAATATCTGAACTTCACCGTAACTCCCGTGACTTTGCAGCATATCAGCTACCGCCTCAGCTTGTCCCGCCATCATCTCCACCAACCAAACTCCCCCGGATTCTAAATAATCGGGAGCCGTTTCTACCAAATGCCGGATGCAATCTAACCCGTCAAAGCCGCCGTCTAAGGCCAGATGAGGTTCGTGCTTCAAAACTTCCGGTTGCAGAGTCAGTACCGTGCTGCTGGGAATGTAAGGCGGGTTAGACACCATGCCGCTAACGCGACCTTTGAGAAATGGTAGCGGTTCCCACCACAAACCTTGATAAAAATTAATTCGCGATGCAAAACCCAAATTCTCAGCATTCTGTCGAGCAACTGCCAAAGCTTCCGAACTGCAATCTACTGCATAAACCGTAGCATTTGTCAACGCAGAAGCCAATCCGATCGCGATCGCCCCGCTGCCCGTCCCCAAATCCACCCAATGCGATTTGGCAAATTCTCCCCCCCGAAGCTGGGAGAAGTTTAAGTTTTCTCCCGCCCTTACTAAAGGGGGGTTGGGGGGAGTAAATTTTTGATTGATATTTTCGGCTTCTAAACGGCTTTTAACAGCTTCTACAGCCAAATCGATCAGCAATTCCGTTTCAGGACGCGGAATTAGCACCGCCGGCGTTACTTTGAGCGAAAAATGCCGCCAATGTGCAACTCCCGTTAAATACTGCACCGGCACCCGTTCCTGCAAGCGCCGCTGCCACAATTGAGCAAGTTCAGATAAAGACAATTTTAATTCTATTTTTGGCAAATCTTTAAACGATTCCAAACGCAGAGCCAACCTATCCAAACCAGCCAGCTCTTGCAACAGCCAGTCGATTTCTGCTAGGGGAATGTCATAGGATCTCGCCTCGGTTTTAGCTTGATTCATCCACTGCCAAACCTCTAAACCCGAAACTAACATAAGGCTTCGTAATAATTGCTAATTGCTAATTGCTAATTGTTAATTACTAATTTCTAATTCGTAAATAGTAGGTTGAGTCGAGAAACCCAACCTACTAATCAATGACTGATAACTGATGACTAATGACTGATGACTGCTGGCTAACTATTAGCGAGCCGGTCGAGCTGGAGCCGGAGAGGCAGGAGCCGGCCGAGCTGGAGCCGGAGAGGCAGGAGCCGGCCGAGCTGGAGCCGGAGCAACCTGTGGATTTTGGCCCGCACCAGCAGGTTGGAGCGATCGCACAAATTCCAGCGACTCCCGCGACGGAATCAACATCATTTGGGTCAAAAACGGGTCGTTCTCAGTACGCAAAGCTTCCAAAACGCTCTCCAAGTTCACCACCTCAATCTTAATTGTGGCAGTCACGTTCGGCTGCTGCTGCTTAAAACGATCGACCATTCCCTGCAAATCCTCCTTGTTAAAAAACAAGGGAATCACCTCTTGTTGACCCCGCTGAATCGTCAAATAACCATTTTCCGCGCCGCCTCTGGCCAAAAACAGAGGTACACCGTTGAACTCGTTAACTTGTTGACCAGTCTGCTGAAGTACAGTTTTAGCCGACTGCACCTGCTGCGGAGCCGGAACGAAAGCAAATTGCACCTCCTCCGGCTTGCCTTTATTTGCTTGAGTGATCTGATAAATTTCCCCCAGCGACACCGGCATCACGCGCACCGACGCCGCCAACTGAGGATTTTTGGTTTTCAGTTGATCCACAAAAGCTTGAGCATCTTTCTGGCTGATGAAAATTCCCGCCACCGAAGCATTACCAGTTTGACCCTGACCCTGCTTGGGAACAGTAGCGATCAGGGGCGCACCCTGAGCGTCTGTAATCGTAAATACCGGCACCGAGCGCAATTTTTCCAAAATTTGCGGCTCCGGCAGCGCCAGTGCAGACATCTTGCCAATGGGAGAGGGGCCCAGCAGAGTGCTGCCGACAATTCCCAATATTGCGCCCAAACGAACTAATGATTTCATGTTTTTTCCATCAGGAGCGATCCTGAAACACATTAACGCAAAGACTGGCGACTTAACACGATCGGCAAAAACTGCCTCCATTTGTTTTCATTTGACAAAATGTAAACATCAGAGACAGTTCTGCTTCAATCTATTATTTAACATTGTGCGATCGGGATGACAGGATTTGAACCTGCGACATCCTGCTCCCAAAGCAGGCGCGCTACCAAACTGCGCTACATCCCGGTGTTATAGTTAGCTAACCTCTAACCATTAACGCACAAAACCGCTTGCTTGTCAAGCTTTTTTTAATATTTAGCTCTTGATGCAGCTAAGGCGAAGTTTTTTTCAGGTGGTGCGGTTTGACCCCACCCAAAAACGGATACAAGCCCCCGCTCCTGTCGTTAGCTGCCCACAATTTTAGACCCTAGTTCAAGCTCCCAGATTCATCTGTGGAATAAATCTCAAATCTCAAATAGTTTCTTCGACTGAGGGCGACTTGACGGCTCGACTGAGCGCCGAACGTCTGAGCACTCGCCGAATGTCTCGCCGCAGTCTCAAATCTCAAATCAACTGACAATACTTGCACCACTTCATCACAGCCCTGCTGCCGGGATACATCCCAGCGTAAATGACCGCAGCGCACAGGAGGTGCAGTTGGTGTTGGCAGCGTCAATATTGTATTGTATTTCCTCAACAAATCAACGCCGACCTGCACCTGTGGGCTAATCTGGATACCAAAACATACCTTTAATCCCCTCTGGATCGGACATAAAGCCCAAATTGCGGTAAAAATCCACCACCTGAGGGTCAGCAAATAAGGTAATGTTGCTGATATCTTCACTGCGGAGTTTTTTAATGATGTATTTCATCAGCGCCTTGCCCATGCCTTTGCCCTGGTAGTCAGGATGAACTACCACATCCCAAAGCGTGGCATTAAAAGCATGGTCTGAAGTCGCTCTGGCGAAACCCACCAGCCGTCGCTGGCTGCCCCGCATCTCCCACATAGAGACGACTAGGAAGCTGTGCTGAATAGCTTTTTTGACTTTACGCAGGGGACGGCGGGACCAACCCACTGCATTACAAAGTTCTTCGAGTTCGTAGAGGTCAATGTCCCGATCGCAACTGAAAAAGATGCGAGCGTTGCCGCTGGCGGGTTTGCGAAACGTTGGGGAAAGCGGATCGCCTAACCCAACAGCCACATCTTCCTCAAAATCCGCTGTTTGGGGTACAGAGGCAGACTCAGAACTACTAAATAAGTTTTTCCAAAAACCCATGCAGGCGCGGTTAAGGTAGTAGAAGTTGGACGACGAGAAAGAGAACCCGACAGATAAACCCACTCCGATCGGCGTAGGATCAATTGCCGGTAGCCTCTTGAGGAACAGTTTACGGTACACTCATCTTACGCCGAAAACAGGGATTTGTCGTCCAACATTGAGTCTGCGCTTTTTGGATTCTGTCAAGTTTGGTAGAACTGTTCTGCTAGCCAGTGCCCGCACAACCCGCTTTTAAGGTAAAATTTGTTGCCGAACCAGGACAGAGGCATTTTGGGAAATGCTTCTTTTGAGTGCCGCCGATCGCGCCGGAACTTATACCCTTGGTGGGAAATACCACTGGAATGGCGCAACGGTGACATTCTCGTGATAAGTTCTCAGACAGATTTGACTTTTGCTTTTAGTGAGGAGACGGGCACAATTTAAGTCGAATCGTCGAATCGAAAATCCCATTGCCATAAGGCATGGAAGAGTCAATACCTCGTATATCTCCCGCACCTTCTCCTCAATTATGGCTTCGGGTTTAAAACCATCTACACTAGAACTTCTCAAGCGCTTTAACCGAGCGTTTCCGCAGTTTTATGAGCAATTTGTCAGCAGCGAAATCCAGTTGCAAAACCTCAAATTAGCTTACCAGCTTTACAAAACTCGGCAAGCAGTCATCGAAATCCGAGCCGAAGGTAACAAAAGTGCCCTGCATTTTGCTTACCGGAACCAGTCTTTTCTATTGAGCGATATTTTTGGAGTGCTCGCGGCCTACGGACTGACGATTCACAGTCTGAGTCTGTACGGTCAAATTTACCCGCCCATGCTGGTATTTATCAAATTGGTCGTATCTCGCGGTGGCAAGGTACTGGCAGATAAAACAGCAGAAAACGTCTGTAGAGCCGTTCGAGAGGCATTGGCGGGACATTTTGAGGTTGAAGAGATGTTGGCGGTGGAATTTAATTTAGACGCGGGTTTGGAAGATGTGGCAACTGAATTCTACGTCGATCCAGTTTTCCACTTGCCAGCTTTACTGATTGAAGCAGATAATCAACCTGGACTTTTTTACAAAGTTATGTATGCCATCTGGCAAGAGGATTTGTTGGTCGTAAATGCTAATTTGCTGGTTTGGCGGGGGCGAACTCGCCTAATTCTCTACTTGTTGGGGCCCAATGAAAGTTTAATTCCCGAATATCTGGGGCAGAAAATCGCTGAGGGGGTGCGACAAAGATTGCTGGGCGAGCGATTTTAGGGCAAGCTACCGATGATCCCTAAATAACTAGATTTCTATAAGTAGACATTAGTTTGCAAAAGTTTTCCAGTGAGATAGGATAAAAAGCTCGGCAAAATTGTTCCTACAAACGAGTGTAGATAGCGGTTCTCATAAACATGGGAGACGCACAAACGATGTTGTCAAGCTTTTTAAGTTTGATGGGTAATTCATCTACAAAATAACCACCCTAATAGAAAAAACGTGCCAGATAAATAGGCGAGTTTAACAAGCAATAATCCGGAGTGTTTTTAGTTCCTACTCTGAAAACAGCGATTTTCCGTTGGTAGCTCGATTGCCTTGGAGCCTTAAAATCCTTCTTCTACGGTTGGCTATCAAAAACTGTCCGAAGTATTGAACAAGTGTTACTTTCGTTTAACACGGAATTAAAACCTCCTAATAAACAGGTTTTAATTCCGTCAACATTCTGGATTAGCAAGACACGCTTACAATTGGGAGAACGGGATAATGCTCGAAATAGTGGCGTTGAGAGCAACGGAGCAAACCATAAAACTCCCTACAGCGAGCGAATTACACAAACGCTTGGTAACAAAAATTAAAAGTTATTATCAGTGTTATTACAATACTCCGGACAGTTTTTCAAGAGGGAGGCGATGGCTTCGGCAAGCAACGCTTACGCAATAAATCACAGAAGC
>NZ_JAUBUE010000006.1:158432-218941 GCF_036705305.1 Microcoleus sp. B3-D7 | reverse complement strand
CGGAAAATTGCTGCGACGCCGAAACTGGGGGCGAAGAACCAGCCTGATTGACCCAAGGGGTAAAGCAGGAACACCGACACAAACACGGCGATGGGGCCGGTGAATGCTAGGGCATTGTAGGGACGGATGCCTACCAAACGGGCGATTTCAATCTGACGCAGGCAAAAGCCGATCAGTGCGAAGGCGCCGTGGAGGGCTACGAATGTCCACAGCCCACCGAGTTGGAACCAGCGGGTGAAGTCCCACTGTGCTTCCGGGCCCCACAGGAACAGCAGGGAGTGTCCGAGGCTGTTGGCTGGGGTGGAGACTGCTACGGTGAGGAAGTTGGCTCCTTCGAGGTAGGAGCTCGCCAAACCGTGGGTGTACCAGGAGGTAACGAAGGTGGTGCCTGTTAACCAGCCACCGATGGCTAGGTAGGCGCAGGGGAATAGCAGGATGCCAGACCAGCCTACGAAGACGAAGCGATCGCGTTTGAGCCAGTCGTCGAGGACATCAAAGATGCCTCTTTCGGTCTGGGCGCGTCCGACTGCGATTGTCATTTACGCAAATCTCCAAATGGATATAATTACAACGGATCTGTCTCTAGTCATGAGTCTTCCACCGTTGCCTCTGCTTAGCAGAAAACAAGTTGGATTATGAACAGAGTTTACTTTTCTTTACCGTATTGACGATTATAGAGGTAATTCTTTACAAGAGCAAGTTTTTATTAAAAAACTTCCGACTTTTGACTTTTGACTTGTGCGAACTCCCCGAAGCCCTCGAAGTCCCCGAAGTCTTTGCCCTGCATTTGGGAACTTCTACTATATAGGAGTGTCTGCGCTTTGCGTCAGAAGCCCGGTGGCTTGGTAGATATATCGGTCTCAACCTCTGATTTTTCTAAGAAACTGGGTTTCCGCGGGTAAGTCCTATATATATACTGAGGATAGAGCTCCAAACTTAGGTTTTTAAGACTATATGTTCAGCATTGACATCATTGTGAAGAATACGCCCGTCTCGCTGTCGGTGCAGCGGAAGTTGGAGGAGGACGCTGAGACTGTTTACCAGCAAGTGCTGGCGGCGATTCGCAACTCCCAACCGCAAATTTTGGAACTCACCTGTGAGAAAAATCCTGAGAAAAAGGTGGCTGTACTCAGCAGCGAGATTTCTGGGGTGGTGGTTTCTCAGAAATCGGGGGCGTCATCTACAGGCAGATCCCCTGGTTTTGTCTCGATGACAGCAGAATGAGGGCTGGGGGTGTTGGTGCCGATATGAGCCAGTCAGCGGTTGCTGTGCGGGATTTGGGTTTTTGCTGGCCGTCGGGCGATCGAGTGTTGCAAGGTTGCTCTCTGGATGTACCTAAGGGCGAGTTTTGGATGCTTTTGGGCACTAACGGCAGCGGCAAGTCTACGCTGTTGAGGCTGATGGCTGGGCTGCTGCACCCCCAGTCGGGGGAAATTGACCTCGGCGGGCGGGTGGGTTTTGTTTTCCAAAATCCGGATCACCAATTGGTGATGCCGACGGTGGGTGCGGATGTGGCTTTTGGTTTGGTGGAGGAAAAGCTTTCTAACGTTCAGGTGCGGGAGAGGGTGGCGGAGGCTTTGGAGGCTGTGAATTTGCTGGATTTGCAGCGGCGGCCGATTTATGCTTTGAGTGGGGGCCAGAAGCAGCGAATTGCCCTGGCTGGGGCGATCGCGCGTCACTGCGAAATTCTGTTGTTGGACGAACCGACGGCTTTGTTAGATCCTGATTCTCAGTTGGATTTGGTGGCGGCGGTGCAGCGGTTGGTGAAAAATCGCGGGATTACGGCTTTGTGGGTGACTCACCGTTTGGATGAGTTGAATTATTGTGATGGGGCTTTTTTGTTGGAAAAGGGCGAAGTGGTCGATCGGGGAGATCCGGCGCGTTTGAAGCAGCGGTTGATGCAAAGTCAAGATGTTTAGCCCTCAAGCAATTTGAGAATTAAGTCATTCTGCGATTGAAATCGCTTCTACAAAAACGAAGTCTGCCTCTGCAGACTAAGAGAATGGCTGCACGCCAAATCAATCTCGCAATCCTCGATCGCGCAACCAAGCATCTGCCCAAAGTGTATCGGCTTCTGACAGCGGTGGTATGACTTCCCAGTTGCGATAATCTATCTTCAGGTCGTAACTTGCTATGTCGTAAATTTGAGTGAATAATTCCTGCAAATTGATTATAGGTTCGGTATCGCCCGATCGCAGTGGCAAAGGAAAGGCAGGCAGCGGGTTCTGCACGTTAAAAGCGTACAAATCTGCTTTGGGACGGCGATTTCCCCGACACACCAAAACGCTATAGCGGCTTTCAATATCATTGCCAATAACTGGCATTTTTTGACCGCGCCGCAATAAATCTATTTCAATTAAATGAGTGCGGCTACCTAAAATTTCTTCTCGCTTTTCTTCGTACATTTGTCGTCCTTTTCCTGTGCGCTTATTGCTAGGCGAGAGGATTTCAATAACTGTTATCAATTCTTTGGTTTCTCTTTCTATAATTTCTAAATAGCCTTCCCGAACCTGGTAGGGCATGGGAATAATTACTGTTAATGGTTGTGTAGGCGGTGCTGCAACTTCTACGTTTGATGCTGTTGTTTCTGTTGCCGTTTGCGGCTGTATTACGTTTACGTCAGGAATGCCAATAACGGACAAATCCTCGTCAGCGGTTTCATACATTCTCACTTCCAATGACACGAAATAGTTAGGACGCAGTTGGGGAGATAAAAACCTGAAAATTTCACTAATCAGCAAGTGGTGTATCCCAGGCCAAAAGTCGGGATGTTCTAAATACGGATCCATGCCGGGAAAGGGAGATGGCATTGATGTGACTCCTTGACTCAAATCTATTTTCAGTTAGCAATGTTGTTTTGGGAAAATTAGGGGCGATCGCACTTCCTGCCAAATAGAATAATTCCTATTTTTGGAAGGGCGATCGCACTTTTCAACAATTAAACTTCGATCGGCAATTGTGTTTGAATTGGAACGCTGTTTTCATCCAACACAGACACCGCATTTACGAACACAATTGTATGCGGGACTGCCGGCATTAAACGGCGCAGTGCATTCAAGTAAGATTCGGCATCGGGACGGCGGGCGAAACGGGCGACTGTTAACCGCTGACAGTTGGGGAGGTGGCGAATTAGATGCCAAGGTTGAAGTCGATCGCGATATGTCGGTTGTTTTGGTATCATAGGAAAATCCTTCCCACTTTTGTGGGTGGTGAATGAAAGGCGATCGCTCTAGATTTCTCAGGTCACGGGGCGATCGCTGTTAACTATCTTTATTAAAAGATATGAGCATAGCTGCTGTCAAGCATAAATGGGATTAATTCGATTGCGAGTTCGAGAACTCGCTGAGGAGAAGGGTTGGACGCTCAAAGAAGTCTCGGACAGAACGGGAATTCCTTACAGCACGGTTAAAAAATACGCCCAAGCTCCTAAACTGGCAACAGTGGACTATACGGCTTTGCAGAAACTTGCTGCTGTCTTCGATTTGATGATCGAAGATTTAGTCGAGGTTTTGGAAAATTAAACTGATTTGTCAGCGGGAAAATGGGTCTAATTCGATTGCGGGTTTGAGAACTAGCGGAAAAGAAGGGTTGGACATTAAAAGAAGTTTCTGAGCGATCGGGCATTCCTTACAGTACGGTTAGAAGTTATGCCCATTCTCCCAAACTGGCAACAGTAGACTATACAGCTTTGAATAAGATGGCTCGCCTGTTTGATATTGCGATCGAAGATTTAGGGGAGATTTTGGAAGAGTAGGCGGTTGCTGGAAGTAGGGAGTAGAATAAGAGCTTGACTGATTTAGGGTACTGAAGGAGGTAATTGGTGGGTTGACTGTGGTTGACTTAACCCGATTGGAACTCCTATTTTCTCAGACAATTCCAGAAGATTATTGCTAAAGTCAGCAGATCCAGCTACAACTCCAGCAATCGTACTAGCAATTACGAACAGCCTACCTAAGCGGAGTTTTATTCTCTGGGGTTTTTGCTTTTCAGGAGTATTAATGTCATCTTGCAAGTCATCCAAATGAACCAATACTTCTTCACGTTCGGTTTCTGGGAATGTTTGAGCTATATCGCGGAGAGAATTGATTAGCCTAGTAAGTTCATCAACATTCTGTCCAATATTTTGGGAAAAATTTGAAACAGTACCACTGCCGCTTTGAACAAAACCAATACTTGAATTGGGAGCATTGATTGTTGTTTCGTTAGTAATAGATTCATTTTGATTTTGAGTCATATTAACATTGCCTCCTGTAATTACAGTACCTTTATTATTACGTATGTAAAGCCTAGAGTGTATCCTGATCTGTTCAGAAATTTCTACTTCTAAAATGTCTGTGTCAGACCGCAATCTAGTCAAACTTGGTAAGATAGTCTGCATATTATGTATATGAGAAAATCCAGTATCAGATTGGGTAGAAATTTGAGCTTGCAGGTGCTGAGTGACAGTATGAAGATTGTCGCAGGTAGTCTTGAACCATTCTACAGATTTCTGGGGATTACCACAGATTTGTTCATACTCATTCCATATTAACTGAAGAGTTTGAGCGATGGCTCTTTTTAGGGAAAAGAAGAGGAGAGCTGCTCGGGCACTATCCTGTACGGAGTTAGAAAATTCAATACAGTGTTCCAATAATGCTTGATTGAGCGATAGTTCTAATTGAGTTAATCCAAGAGTTTTGGCAAGAGTGGGTTTGATACTACAAAGCCATTTGGCTAAGGCAAGTTCATCAACAGTCATATCATTGACTAAAGGCAAACTTCTTGCTCTCCAAGTCACTGAGAGGATGCTTGCAGTATAAGCACTGAGCAAAAATGTCCAAATATCGCTATTGATTAATCGTTGTTCTCCTTGGATGAGGATATCTTGCAACCATTTTGAATGATCGGGCTGACTTTTGTAGTAGTGGCTAATGCCTAAAGTAATACCAAGCAATTCTGTAGGACGATAGAAAAACGATGTCCGATCTGCGGGAAAATGGTTCCGACTAGATAATCTAGTTAATCCATTTGCCCAGCTTTTGATAAAATCTTCACTAAATTGCCTGCCACAGGCAAGACTATAGCCTACCGCTGCCAGAACAGGTGCTTCACTAAAGCGGTTAAGTGATAGTTTTGTTATGTCTATATCGTTGGCTACTTCAAAGAAAATATGACTGTTTTTTGGATGAAAAACATAGTTAGCAAAACCACTGTCTGGTGATTCACTGTGATAGTTCGCCTGTAAATACTGTGCAATACTTTCCAACTGAGAATTGAAACAGTTCCTAATTACATCTATCATAGGAACCATTTACTTGCACGAAGTTTGATATTGAGCATTGCAGGCGACCATCCCCGAACATTCTTTAGGCGAGCGAGTAACCCGGCAATTAGTTCAGAGTAATAGATGGTCACAGGATCGGATGCGGGTAATAATGATTTCCAAGACAACGAAGTAAACTTCAGCACTTGTTCGCTGAGATAGGTCAGGTCACGGTAAGTCGATTGAGGATGAAGATTAATGAGTAACGGCGTTGGTAAAGGTGTGCTAGATCGCTTAATCAGTATTGGTCCATTGGTACTCAACAAGCGACTGTAGCGTCCGATTTGCAGAATAGTACCTCGTTCTGGTGCATAAATACCTTTGCGCTCACCTTCTTTTACCTTAAGACCCTGTTGAGATTTATCGAGCATTGTGAATTGGTGATCGTGGGAGATAGTTAGAAACGCGAATTCAACATTTTGTTCGCTACCGACTTCAGCAACACACTCAGCTATAATATCAGCAACGTCAACATCTTTAAGTGGTCGCGCAGCGTGAAATACCAGTCTTACCGTATCATCTGGTTGCCAGCCATTGCGATTTTTTATTTCTTGCAAAATTGAGAGAGTGGAAGTTCTTAATACATTAGGATATTCATCATAAGTGCAGTCTTTAGAAAGATTCCCCAAAAGGTAATTACCATCTCCTCGAAACACTGTGGTAATTCCAACAAATCTTTGTTTTTCCGTAAATCTGCTACCTGATAATTCGCAGGAACCAACACCAATAACCAGTTCGTCATGAATAGTCAAATCGTGATCGACAGTCCAAGGTACACCGTTCATTTTGGCATAAAGTGCAACCGTCAGATTTTGTAAAGTGTATTGCCGATCGTTTTTCAATTGATTAATTGTAGCTAAACGAACCTCTTGAACGGGAATACCTGCCATTAATAGAAGTGATTTGGAGTGGAGGTAGGGATTCTCGGAATCTCGTAACCGTGTATGGTTATCCAGAAGTACCACCATTGCAGCATCAGCCATAATCTCTCGACTAGCTAAAGTTCGTTCAATTGTTTCCCTATAAACAGTGGCGGGTGGATTGTGTGTATTTTTCAACCAGGGAATGGGCTGTAATGTAAATTTAGGATTGACAAGACCAAATATTTTTGCAAATCCACCAATGTACTGCGATGTTTCTTGCCACTCTACCTTTCCATATTTATCAACTTTTTGCTTCGGAATGCTGATACCGTCACGTAAGGTAACGAGAAAATTTTCAACTGAACCTTGTGCTGTATCTGGGAAAAAGACAATTATTTCTGGAGTCTTTTTGGAAAAAGTTTGACGGCTGAAGGGTCCATATTGATCGATGCCAACCCAAGCGTAAGGCGACCTCTTAGTTCGTGCCGCATCAAAGCAATACTCAACTGATGATGCTGTAATTACAGACTGATATTCCTTAGTATTTATAGCTTCAATGCGCTCGCCAATTTTTCCTTGTAAACCGGGTGCGAGATCCAAAGGCGAGTTAGAGGCTAAAAACTTGTGCATTGTAGTAATAGTGGTCTCAACAGCCGGGCCAATCAATAAGTTACTCTGCTCGTTATTAAGCGCCGACTCGAAATTTTTGTACTTATAGCCAAGTATGGCTTTCAGACAACTACTAAACGAGGCTTTAGAACGTTCTAGCCAAACTTCTTCCTCGTCAATGGAGTCTATTTTGTCAAAGGATTCAGAAAGATAAACAATTTTTTCTGAAAGACGATCAATGCGCCCAACTAAGCGTCGCTGACCACGAGTACATTGACGGCGAACGACATATAAGTCCCGAAGCTCAACACCCTCATTTTGAAGTGTGCTTAGGGATGCCTGAATTTGCCAATCAGTTTTCAGGCGAAGAAATAATCCAATACCAGATTCCCCGTTCTGAATCTCAAAAATTTTTGGTTCAAGAATGTATTTTGGAAAAACCTTGAAACTAGAAATAATGTCGGGTAAATTATTGACAGTGCTAATAACTTCACTGATAAGTTCTTTTTTTTGAGCAAGGAAAGTAAACGGTTTGTGCTTTAACGGGCTATAACTTGAGAAGATAAGTGGCAGTAAGTAGTTTATCCTACTGCTTAGAAACTGCAAATGTTCGTTACAGATAAAATCCTCCATTTGACCAAAGGGTTTCTGGGGATTTGTGACCTTGGGAATACCGTACAGTTTGCCTTTTCGCCAGTGAAAAAACCACTCATCTCCAAGTAATTCTATAAAACTTTTTAATTGCTGGCTATTCGGTAGGTTTTGCACATATGCTTTGAAGGTTGGTGCAGAAAGTTCGACCTTGAAACCGTTGAGGTGAATATCCAATTTACTCATAAATATACTTATATTTAAATAGAAGTTTTAGGATTTGTATTATAGGTAATTACTCAATAATATGAACGTGATAAAACTTGCATTATTGGAAATAATGTTACATTTCAAGTATGTAGTTTTATACTCTATAATGAGTCTTCTATATTATTTTAACGTTGAAAAGTTATAGGTATGCTACATAAATAAAGTAGTGATTACCGTACTTGCCTTTACTGCGATCGCCGATCGCTGTAGTAGTGCATCTAGTCTAACCCGAAATAATTTAGATTTGGTTGCATTTTCTCAGCTATATGACTAACTTTTTGGTTAAAGGTGACTTACTCGTGCAGGTCTGGTAGTTTAGCATTCCCTAAAAAGCAAAATCGCGCCCCTAAAACAAGAAGCGCGATCGCCTATTTTCCCGCTTCTCCCTCCTCCTTTACAGCCATTGTGGGACAGGCGTCTCGCCTGTCATTTTCTGCGGTTTCTTCCCTTACCTCATCTCATATCCAAACAAATTCGGATCGACTTCACCTAAATTCAAATCGGCCAAACCATACTCTGCCCAACGCCTTTCTACCATCGCCGCCACATCCGGATCTGACTCCAAAACTTCCCCCCACTCGTGATCGCTTTCCGGCGGCATCTTCGTAGTCGCATCAATCCCCATTCTGCCTCCCAAACCAATCTTTTCACTGGCAAAATCTAACGTATCAAAAGGCGTATTCGGCAAAATAAATACGTCTCGAACCGGATCGACTTTAGAACTAATTGCCCACACTACTTGACGCGGGTCGCGAATGTTGATACTTTTATCGACAACAATCACAAACTTAGTGTAAGTAAACTGCGGTAATGCACTCCAAAATGCTAAAGCAGCCCTGCGCGCTTGACCGGGATATGCTTTATCGATCGAGATAATTGCCGCTTTATAACTCAGAGCTTCCATCGGTAAGAAGAAATCGACAATTTCCGATACTTGCTGCCGCAAAATAGGCGTATAAATACGGTTAAGCGCGATCGCCATCATTGCTTCTTCTTTCGGCGGCCGCCCGCTAAATGTGGTCAGATAAATCGGGTCTTTGCGGTGCGTCATGCAGTGGAAGCGCACCAACGGCGAATCTTCTACGCCGCCGTAATAACCCATGTGATCCCCGAAGGGCCCGTCGGGCAGAACTTCGCCGGGGGTAATCGTTCCTTCTAACACGATTTCCGAGTCTGCAGGTACTTCCAAATCTACGGTTTTGCACTTGGCCAATTGCACGCCGGAACCGCCGTAAAGTCCGGCAAATAACCATTCCGATAAATCTACAGGAATTGGGGTTGCTGCGGCGAGAATAATCAGCGGGTCAACTCCAAGGGCGATCGCAACTTCCAACTTTTTACCAGCCTGGGCCGCTTTCCGCAAGTGCCGCGCGCCGCCCCGCACCGATAACCAGTGTACAGTCATCGTATTTTTTGACTGCAACTGCAACCGATAAACGCCCACATTCGGCGTACCGGTTTCGCAATCTTTGGTAATTACCAAACCGAGGGTGATAATTTTGCCCGCATCTCCCGAATAGGGGCGAATCATCGGGATTTTGTTCAAATCCAGTCCTTCTCCCTCAAGTACCACTTGCTGACAAGCTGGGAAAAAGTCCCGGCCGGGTTTGGCCTTCACTACGTCAAACAGGACTTTGCCGAATTCTATCGCTTGGGAAATCTTTTTCGGCGGTTTTGGCTGTTGCAGCATTCCCAGTTTTTTGCCGAGCTCTTCTAGTTCGATCGGCTTTTCCATGTTCATCGCCCAGCAAACGCGCTGTTCCGTGCCCAACAGGTTAATCGCAACGGGGAAATCTGCCCCTTTGACGTTTTCAAACAGCAATCCGGGGCCGCCTTTTTGCAGCATTTGGTTGGAAATTTCGGCAATTTCGAGGTCGGAATCGACTAAGGCGCTAATCCGGCGCAGTTGTCCCCGTTCTTCGAGTAGTTTTAGGAATCCCCGCAAGTCTCTTGCCATTGTTGTTAAAGAATTGTTAAGTGTCCCTACTATTATGCGGCGATCGGGGGATGGAGTGCGGGGTAGGGGCGATCGGGCGATCGCTAAATAAATTTCTATTGTTATCGTTACTCTATGATTGGGTATTTCTCTAATTTATCAAAAATTGACTTTAGCTAATTTTTGTTTGCAATACTCTTAACCATAACTTAAACAAAGCTTATTCTATTGTTAGTTAATCTTCTATTAACCAAAATTTAAAACAAGCTTATTCTATTAAATCCCTTTCTTTGTGGATTTCAGTCTATCCTATGGAGGAGATTTGCAAAGCCTGCTATCAATATTGAGGACGACAATTATGACTTTCTTCACAGTACGTTGGCGGCGTGCTTTTATAGTTACGCTAGCGGTAGCAGCATTTTCGCTCTCGTTGATTACTTCTGCTGTAGCTGCTGTCACACTAAACGGTTCGGGAGCAACTTTCCCTAAACCTCTTTACGATCGCTACTTCTCTCAGATGAGAAGTGCAAATCAAATTACTGTAAACTACGAAGGAACTGGTAGCGGTGCTGGCATCAAAGCATTAATTACAGGCACTGTTGATTTCGCAGGCAGCGACGCGCTGATGACTGCTGCACAAATCGCTGAGGTAAAGCGCGGCGTCATGGCGGTTCCGACTGCTGGCGGTGCTGTTGCAGTTGTTTACAACTTGCCCGGAGTGACCAATCTGAGGCTAAATAAGGATGCCATGAACGGCATCTTTGAAGGCAAGATTACTCGCTGGAATGATGCGAAAATAGCCGGAATTTCTGGACAAGCTAAAAACTTGCCAAATACTCCCATTCGAGTAGCTGTACGCGCAGATAGCAGCGGTACAACCTTTATTTTTGCTAACCACTTGCAGGCAACTGGTAGCAGCATCAAAGCTGCAGCTCAGCCGAGTTGGCCAGGAAGCCCTGTCAGTGGTCAAGGAAACCCCGGCGTAGCTGCTTTGGTGAAGAATACAGCGGGTGCGATCGGCTACGTTCAAGATACTTTTGCTCGGCAAAACAATCTCCAAACAGCATTTATTCAAAATAAAGCTGGCCGGTTTGTAGAGCCTAGCTTGGCTGAAGCAGAGAAAGCTTTAGCAGGGGAAACATTCCCCGCAGATTTCCGCTTAGTAGAAGGCAACCCTAACGATGGTTATCCGATTGTTGGTTTGACGTGGCTGTTAATCTACAAACAGTATCCTGCTGCGAAAGCAGAAGCTATTAAAAAGATGGTTAATTGGGTGATGACTACAGGTCAAGGTATCAACAAACAGCTAGAGTTTACTCAGATTCCTTCAGCTACAGCTAAAAAGGTGGTTCAAACAGTTAATCAGACTGTGATTGCCAGAGGTTAATTCCGGCGATCGCACGGGGTTAGGAGTTGACGAGTTAAATCGATGACTCAAAACTCATAAATTATCAGGTTAATGTGCGCTAAATTTACTGTGTAAGGTACGCAGTGCGTACCTTACAAACCAGGTTCGCAGCGCGCACGCAGCCCATTATAATTCCTCGTCCTTTAAGCAAATATTTCACTTTACACGCACTAATTTCGGTATGACCAATATTTCAAAAAAACAGAATAAATTGACTCGGAAACCGACCGAAATAAACACGGAAGTAGATTTAACAGATACTGCTGGTGAAGGCCTATGGATGGAGTCAGGATTTACACTATTTGTATGGGGTTTTGCCCTAGCGACAGCGGCTACGTTGTTTTTGATGAGTGCGGTAATTTTTAAAGATGCTTGGCCTGCTATTAGCAAATTTGGACTCTCCTTCTTGTGGAATCCCAAGTGGGATATCGGCGAGTTGCATTTTGGGGCTTTGCCGTTTATTTACGGTACTGTAATTAGTTCTGCGATCGGCATAATCATCGCACTTCCTTTAGGACTGTCAGTAGCTATAGTGACTAGCGAGAACTTCTTACCCGTTTGGGTGCGATCGCCCTTGGGATTCATGGTTGAATTAATTGCGGCTATTCCCAGCGTGATAGTTGGGCTGTGGGGAATCTTTGTGTTAATTCCCTTTTTGTTGCCATTGCAGCAGTCATTGTTCGATAATTTCAGTTGGTTTCCCCTGTTCAGCAGCGAACCTTTAGGCCCCGGAATGCTGCCTGCAGGAATACTGTTATCAATTATGATTTTGCCCACAGTAGCCGCCATCAGCCGCGATGTATTGATGTCAGTTCCCGTAGATTTGCGAAGTGCTTCCATGTCCCTCGGCGCCACCCGCTGGGAAACGATATTCAAGCTGTTATTACCAACAGCTAGTTCGGGGATTATCGGCGCCACCATATTAGCCTTGGGACGCGCTTTAGGTGAAACAATGGCAGTCACAATGGTAATTGGCAACTCGATTCAAATTAACCCATCCGTGCTCGCTCCCAGCTACTCAATTCCTGCTGTTTTGGCAAGTCAATTTCGGGAAGCTGTCGAACCGCTGCACACTGGCGCTTTGATGTATTTAGCTTTAATTTTATTTGTGATAACTTGGTTGGTAAATGCGATCGCAGTATTGTTAGTTCAGCTAATTGGGGCCAAGGAAGCTAAAACTTAACATCATCGAAAGCAATTTGGTCACAAGCCGCGCCGCCGGATTTATCCGCTGGTTCAATCTAAAATCTAAAATCGCATGACTCAAGCACAAAATTCAAACAGTATTCTGGATGCAGAAATCAACAACCCCCTGTCGCTAAGCCGAACTTTTTTCAGCCGGGGAATGACAGTTATCGCTTTCGCTCTGACAGCTCTGGCCCTGCTCCCTTTGTTTGCTATTTTATACAAAATCCTGGGGGAAGGACTGACACATTTGAGCTGGGAAGTGCTAGTGTCTCTACCAGCACCCGTCGGAGTAGAAGACCAGCCCAACGGCTTTGCAAACGCGATTCTCGGCACTGCTTTAATGGTAGGAATTGCGACATTAATCAGCGTGCCAATAGGCGTAATGACGGGAATATTTTTGTCTGAGTTTGGTAGAGAAAACAAAGCGATTACCAATAGTATTCGCTTTATCACCGTCATTCTCAGCAGCGTTCCCTCGATCGTCGTTGGCGTCTTTTCCTACGCCCTAATTGTCGTTACCACCAAAGCATTTTCATCCTTAGCAGGCGGTTTTGCCCTCGGCATCATCATGCTTCCAGTTGTTGCTCTGACAACAGAACAAGCATTAAAATTAGTGCCTACTTCTTACCGCCTCGCTTCTGCTGGTTTGGGAGGGGGACGCTTTCAAACTATGTTCCGCATCATCATACCCTCAGCACTTCCAACTATTACCACAGGTATTTTACTTGCTGCTTCCCGGGCCGCCGGCGAAACCGCGCCGCTGATTGTAACGGCGTTGTCAAGTCAATTTTGGCCTCCTTTAGTTGATAAATTGGGCGAGATAATGCAGTCTCCCATAGGTGCAGAAACTATCTCAAAACTCAAAGAAATTCCCGAAACACTGCTGACTCCGACTCCTTCTATGTCAGTATTAATCTATAGCTACGCCAGCTCTCCCTACAAAGAGCAGAACGAATTGGCGTGGACTGCTGCCTCTGTCCTTTTGGGCATGGTTTTGATTGCTAGCGTCGCATCCCGTACAGTAACTCGGAAACGCTTGCCAAATAGATAAATCAATAACTAAAGTGCATCTAGTCGTCAAATATTAACACTATAACCAGGCAAATAATGAAACCTAAAGCTAACTTGAAATCCGAAAAGCATACAGATAAATTCCTAGAAGATGCCACCCCGGAAATCGACCCCAATGCAATGCCAGCACTGCGGGTTCAGGACTTGAGTTTTTATTACGGAACTCACAAGGTCTTAGAAAATTTATCTATGAATATCCCTCATCCGCAAATTACAGCTATTATTGGCCCTTCAGGTTGCGGCAAATCTACCTTTCTCAAAGCTCTCAACCGGATTGGTGAATTGGAGGGAAAGGTTCAAATCAAAGGAAAAGTAGAGTTTTTTGGACAGGATATTTACAGTCCGAAAGTAAACATTAATAGTTTGCGTCGCCAAATTGGGATGGTGTTTCAAAGACCAAATCCTTTTCCGCTAAGCATCTACGATAATATTGCTTACGGGGTGAGGATTTTTGGTCGCAAAAGCAAAGCAGAATTAGATGAAATTGTGGAATCTGCACTCAAAAGTGCGGCGCTTTGGAATGAAGTCAAAGACGATTTGAAGAAATCGGCTCAGGGGATTTCGGGGGGGCAGCAGCAGCGACTTTGTATTGCTCGCGCTTTGGCTGTAAAGCCGAAAATTTTGCTGATGGATGAACCTTGTTCTGCTCTAGATCCGATTTCAACGATGAAGATTGAGGAGTTATTTCAGACTCTGCGGCAGCAGTTAACTGTGGTGATTGTGACGCACAATATGCAGCAGGCTGCTCGTGTTTCTGATTACACGGCATTTTTTAATACTGATGAAAGTCGCATCGGGCGTATGGTTGAATTTGGCCCGACAAGTAAGATTTTTACTTCTGCGGGCAATTCGAGTACGAGAGATTACATTCAAGGCCGTTTCGGTTAATACTTACCAAAAAATTGGGTCTAAAGCCCCGTCCTTCTAGGACGACTTTTTATTCTTGGTCGTGATAATATTGTAATGTGGCTAGGGTATTCAACCACATTAAAAACCCAGTCGCCTGAAGGCAACGCACCTTGAAAACTGAAGTTATGGGGTTCCGCGCAGAAAAGCTTGCGCAGGTAAAAACTTCGATCAACAAGTACCAGAGAAACCAGTATTTTGGGTTTTGAATTGTACCGTGGGGCACACGGGAACAAGACTCTGCAATGAGTCGAAAGCTTGAGGACAGAACCATCTCTGGTAAATACAGGAAGCTGTACTTATTAAGTGGACTGAATGATACAAGAATCTCTGCCCTTCTAGGGCGGAGAGTTGTCAAATCTTGAACCTCTTTCACAACAGGCAAGATGCCTGTTCCACAACAGACAAATATTTTTGTGGAGCAGGCATCTTGCCTGCTATAGTTATGTCTTCAGAACAGGCACGATGCCTGTTCCACAACAGACAAATATTTTTGTGCAGGCAAGATGCCTGCTATATTTATGTCTTCACCACTTCTTAAGCGAGAGTTAGGTGTTTTCGGCGCAACTCTCATGGGCTTGGGCTCAATCCTCGGTACTGGAGTATTTGTGAGTATCGGCATTGCTGCGGAAGTTGCTGGGCCGGGAGTGATTTGGGCTGTCGGTATTGCGGCTTTAGTGGCTGTTTGCAATGGCCTTAGCAGCGCTCAATTAGCGGCAAATCATCCTGTTAGCGGCGGTACTTATGAATATGGCTACAAATATCTCAATCCTTGGCTGGGTTTCACTGCCGGCTGGATGTTTCTGGTGGCGAAAACGGCTTCTGCGGCTACTGCTGCTTTAGGTTTTGCGGGGTATTTTTTAAATGCAGTTGGTGTAGCCGATCGCACTTACCTGATCCTAACAGCTTTAGTCGCCCTCGCCGCCCTCACTTTAATTGTATTGACGGGAATTAGGCGATCGAATATTGCCAATACTGCCATAGTATCAGTTACACTCCTATCCTTAGCGGTGTTTATTGCTGTCGGTTTGCCAGAGGTAAGGTGGGAAATGCCCGCCCTACAGAATGATAGCTCGATCGGCTCCATCCTCCAGGCCACCGCCCTGATGTTTGTCGCTTATAGCGGTTACGCCCGCATCACCACAATGAGCGAGGAAGTGCGGGAACCGAGGGAAACCATTCCCAAAGCCATAATTTTCACTTTGGTGCTGACAATGCTGCTTTACGTGGGGGTAGCAGTAGTTGTCGCGGGCGCGGGGGGAGCCGATAAATTGTCTTTACAACCAGGCGGTACGGTTGCACCCCTGGAAGTCATCGCCCGCAGTTTCCCAATTGCGGGAGTCTCTCAACTGCTAGCCGTCGGCGCCATTACCGCTATGTTGGGAGTCTTGCTGAACTTAATTTTAGGGCTGTCGCGCATCTGGCTGGCGATGGGGCGGCGCTTGGATATGCCGAGAGTCTTGGCGCGGCTAAATCCTTCGGGGACAACTCCCTACGTGGCTGTTGTGGTTGTCGAAGTTACGATCGCACTTTTAATCCTCGTCGGCGATGTCAAAACCACTTGGTCATTTAGCGCCTTTAGCGTTTTGATATATTACGCTATCACCAACCTCGCCGCGCTGCAACTTTCCCCCGCCGAAAGGCTTTATCCGCAGTGGTTGGCTTGGGTGGGTTTGGGGAATTGTCTGTTTCTGGCTTTCTGGGTGGAGAGGCAAATTTGGCTGACAGGATTGGCATTAATTGCCGCCGGTTTAATTTGGCGGGCGATCGTCCGACTCCCGGCCAGAAACTAGAATTGTGATAAATTGAAACAGCATCCCGCATTGTAGAGGGCCATGCCCGATCGAACCCCCTTGCTGGCGACTCAAGAATCTCTCGCATTCAGCGCCATCAGTCGCTATATAGCTCAAACCCTAATTACCATTCAGGAACAGCATCCCGAATGGATAACTGAAAAATACAGGAAAACCCCCTGGGCCAAACCTGATTTTCAGTCAGTTTTGATTGGAAAATTGACCAAAAGTTTCACAGTAGCCAGCGATACAGATTCCCTGCTGCTGACTGCGAAAAAGTACCTACAAATTCTGCTGGTTCCAGAATTCGTTAATTCACCTCAATTCAGCAAATTATCGGTCAAAATTCAGGAGCTAGCCCAATCTCAAACAGCACCGCCTAAATCACAAAACTCAGTTTCGTCCAAGCCTCCCGCTCCCACCACCCATCAAACAAATTCGCTTCCAATCGGCATTGCTATCTTGCTGCTAGATGTCGAAAACTTGCAACTCACCATCGAAACCGAAAAATTCCTAGAGGGAATTTGCCACTATCCAATCCAAATCAAAGTTGCCTTTGCCAACTGGCGCAGCATGGGCAAAAAAGATGCCGAATTTCACCAGCGCGGCTATCAACTAATTCATGTCCCCCCCGGCAAAGACAGCGCCGACTTAAAAATGGCTACAGTCGGCGCATCGATTTTCGTACATTATCCCACAGCCAAAGAGATTTTTGTCTGTTCGTCCGATCGCGCCCTCACTCACCTCAGCAATACACTGCAAGCCCACGGACTAACCGTATTTCAAGTCCGCAAACAAATAGATAAAATCATAGTTTTAAACAGCAAAACCGGACAAATGGAAACCCATTCCCTTGTAACCGTACCGGAAATTACACCATTAGAACAATTAGTTGTTCAACTAAAAGAATTAATCAAAAAAGAGCAAAAACGCACCTCAACTCAGTGGATCAAAGTTTCTACTGTTTCAGCTTTATTTAGGGAAAATTACGGATTAGTCCTCAATCAAGTTGTTGCCCATCATTTGCTCGGTACTAAAACCCGGGATATCTTTCTTAAATATCCCACCGATTTTGTCCTCCACAAACCCTCAGAAGTTTCTCAAACTTATGTCACTCTTTTTGAAGTAAGATTATCGCCCCCACCGCCAATACTTAGCCAAGAAATTCTGAATAACCACCAGACAGCACCTGCGACTTTGACCGATATTAATTCTCTGGAAGACTTGGAAAGAGCTCTTGTCAAAATCGTTGGCGACTTAACCGGTAACTCTCGTGAAAATTCTGTATTTCTCTCCAATGTAGGCAGCGAATTTCACCGACAATACGGCAAACAAATTACCCAAATAATTAAAGATTTTAATCTCGGTAGAAAATTTACTAAGTTTTTGCAATCCTGCACTTCTCTCCAGCTAAAAAAAGCCGAAAAAGGCTGGCAAGTTTCCCTCAATTAATTAAAAATTAAAATATATCAACCTCCCCATTACTAGCAACTTGAGTTATCATACAATCGAGACGTAAAGAAATGTAAAGGGATATGCAGGACAAAGTTGTGGTTGTGGTGGGTGCAACTGGCGGCATCGGTTCAGCGGTGGCCCGCAAACTCGCTGATGCGGGTGCGAGGCTAGTGCTCGCCGCCAGAGACAGCAGTAAATTAGACGCTTTAGCTAGGGAACTTTCGGCAACAGAGGTACTGTGCGTACCCACAGATATCACCGATTTGCCCCAAGTCGAGACGCTGATGCACAAAGCTGGGGCGCATTTCGGACAAATTGATGCCCTCGTAAACGCCGCCGGTGCCGGAATTCTCAAGCAGTGGAACAAGTTAGAACCCGCTGATTTAGATGCCATGCTTGACTTGAACTTGAAAGGCAGTTTTTACACGTCTCAAGCAGCGGCGAATGTGATGAAAGAGCGCAAATCCGGCCACATTTGCAATGTCATCGGGATTTTGGGCAAGCATTCGATGGCGATGGGAACGGCTTATTGCGCTTCAAAGTTTGGGGTAGTTGGTTTCAGCAAGTGCATGGCAGATGAACTGCGGCGCTACGGCATTAAGTTTACGCTATTCTATTTTGGCGGGGTGGATTCTCCGTTTTGGGATAATGTGAGTTTGAAGGTAGACAGGTCAAAAATGCTGACTACCGACACTGCCGCCAATGCGATTATGTTTGCTCTTTCGGCTGACCCGCAAGCTGTGCCGATGGAGATTAATATTCAGCCGGAAAGTCATTTGTTCTTTTAGCTATTGAGGAGTGATTTGAAGGCAGAACGCAGCGGAAGCTGAAGGCAAGAAAAATTATGATATTTTTAGGTTTGAGAACTTGTACAGCCGTTAATTATGTAGGTGCATGGGCTCGCGCACCTTACCCCTATAAATAGCACGTCAAACCATTTTTTTGCCTTAGTCCTATTGGTGAAGGCCTAGCGGTCAAACCTAAGTTATCGCACACACCGGGTTTCTTTTAAGGGCCGACTTATTTCTACCTTCAGAGGGAGCTAGGATATTCAATCTTTAGGTTATTATTAAGTGGGCACGCAATAAAAAGTATGAAAAATATCCATTACTCAATTCCTGCCTTGCAATTTCGCCTTGAAAATCAGCAGATTTTCCATTTTTCAGTTTCCATTTTCAATTATTGATTATGGAGTTCGATCGCATTCAATTTTACGTTGAAAACGCTAAAGTATCCCGCGATTGGTTTGTCAGCCAGTTAGGCTTTCAATCAATAGCAGGTTATGCCGACAGCCACACTCACACTGAAGTTGTCATCAGTGGCAATGTATGTTTTGTTTTATCTTCGCCCCTGACACCCGCTAGTCCCGCTGCTAGTTGGTTGAAGTTTCATCCTCCAGGGATTGCCGATGTGGGTTTTCGAGTAAAAGACATTGAATTAGCGGTAGCTAGAGCGGCTGCTGAAGGCGCTAAAATCCTGGAACCGATTCAAGAAGACCTAAACGCAGGAGGCTATTTTAAGCGGGCAAAAATTTCGGGCTGGGGAGATTTAAGCCATACGCTGGTGGAGCGAATTGGCAGCCATTCACTGCTATCGGCTTCGGATAAGCGGTCGTTGTTTACCCGGATTGACCACGTAGTGTTAAATGTTGAATCGGGCGATTTGTCAGGTGCGGTGAGTTGGTATCAAAAAATATTAGGTTTTCAACCGCAGCAAAATTTTGATATTCAGACTGAGAAATCGGCTTTGCGGAGCCAAGTTATGGTACACGCTGAAGGTGGGGTGCAATTCCCGATTAATGAACCGGCATCAGCTAATTCTCAAATTCAAGAGTTTTTGAGCGCAAATCGGGGGCCGGGAATTCAGCACATGGCTTTGCAAACTAATAATATTGTGGGTGTTGTTGCCGATTTGCGATCGTGCGGTTTGCCTTTTCTGCCGGTTCCTCCAACATACTACTCCGAATTGCAGGAGCGGCAAAACTATTTGCCTGCTGATTGGCAAGAAATTGCAGCTTGTCAAGTTTTGGCAGATTGGCAAGAAGATACTCCCGCAGCGATGCTGCTGCAAATCTTTACCCAGCCAATTTTTGCAGAACCGACTTTCTTTTTCGAGATTATTGAACGCCGAGTTAGTTTAGTTAACGGCAAACAGGTGCAAGCTGGAGGTTTTGGGGCGGGGAATTTTCGAGCTTTGTTTGAGGCAATTGAACGCGAACAAATGAAGAGGGGAAGTTTGATAGATGATTGACAAAACTTCCACTTTTTAAGTCATACAGGCGTGTTAATCAGCACAGCGATATCTTTCCAACCGTAGGCAATTTCTTTGAGTGCAACTCCTGCTCTACTTGTTTGCTGTTCGTCTACTTTTTTACCTCCTAATAATTCATAAAACCTATAGGCTGAATTGTCTCCTAGTACCCAAACTAGCATCGAGTTCAAACTTAACTCTGCCAATTTTGTGGCAACTGTTCTCACGAGTTGCCGTCCGATTCCTTGACGCTGATATTCCTCCAAAATATAGATGGCAAATAATTCTCCTTTATATACATATTTGCCGGTGCGCTCGCAACCACCCGCAGCAAAACCCACAATTTGTCCCGAGTCATTCTCAGCAACGCAGACAAATACCCCTGTATTTTTGACGTTTGCCAGGATTTCTTGCCAACGGCTTTCTGCTTTTTCATAGGACAGTTGCGCGAAGTAATCTGTGGGTACAATTTTTCGGTAAGCTGTCCGCCAAGTATCTAGATTAACCCGTGTGATTGCAGGTGCGTCAGCGATTTTAGCTTCTCTCACAATCATCAGAAAATACTCCTTTCGGGCCCGGAAATTCTATTTTCAAGTCTAGGCTAACTATATGATCGCGCCCTTCTAGTTTAGCTCGATACAGAGCTCGATCGGCCTGTCCAATTAACTCCTCAATCGATAAACCAGCAGCAGGCACAGTAGTAGCGATCCCCATACTGAGAGTTATAAACTTACTTACCTTGGAAGCAGCATGAAAAATTGCCGCTGCTTTCAAATCGCTGCGAATTGCTTCAGCTACCTGCTTTGCTCCTTGCACATCAGTTCGCGACAAAATTACCGCAAATTCTTCGCCGCCGTAGCGGGCGGCTAAATCTCCTGCCCGCTGAGCGTGGCTAGCTAAAATCCGGGCTACTTGTTTTAAACATTCGTCGCCTCCTTGATGCCCGTAATGATCGTTGTAAAGTTTGAAAAAATCGATATCGCACAGAATTAAAGACAGCGACTCTTTTTCTCGCTCCATCAACTGCCATTCTAACTCCAATTTTTTGTCAAAACAGCGGCGGTTGGGAATTTGAGTCAATCCATCAACCGAAGCGAGGCGCTGCAATTCCATGTTAGCTGCTTGTAATTCTAATTTGGCTTGTTCTAAAGCTACATTTTGCCGAGCTAATTCTTCACTTTGGCGTTTTTCTTGTTCGTACAAAAATCGGATTGAAGCTTCAGCTTCTTGCAATTCTTGCTCTGCATATTTGCGCTTGACAAATTCCCCTAATTGAGAACTTACCACAGCTATGATCTGAAGTAAATCTTGATCCGGTGGCAGTTCTTCCCGGCAAAAAAAAGTCATTACTCCTACAACTTGGCTCCTAGCGTGAATGGGGAAACCGAATCCCGATCGCAGTCCCGCTTCCTCGGCCAAGCGCGATCGCACGAAATTGCGATCGCCCACAAGATCGGTAATCCACTGCGTAGAACCGCTTCTGGAAACCGCTCCCGGCAAACCCTCACCCGCAGCCAAAGTAATCTGCTGGTGGTTTTCGGCAAACTCCCTAACTTCCTCCACTGCCTGCCAAACTGCGACCCGCCGCCAACAAGGAGTTTCATCGATCGGACAGCAAAGCGGCAGGCACCAAAGCGGATCTTTTTCAGATGTTATTTCCTCATCCAATCTAGTTTCTTTCTCCGCCTCGGCAGGCGTCCAAAGTTCGCCAAAATCCCACCCAAAACTTTGGCAGATAGCTTGCAAAATTTTCGGAGTTGCGCTATCTAGAGAACTTGATTCTGACAGGATATGAGTAACAGCATACTGTGCTTCTTGACACTTTTTTATGCGTTGTTGCTTGGTAATGTCTTTGCCGATATAAACAAAATCTTGTATAACCTTGCTATCTGCATCCGGGCTTCCTGTGCTTGTCTCGAAAGTAGAGCATGAAAAAGCAACAATCAGCTTTAAACCTATTTTCGTTTGGCAAGCTACTTTTACTTGAGGCCAATATTCGCTTTTAAGTGCAGGAGGTAGCTGGCTGACTTTGCGTAACAATTCCTCCTCAGCCGTAATCATGGATATGGATTGGCCGATTAATTCCGATTCGGTATATCCAAATAATTGCTGTGCAGCTTGATTCACTTTTTTGATTTGGCCCGATGTTCCTGTTACGAACAAAACATCCCCTAGGGAATTAATAATTTTGTCAATATAATCGCCAGCCGCAGCTAAGTTCTCGCCTTTAATACTTGTTTTGTTGGCAGCCTGAACCATGGTTGGCTGAGTTCCAATGCTATCTGTCACATCTTCACATAAAATAATTAATCTGTCAGCATTGGCTTGCCCCTTATAACCAAAAATATACAAGTTTAGATACAAATAAGAGCCGTCTTTGAGAACTCGGCTAATTGATTTTAACTGACAATCTTGCTGTCGTTCTTCAATAATATCTTCAAGAACTCCTTCAATTCCGATCAGTTCGGGAAAACTATCGCGCACGTCTTTTCCTTCGCCTACTTCCTCATGAATGTAGGCAAAATCTTGCACTTTCAAAGATATTTCTTGAATTTTAAGTTCGCGATCGACTGTGAGGTATTCAATCCTGCGTAGGGATAACAGCTTATAAAGAAGAATATTAATACTTCTTGCGCTGCTCTCTACAGTTAATGTTGGAAGCATCTCGTTCTTGTAGGGCATCAATATCAAAAATTAGCAGGTAAAGTTAGTTGTGGTTTGGCTGCTATTTCTCATAGTATTTTTTATACTTGCAAATGTCACCATCTGGTACCGCTGGCTAATTTATGCCAACAGTACACTTTGGATTCTCCAAGCAGTTTTTTGCTTATTTAAAAAATGGGGCAAAATATTAATTTGACCAATTTTTTTTTGAGAAAGCGCAGTCACAATCAGCCTCGATTGAGCTTGTTGAAATTTATGAACAATATGTAGCGGTTTACACTATTTGTGCGGCACATTTTAATTTTAAATTCCCCGATATGGCTTACAACCGCTAAAGTTGAGGAACAGCACAGTTTAATTCAAATGTTTGCTTTAATTAGCATCATTCCTATAGACCTTACCTCCCCTGCGTATTTGTGTCAATTTCTGTAAAGAAAGTGTTACCTTTAAATGATATAGTATCGAAGTATTTGTATAAAAGCTTAAAAATACTCTGCTAAATGCTGAGACTTATTACCGACTTTGACGGCCCGATCATGGACGTGTCCGATCGTTACTACCGAGTTTACCAGTATTGTCTCGCCGAGACTAAGCGTTCGGACCAACCAGTGCGCGAACTCCCCAAAGCCGAGTTTTGGGACATGAAGCGCGCGCGGGTTCCCGAAACCGAAATTGCTATCCTCTCAGGATTAGATGCAGATCAAGCCCGCGATTTTGCTCAGAAACGCCGTCAAACCGTTCACACCCTACCCTACATGATTTACGATCGACCAGCGCCCGGCGCTCTGGAAACGCTCGAAAAGGTGCAGCGCGCTGGAGTAGACTTAGCGGTCCTGACCATGCGCCGTGTCAGGGAACTAGACGAAGCCTTCAACCGCTGTAATTTAGGGCAATTTTTCCCTGAAAACCGCTGCTATTGCCTCCCCAACGATTACGTTAAAACCGGGGATGTCAAAGATAAGCCCCTGTTGATGGCAAAAGCTCTCGCCGAACTGCCGCCGGCTTCTGACGTTTGGATGGTTGGGGATACGGAGGCGGACATTGTAGCAGCAAAAACGCACGGTGTCAAGGTAATTGGTGTTTTGTGCGGAATTCGCGATCGCACCCAACTAGAAATGCACCAACCGGATTTAATTGCCAACAATTTGAGCGAAGCAGTTGAGATTATTTTAGGTCGCAAAAATTAGTCATTAGTTATTAGTCATTAGTTATTAGTTATTAGTCATTAGTTATTAATTGTTAGCTGATGTTATTTGTCAGAGGTCTGGATTCCACAGTAGTTATTAGTGGTTGGCTGGTGACTAATAACTGCTGACTAATAACTGCTGACTAATAGCTGCTGACTAATGACTGCTGACTATCGCAGAAAACCGCTGACCAGCCACAGAATTAAAAACGTAAACAAAGCGATAAATTTCTCTGTTGTTATAAATGCCGGACTGACCAAAGAACCCAAAAAGCCTCCTAGCAATAAGCCTATAACCAAGCCAGCCACAGTCAGCAGCACAGCCCGACCAAATTTTTGTTCCTTGCGATTAACAAAATAAAGACAAGAGCCGACCCCAAGAGCCAGAGTCAACTGTAGTAAACCATCATTAGCTGCCGGATAAATACTCAGTCCGCCTAACCCCACATACACCCCAGCCGGCCACAAAATGTCCGATCGACTAGGAGTATCGATTAGCCGCTGCAACCAAGCTGGGCTGCCACTAGGAGGAGAGGGAGTAAAGCTTGGGGGTGGCGGAGTCAGCCGCTCGGGAAAGCGGATGCGTTCGGGTACTTTAATTTTCCCCTCCTGTCGCTGCCGCAGGCGATCCATGAGGATCGCATCGTAAGCTGCTTCGATCAATTCCAAACGTTTCTTGTCACCGCTGTACTGCTCGCCTAGGCGCGTGCGGGCCTCTTGCACTTCATCAAAGGAAGCATCTTCATCGACTTCAAGCAGTTGATAGGGAGTTGGCTCACTCATGGTAATAACCCGCTGAAGACTCTCGTTATAGAGCAATCTTAACAAGAGAGGAAAGCGGGGCGGGAGCTCTGCCGCTTTCCCAAGAGTTTTGCTGCTAGTTTTTGGTGCTTTAAAACAGGAACCAGCAAACCTTACGAAAATAGAAACTAGAAGGCATTTGGCATTCGTAAATAAAAAATAATGAATCCAAAGATAGTTATTTTTATCTTGGCCGTCTAAAATTTTACCTTCTGCCAAATGCCCTCAGAAGGGACTTTTCCCGCAGGCACTCACAATTCCCGACCACTGGACTTTTTTAAGTCGATCGCGGCGGTACGAAAAAAAGCGAGCCGAGTCAGAATAAGTACAGAAAGGAGCGATCGCCACTTGAGAAAGATCGATTCCCAACTGCTGCAATTGCAGAGCATTGCAGAGGCGAACATCCAAGCGTACTTTTCCCGGTTCTGGATCGGCTAAGACAGGTGTTTCCGGCAGTTGGTGCAAAAACTCTAGAATGCCGTCGGCTGTCACACTAACGCCACTCTTAGGAGCAATGGTGGCTCCCAGTTCCGCTGCTACTTCCACAGATACCTGGTAAACCTCTCCAGCGATCGCCGGCCCCATAGCAATCTTCAGATTTTCTAGTTGACTGCCTTGTGCCACAAGTTGAGCGATCGCCTCTGGTAATATCTTAGCAGCAGTCCCGCGCCAACCCGCGTGAACTGCCGCAACCAGTCCCGTGCGATCGTCAGCAATCAGCACCGGCACACAGTCAGCCGAGCAAACCCAGAGCGCCTCCAATTCTCGAGCTGCCACCAAGCCATCAGCCTCAGCATAGCTTGAACCCGCGGTTTCCGGGCCCGGAGCCACAACCGGGGACAACTCACTCGTTTTGAGTACCGCATTGCCGTGTACCTGTTGGAGTCGGTAAACCTTAGCTCCAGGTTCGAGAACTTCCGTCAGCTCGATCGGCCCCTGGGGCGAGAAATCGCGAGTAAAAAAGCCGTGAGACCATCGAGAAAGCAAGCTACAAGTCAGATAAGGCAAGCCTTGCCAGCTCTGCCAGTCCCAACTGATACCGTCAGGTTGTCCGGTGCATTCAGAGTCAGGAAAATTTGTCAAGCGATCGCCAGCTACAGTCATGAAACCTATCCTTACCCAAGCGAATCATTTAGCTTGTATTCTAAACAATCAAAAATTTTGTCCGCGAAGTTTAAAGGCAGGGCCAGGTTTCAGGAAAAAATCGGGATGAGTCGGCGGTTTTAGGAGAACCTACTGCGCCGAAATTTTGCATAACCCGAGAAATATAGGCAACTAATTAACATATACGAACACCAAAGCGCTATCATCAGTGTGGCCGTCACAGACTTCTAGGCAAGTGCCATCGGGATCAAAAAAACCGGATATCGATCGCGAGAGAATGCGTAAGGCATTTGAGCTTGTTCTATGTGCAAAAAAAATTGCCTCAAGCCCGGTAAAATCAGTTAGGCCTGTATATAAAGACAAGGATTGCCATACATTCGATCCTGACTTCGAGATCCTTGTGCCCCCTGTTGAGTTGGGAAAAAAAATCGTGAAATCAGTTCCAGACAAGCAAATAACAGCCCCTTTGAACACCAAACAGCAAAAAAAGAACCCTACAGGCACCCGGACTCGATCGCGCCTTTTGTGCGATCGCTCACTGCTGGTGGGACTGGGTTGCCTTGCCAGTCTGGGACTGCTCAGCAAAGGCTTAGTTTGGGCTCAAGCCGAAACTCCGCCAGCCGAACAAGCTGTCCCCGGCGCGGCAGACCTCCAGCCATTATTTGAAGCTCCTCTCCCGCCCCCGGAACCCGAATTTAGCCAAGGGTCGCCAGAACCCTACCCTGAACCGCAGGCAGAAGTTCCGCCCTCCGAGCCTTTCGATGCCGCACCGCCGTCAGAGCCGGAGTACGCCAGCGAACCACCTCCCACCGAATATTATCTGCCGGAACCCGCGCTGATTCCCCTGCCAGAAGCGACGGCCCAGGAGCCGCCTTTTGAAGCGCCAGTTAACCCAGCCCACGCTGAAATCGACCAAACAGACTACAGTATTGGCGCTACCAGCGAGTACCAAGAGTACGAAGCGCCAACAAGTATAGAGTTTGCAGAACGATCGACCGGATGCGAAGGAGGTGGCGGTTGGTGCGCGCCTCCTCCGGTTTCCGAGCCGGTGACGGCCGATGCCGGAGAACCCAACTACAGCCCGGAACCTCCGATCGCAGACAACGGCTATATTGCAGCCCCTCCTCCTCGAAATCTGCCAGAAAGCATTCCAGACAATGTTCGGGAAACTGTGGCAGGAAATAGTAGCGGAAATCCTGTCAGTAAAATCGGTCAAGCCGTTCAACAAATAGGCAGCCAGGTTTGGAAGGGTTCAAATCCGCCTGAATCTGCCTACGCACCCCCGCGCTACCCCGCAAACCTCGGCTACTCGGCAGACGCAGGATACTCGGCAGACACTGGATACTCCGCAAACATCGGCTACTCGGCAGACACTGGATACTCCGCAGACGCTGGGTATTATGCCGGATCTGCATCTTACGGCGGCGCTCCAGCGCCCAGCATGGGACTCGGGCCGGTTCAAGTCGGTGCGGTTAGTGTCAGCAGCGGCAGCAATACCGGTTTTGCTTACTATAATCTCACGCCGCGTCCCGCAGGCCTGCCCGGAAATGGCAACACCAGCTTGCTGTTTCCGCTATCTATTGCTTCGGCAATTACTTCGCCGTTTGGGTGGCGGACTCATCCGGTTATGGGCTACGGCAGGTTTCACACCGGAACTGACTTGGGAGCCCCGATGGGAACGCCCGTACTGGCAGCCTATGCAGGTCAAGTGGCGATCGCAGATTGGTTGGGTGGCTACGGTTTGACGGTGGTTCTCAACCACAACAAAAAGTCTCAGGAAACTCTCTACGCTCACCTTTCGGAACTGTTTGTGAAACCGGGAGAGTGGGTGAAACAGGGAGAGACTATCGGCCGCGTCGGCAGTACGGGAATGTCTACAGGGCCTCACCTCCACTTTGAGGTTCGGCAAATGACTGACCAGGGTTGGGTGGCGATCGACCCGGGCTCTCAGCTAGAATTCGCTCTGGCAAAAATGATCGGCAGTTTGGAAACCGCCAAAGTACCGCAAATGCCGAAAATGGTGGAAATACAAACCGCTAGCGGACTCAAGGATTTGGAAAACGATCTGCCCCAGCTTCCACCTCTGCCGCTGGGAATGGACATCGAAGTTCACAACCTCCAGCCGCCATTCCCGGAACTGTTAAAAGCTGACACTTCTAAGCCCAAAGGTACTGAAGCAGTCAAACCCAAACCTCAGAAGCAAGCTAACAGGTAAAAATTGGGGATTGGCTAGATTAAATTTCTTGTGGAACGGTCGAAAAGCCCACCCCACAAGAAAATTTATGTTTTGTGCAACGAGTTCGCGTGTTCGTTGCTTTTCCTCGTTACCAGGCTCTTTGGGGTAACGAGGAAAAACTGATAAAAAATGGTAACTTGCAGCTTATGCTAATAGCGCAGCATTTGTGGGAATTAATTTTATTTCTGATTATTCTAGTCGGGCCGATTCCCTTAAGCTTGTCTCTTGCCTTCGAGAATCAGAAAGAAAACAATAACTATTCATTTCCCCATTTTCTCCTCGTACTCCTGACGGGATGGAGCATTGCACAAGTTTGTATCGGCTTGATTTTAGGAAGTGCCGATCGACTAAATATTGCTGCGGTGATTATAGCAGAAATTTTGATTTGTGCGATCGGCTTCATCCTGATTTATCCAAAAAACCACAAAACTTTTACCTTCTCGCAGTGGCAGATTCCCCAACTAAAGCAACCTTTGGGCAAATCCGAACGCCTAATTATTGTTGCCACCGCTGTTGCAGGAGTTGTGCTGTTGGAAACTCTGGCAACCAAACCCACAACCAATTATGATTCATTGTGGTTTCACCTGCCTGCGATCGCCCGATGGTATCAAACCAATTCATTTACATTATTAGATGCTGCGGGTAATTGGATTTTTGAGCAAGAACAAGCCCGAGTATATCCCTACAATTGGCACGTTTTATCTGCTTTGTGTGTACTCCCCTTCGGAGAAGATTTTCTAGCAGCTTTTCCCCTGCTAATTGCGTGGGTACTTGAGGGAATTGCAGTCTATCTATTAAGCGTAAAATTTGGATCAACGCGACTTCACGGTATGGCATCAGCATCTTTAGTCTTGACAGTACCGATGATGCTCAACCAAGTTAACACCATTCACCCAGACTTACCGCTAGCTGCAATATTTACAGTCGGTTTGTATCTAGGTTTATCATATCATAGCAGCCGATCGCAATCCGAACTATCCCTATTTTTGGCAGCCACAGGAATGCTAGCCGGAATAAAAATCACTGGGATAGTCTATGCTGCCTCACTTTTAGGAGGATTAGCAATATTAGAAATTCAAAGATTCGCGGTTAATAAAAAATCTACATCAGCTAAATTTAGAATTCCCCACTTTCTTAAACCAGTCTTGCTGTGCGGCGTAGCTTGTTGCTTGCTTTTAGGAGCTTTTTGGTATGCGAGAAACTTGCTGCAAATCAATTATCCTATCAGCGAAGTCGGCGATATTAAAATTCCTTTAGAGCCTGTTCCCTTACCGTCTCCCGTACCTGGGCTCACACCTCCGGTACAGCAGCCACCCGCTTCGCCACTTCTAAAGATTTGGCAAAGCACTTTAGCAGCTCAATTTAATCCCAGCAATTTTTCCCACTGGCAAACTGTCGGCTTACAAATTATCATTAGATTGCAACTGCCCTTTGTGGCGATCGCACTTCAGGTATTGGCAGCACCTCTGGCTTTTATCCAGGGTAAAACCAGAAGAATTAATCAAAATAATATTATTTTAATTGTACTTCTCGCCAGTACAGGAATTCTGTACCTAATTACACCTTACACCTCCGGTACTGTCGGAGAGTCGATCGGTAAACTCAGCCCTATACTCGGTTTTAACCTCAGATACGGATTTCCCTTTTTAAGCGTACTCGCCGTCGCCGCAGCAGCTACAGCAACTCTCTTGAAAACTCCAAATCTAGTTGTTATGGCAGTGGTTTTGGTTAGTGGTTTGTTCGGAATTACTAGCAACACAATTTTTGATTATATTAAAAATGCTTCTTTCACCGGAGATAGCATTGTTTGGGGGAGTTTGTTGATTGACAATTTGAAGTCTAACCCAGTAGAAGCTATTAATAGTATCGGGAAAATATTAGCTCCCAGTTGGCAATATATATTACCATATCCGATATTTTATATTGTGTCAGTGACTCTGGCTGCGATATTGTTGAAAATAAATCCTGGCTTCGGATGGCTGAATCATCTATTTCCCAGCCGAAGAAAATCTATTTACATAGTGATAGTTGGTGTCTGTATAGGATTGATAGTAATTGGTCATTGGAGGGAAAAGCGAGATTTCGCACGCACAGAACTGTATCGCGGCATTTACGAATATATTGATAAAAATACAGTACCTGATGAAAGAATAGGCTTCTTTTTAAGTTCGCGCAGCTACCTGTTTTACGGGAGAAATTTGGACAGACAAGTTTTATATGTGCCGTTTAGAGCCGATCAACTTTCGGAATGGATTGACAACCTGCGGCAAAATAAAATTAGGACTGTGGGATTCGGGCCCCTGACTGATACAAACGCAGCTACCAGAAAAGCTTTATCTTGGCTGACAAGTGCTCAGGGCCCGCTGCAACCAGTTTTCGGGAAAGATTTTAATACTGAGTCGGTGCTATATCGCTTGAAAAATTGGTAACTGCTCATCGCAACGCAGTTACGTTTTAATAGGCTGAATTTTCTTTTTCATTCATACAACTCAGCCTTTGTCGGTGGCGTGGCGGTAAGGTTCACTTGAGGGATCGTGTCAATATTTGTTGGATTTCGCTTGACAATAAGGGAAATTGAACGGTGAAAAATGTTCCCTATCGTTACCATTAATTCGATATTTTGGCGCCGGCTCTCTACCAACACCTCGCGGCTGATCAATTGGTTCTCAGAGGATGGCGTATCTTCTACTCTCACAGGTGCATCTAGAGCCTCCTGATGTTGCAAAGACGGGGATAATAGGTTTAAAAAGTTCTTTTCTAATACTCTGTAAAAGCCAGAACGGGATAAGGGTGAGATGCAGTCAGTTTTTAAAACTTGGAATAACCAAAAGAGCGTGGTGCGATCGCGGCCGTTGCGGCTGCTTTTGTTCGCTAAGTACAGCAAAAAATTAGATAATCGATGCAGAAAATCTGGAATTTCGGGATGCCGTTGCTTAGCGGCTTCCAGCATCAAAGAGTGAGACTTCGCCATTGTCGTATAGTTGGTAGACATAGTGTTATACATCCTGCGATAGCCAATTAAAAATTCCGGCACGGCTCGAAATTGATAAAGCTCTGCTATCCGCAGGTACAAGTCCCAGTCTTCACAGCATTGAGCATTCCGTTGCCTCAATGTCTTGTCATAAACCCCCACCTTTTCCAAACAACTGCGACGGATCAGAGAAGCACTAGCGTTTCCTATAAAGTTGTGGCAGATTAGGGTCGCGTACACGTCACCTTCAATTTTAAAAGACCGGAATCCTCCTGTTAGCAATCCTTTTTCATCCAAGTCCACTGTCCAGGAATAAACCACCCCTACTTCTGCTCCTCCCTCTAACATACATTGAACTTGTTTTTCAATGTTTTCAGGATACCAAATATCATCGGCATCAATGGGGGCAATATATTCTCCTCTCGAATTTTCAATTCCTAAGTTTCGAGCAGCAGCGACTCCAGAATTTGGCTGTTTCAGAAGCTGGACGCGAGAATCTTTCTTGCCAATTTTTTCTACAATTTCAGGGGTTCGATCCTGGGAACCGTCATCGACTACTAAAACTTCAATTGCTGGATAAGTTTGAGCGAGAACAGATTTCACCGTTTCTTCAATAAATGGCTCAGCGTTGTATGCAGGAATAATGACTGAGACGAGAGGAAAATTGGGGGATTTTTGAGAATCTGGCTGCATTGGCTTTTAACAAGGTTTTTCAAATTTTTTTTTGATTTATAGATTGTCAGCTCTACCTTACACTCGTCGCAGTCAGGAGTTACACAGTCGGTGGAAGAGATAGCTAAAAAATTCCTAATAACAATTTACCGCATTCTCTGTTCAAAGTCAATGGTATGTAGCACGTTTCAATGAGTTTTCCAAACCAAGAGAAGGGTGATAGACTACAACTAAAAGTTAGATTTTTAGAGGTAAGGAGACGTTAATTGATAAAATCCAAGATAGCAAAGAAAAGCTCCAGAAGTTACAAGAATTTAATTGATGGATCGCAGTTAGTAGGTGCGTTAGCTCAGAGCAGTCAATTATTGATAAAAGAATTCGTGGCTGACCCAGCCCACACCTACTTCGTTGAGCCAGGATTTTTATTGTTTCATTGATTAAATAAATCCGTGTTCTGCTAAGAATTCTGGTGTAATTGTTCCCAAACTGTTGATTGCCGGGGTTTCTTCCCACGGTTCGGGATGGGATTTTGAGCCGCTGCGGAGAAATTTGCCGACATATTTGCCCAGAATATCTGCTTCTAAATTAACTAAACTTCCTGGTTGCAAATATCTGAGGTTTGTCTCACCAAAACTGTGGGGAATAACAGCAACTTCAAACCAATTGCCGTCAGCATCGCAATCTGCCACGGTTAAGCTGATGCCGTTGACGGCGATACTGCCCTTGGAAACGATGTAAGGTGCGATTTGACGCTGCCATCCCGAATTGGTAGCTGGTGGGGCAGTAAACCGCATCTTCCAAGCGTTGGCTGTTTGGGTTGATGTGGCTAAAGTGCCGATCGCATCTACGTGCCCCGTCACAAAATGTCCCCCCAATTTGCTACCGGCCCGCAGGGAGGTTTCTAGGTTCACCAAAGCATCGGGGAATGATCCCAGAGTAGTGCGGCGGAGAGTTTCTGGGGAAGCGACGGCGACAAAACCTTGAGGCAGAACTTCCACTACCGTCAAACAGACTCCATCCACGGCTACGCTGTCCCCAATGGCTAAATCTTGTAAAATCTGGTAGGAGTTGTTTGATGTGCAGGAAATTTGGAAATAATCGTTGCCTAGCGACTTCAGCTTTCCCAGAGATTGAATTAGTCCTGTAAACATAAGTATTTTTCCGTAGTCGATCGCTTATTTACATGAAACCATAGAGACAAACCAGAGACAGGAGGTTTTGCCGTCCCCCTCTCCCCCCGAGTCAATCGAAAATCGAAAATCGATAGTCCCAGATCTGTTGCAGATTCCGGCGAAGATCAAGTCATACTGGATTTAGGTGATCTTTATGTCCAAGTTCTCTACTGCCTTACAGTTTCTTAATTCTATGAGGCCGATCGAATGATTGAAATGAAAGTCGCTGGAATTGCCTTAGATGCAGCCACGCGCAGTCCTATTGTCCTATTGAGAGACGCTACTGAGCGACGGGCTTTGCCTATTTATATCGGTCAGGAGCAAGCAAAGGCTATTATTAGCGCGATCGAAGGCCACAAGCCTCCTCGGCCCTTAACTCACGATCTGATGGTCAATTTTTTAGAGGCCTGGAGTCTTACCTTGGAGCGCATAGTTATTCACTCGCTGCAAGATAACACGTTCTATGCCGTGCTGATCGTCCGTCAGGGAGAAGTTAAAAAAGAGATCGATGCCCGACCTAGCGACGCTATCGCTCTAGCCCTGCGTACGAATAGCCCCATCTGGGTGATGGAAGAAGTCGTCGCCGATGCTTCGATACCGGTCGATCGAGATGCTGATGAGGCAGAACGCCGGGCCTTCCGGGAATTTATCTCAAACCTCCGTCCAGAGGATTTGATTAAGAGAAGCGGCTTCAGCCCGGGCGAAACTTCCTAAACTTTATGCGCTATCGACGGTTTGGCAAAACGGAGTTGCACCTGTCTGTATTTTCCTTGGGAACCATGCGCTATTTGGCTTCTGAGGAAACTGCCTGTCAGACTGTACAGCAGGCAGTGTCTCAGGGAATCAATCACCTGGAAACGGCGGCGGGTTACGGTTGCAGTGAGGAATATCTTGGCGCGGCCCTTTCGGCTGGTTTGTGTGTCGATCGATCGCGCCTCCACGTCACTACAAAAATTTCCCCAACCGAGGATGCAGCAGCAATGGAACGCTGCATCGACGCATCCCTCAAACGCCTGAATTTAGACTATATCGATTGTCTGGCAATTCACGGTTTGAATACTTGGGAACATTTGGCTTGGGTGCGATCGCCCACAGGCTGCATGGAATCTGTACGCCAAGCCCTGGCTGATGGTCGGATTCGGCACGTCGGCTTTTCGACTCACGGGCCTCTGGATCTGATTTTGGCTGCAATCAATACAGATTGGTTTGAATTTGTCAACCTGCATTATTACTATTTTTTTCAGCGAAACGCCCCGGCAATTGAACTCGCTAAAGACAAAGATATGGGCGTTTTTATCATTTCCCCGGCAGATAAAGGAGGGCAACTCTACACGCCCCCGGAAACTCTCACAAAATTGTGCTCGCCTTTCTCGCCCTTAGAGTTAAACTATCGGTTTTTACTCAGCGATACGAGGATTGGGACTTTGAGTGTGGGCCCTGCAAATGCGACAGAATTAGAGCAACCTCTGAAATATTGCGATCGCGACTTTCCCCTCACCAACGCCGAAATCGCTGCGTTCGATCGGCTAGAATCGGCTATTGCAGACACTTTGAAAACCGACAAATGCAGCCAGTGCTATGCCTGTTTGCCTTGCCCGGAAAACATCAACATTCCCGAAGTATTGCGACTCCGCAATCTCGCCGTCGGGTGCGACATGACTGACTTTGGCAAATACCGCTACGCCATGTTTGAAAATGCCGGACACTGGTTTGCCGGCAGCAAAGGCAACCGCTGCACCGATTGCGGCGAATGTTTGCCCCGGTGTCCCGAAGAGTTAGACATCCCAAGCCTGCTCAAAGATACTCACCAGCGACTGGGCGGCAAAGCAGGCAGGCGGTTGTGGGATTGAAAAAAGGTAAAGCAGGGAAAAGCCGATCGAGCGTATCTAAGTGTTGCAATAATTACGCTAAACTTTGGTTTAACCTGAAATCTTCCACCATTCTCGCTTAACAGGCTTTCCGGCCTGTTCCACAAAAAGTGCATTTTCTTGTGGGGATGGCCCAGAGCCCGCCCCTACAAGGCTTATTGAGAATGGTGCAACATCTCAGTTTAACTGAATTTACGATACAGTCGATCGATAAACTACTTCGTTTTAGGACTGTATGTGGGAGCATCCCGATTTTGCAAAAAGCGTTTTTGAGGAGTGCGAGTACCTTGCACAGCAAAGCCTACATCTAACCGCGAACACTCCAGTGAAAGCACTCATTTGGATGCTCCCAACACACTTTAAATAGGAGCCGAAAGTATTATATGTAAAAACAACTAAATAACACAATCTGATTAACAGGGAGAAACTGATTTTTTTGAGAATCCCCCAGTCATTTTCTTGCTTGGTTGGCGGCGGCGAGAGGCAATAATTTTATGATGAGTGATTAACCGAACTCGATATAAAATCTAAAATCGTTCAACTGACCGATCACGCCGAAGTCTAAAATTTAAAATCTAAAATCTAAAATCTAAAATTGATTGCCTTCCCGATTAATTGATGGCCTATCATCTATAACCGATTCACCATCTACTACTATGGCTCATACTCAGTTAAACGACAGCCAGCAAAATTGTCTGCAGCAAACTAAAGTTGCGACTTCCGAAAGAAGATTGAAAGCAGCTTTCAAGCCTTGTACCTACAACTTATCTGTTACCAGAAAACAGCTAATCGGACTGCTGACTTTACAAACAATCTTGCCCGTCGGACTAACGGCAGCAGCACTTTGGCTAACATCAGCAGTTGGAAGCAATCAACTGCAAAATCAAGCTAAATCCGAACTGAGCCTTAGTGAAATCAACTACAATCTCCAACTCGATCGCGCCGCAGACCGTTTGCAAAACTCCTCTGACAGCAAAACAATCGCCCAAACAGCCTTAGCTTACAACAGCGGCAACAAAACATCATATTTGCAAAAATCTGTCAATCAAATTCTAGAAAATCAAGTCAAAACAGGGGAAATAGACAGCGCGGCATTAGTGGGAAAAAACAGGCAGATAGTGGTTAGCGTCAACCCCAACCAGAAGGAAAAAAGTTTTAACCTGCAAAAAATAGTCGATCGAGTATTCGCTGCAAAAGAGCAAATTACCGCCAGCGAAATCCTTGGCAAATCGGAAGTTCAGGAACAATTGGGATCTTTGCCACCCGGAAAAGGCGATCGCCCTGTTCTCCTCCACTACGCAGCAATTCCCATAAAAGATCCCAAAAATCAGACAGTGATTGCTGCCTTAGTGTTAGGAAAAATTATCAGCAAAACTTCGGCAGTTGCTAGCACCGAAACCCTCAAATTACAAGGCGGCGGATATCAGGCTATCTACGCACCGCTGGCTGACGGCAAATTTGTGTTGGCAAGTTCGCAAGCAGTTACGACAAACCAACAGTTACCAGACTTGCTGGCACAGAAATCGCTGCTGAAATCTGCACTCGCCGCCGCCGGCAAACCAGTCGCCGGAAACGTACAAACAGGCAGTCAAACTTATGCAGTAGCTGCCAAATCCCTCGGCAATTTAGCCGGAAAACCCGCAGCAATTTTAGTGCGATTCATCCCCAAAACCTCGATCGCAACTGGGTGGGGCAATAACTGGCTGCTGGCAATGTCTGCGGCTGCCGTTGTCCCCTTTGCCTTGGGAGTTGCCGTCACTCGCCGGATTGCCAAACCCGCTAACTCAGATTTATCAACAGTAGACGGGAATTGGGCATCAAACTCCAGCGCCGAACCGCCGCAGCGATCCCGGAAATTTGATCTAATTTATGACAATTTAAATTTCGGCGAATTCCCCGATTTATTTCTTAAAAAATCGAGTTTAGATCGTCAATTAGCCGTAGATTTTCGATATAAAAAATTGGCTGGCGCTGGCCCGCTCGCAAATCCCCACATCCCGCTCGCTTTCCAACCCCTAGAATTGCCCGAAAACTCCGTCTCAAACCAGTCGCGGCAGGTAAATACAGAACTAGAAAAAAGCGCGATCGCCTTAAATTTAGTCCAGGAAGCTTGGCAAGACTTAAATCGCCTCAACTTGGAATTGCAGCCAGAAATACTCGATCGCCAAAACACTCAAAAAGCCCTGCGAAAGAGCGAAGCACTGCTGCAAGCGATTTTAGACAACTCAACAGCAGTAATTTACATCAAAGATGTTGACGGAAAATACCTGCTCACCAACCGCCATTTTGACAATTTGTTCGACATCGCAAAAGAGCAAATAACAGGGAAAACCGATGGTGATATTTTTCCCCAAGACAAAGCAGCAGCCTTGCGAGAAAACGACCTGAAAGTTCTCGAATCCTCCTCGCCTCTAACCATCGAAGAAATCATCCCTCAAGACGATGGCCCGCACACTTATATTTCTCTGAAATTTCCTCTCTGCAACTCCGAAGGTAAAGCTTATGCAGTCGGTACAATTTCTACAGATGTGAGCGATCACAAACTTGCCGAACTCACCCTAGAAAAAGCCAAAGCAGAACTAGAAATAGAAGTCGAACAGCGCACCCTATTCCTCAAACAAGCCAACGAACTCTTGCGGTTTGAACTCGCCGCCAGAGTCCGCGGCGCCATCACAGTCAGACAAATGACGGCTCAGGTAGCCCGACACGCCAGAACAGTTGACGGCATTCTCGGCGCTTCTCTTGACCTAATTTTTCTAGTAGATCGATCGGGAAAATACACCTACGTCAGTCGCACCGCGGCTCAAGCTGCCGGCATGAACCCCAGAGAAATGATTGGCAAAACCTGGCAGGAATTAGGCTGGTCGCCAACAATTATGCAGCGAGTTCACCAAGAATGCCACGGCATATTTGCCACAGCCGAACCCGTGAAAGGCGAAGTAATTGTCCCCACGGCAAGCTGGGGAACCCGCGACTACGAGTACATTCTCAGTCCGGTTTGTGCGACAGACGGCAGCGTCGAAGCGGTGGTGGCGACACTGCGGGATATCACTGAACGTAAAGACGCTGAGGAAGCATGGCAGTTGGCTAAAGAAGCAGCAGAACTCGCCAACCGCGCCAAGAGTGCTTTTCTGGCAAACATGAGCCACGAGTTACGCACTCCCCTGAACGCAATTATCGGCTACAGCGATATGCTGGTGGAAGATGCCGAAGAGTTAGGCAACTTAGAGTTAGTCTCGGATTTAGACAAAATTCGCACTGCTGGCAAACACTTGCTGCGGCTGATAGAGGACATTCTAGACATTTCCAAAATTGAAGCTGACAAGATGGAGATTTACCTCGAAAGCTTCGATGTCGGCGGCTTAATCGAGGAGGTGGTAACAACTATCAAACCGCTAATGGATAAAAACGGCAATACTTTGCAAGTATTGAGTTCTGACAATATCGGCGCAATGCACGGCGATTTGATGAAAGTGCGGCAGGTAATGCTGAATTTGCTCAGCAATGCTGCTAAGTTTTGTGCTAATGGGACGATCGTGCTTACTTTAGAAAGAATTACCAGTGAAGAATTAAAAAATAAATATCAACCGAGAGTTGCTCAACTGTTAATTTTGGATGCAGATTTTTTAATTTTCCGAGTGACGGACACGGGTATCGGCATGACACCAGAGCAGCAAGAGCGACTGTTCCAACCTTTTACTCAAGCCGACAATTCAACTACTCGCAAGTACGGCGGTACTGGTTTGGGACTGACTATCAGCCAGCGTTTTTGTCAGATGATGGGCGGCGATATTGAAGTTACTAGCGATTTAGATTGCGGTTCTACTTTTACTGTTTGTCTGCCTGCTTCATTGTTTAGGCGATCGGAATTTTAAGAACAATTGCGCCGATTCGGAGTAAGAAATTCAGTCCTCACAAATAATTTCCTGAACACTAAATTACTCACTACCAACCTATTTTACAACACTCGATGTTAACAGATAAGTTTAGTACAAAGCCGGCCCTTGCCAATTTATGAATTACCACAATTTTTGCCACAAAAATCAAGTTTACCTCCGCAGGCACGGCATTTTGACAAAAAGTTTATTTTTGTTCCTGATTGCGGTTTCTGCGTGCCTCGGAGCCTTGCTGTGTGAGCAATATGCGGTATTTTCCCAGCAGCCAGTCTGCCCGACTGGCAACGCTGCTAATTTCCCGTCGCCCCCGCTTTCGCAAACAGAAAAAAGCGTGCCAAGTCTGTGGTTAGCTCAAAAACTCTATGGCGGTAAATTGCTCGATCGCTGGTTTGTAGATCCCGGCAATAGTTGGGTAATTATCATAGTCAATCGCCAACTTTGGAGTTTGCTCGATTATATGGAACGCTATCAGTTTGTTAACCGCTTTGGCACTGTCGCCAACGATTATGGTTACAATGTGCGAGTTTGCAACCGTCAAGGCACTGCTTTGGCAGTTTATTCGTGCAAGGGCGATCGGCTTAACTGTCGGATTGAGTTAGAATCTCTCTCAAATCCAGGTATTCGAGGCAAACTCAAAGGATTTTAGATTAGTGTCCCTACAAGAGTTAGGACACGGCGCCGTGCCTTTGGGAGTGTCAACAACCAGGTCAAACCCATAGTCCGGCAAGGGTTGAAACCCCTGCCTCAAAGCTAAAGTCGTCTGAAGACGACTAATATCAAATCCGTTAGCATCGGAATAGTAAATTCGAGTTCACTGTTCACTGTCAACCGTCAACACTCAACACCATAAGGAGTGTTACCGGAAATCATATAATGAGTTCTTCAGTCCTCTTTGAGAGGACTTTAGCTATTAGACAGGGGTTTCAACCCCTGGCGGACTCCCGGGATGACTAACGAACTTAAGTTGACACTCCCAAAGACACGGCACCGTGTGCCTACAAGAGCTATGTACCTCACTGTAATTTAAGTTCTCACTACTTGCCTAGTTTCTTGCCAGAGCGAGCGATATTGGGCAATGCCAGCATCCCCAAAAGGCAGCAGAAAGTCGCTCTTAGCAAGAATCTTAGCATCTGGCAACAACACAGAATTAGTGCGAACAGCTTCCGGCAAATCTTCGGGTTTCATACCGACAATTATCGGCGAACTAGCCTTTGCCAGCAAAGATAATTGAGGAGCAACCCGAGGTTGTAAGCAAAAATCAATCCATTTTTCCACTAAAGAAACTGGATTACCTGATACTGGTTCTACCCACAAATCTGTCCAAAGTGCAGTTCCTGAAACTGGAATTACTAAAGCAATATCCTTTTGAGTTTGTAGCAGCGGCAGCAAGTCCCCAGAGGAACCTACGGCCAACCAAGTATCGCCTAAAATTAATGGTTGCAGGTAAGCGTCAGAACTATAAAGTTTAACTTGTCGGTGCAGATTTGCGAGTTCTTTTTTAAGATTTGGGACTTGATCTAATTGCTGCGTATTGTAAGATTTTCCGAGTTTTTTTAATGTTAAACCGATAACTTCTCTGGCACTGTCCGGCAGAGAAATTCGATCGCGCAATTCTGATCGCCACAAGTCTTTCCAATCTGTCGGAGTCCACCCCAAAGCCTTAAATTTGTCGGTTCGATAGGCAATTACCGTACTTCCCCAGCGGTAAGGTACACCCCAAACGTTTTCTCTCGCATCTAAGAAACCGTCATCGTTTCGCGTTACCAAATTTCGCCACCTTTCGGGCAATTGTGCCCAATTAGGCAACTTAGCAGGATCGATGGGCTTAATCAATTTTTGCCTAATTGCCAAAGTCAGCCAGTAATCTCCCAACATCACCAAGTTAGCTTGATTTTTTGATTGGGGAACCTGTTTCCACTCCTGCAACAGGGCGAATAATTCTTTTAATTGTCCTTCTTGCGTTACCTGCAAAAGCGGAGACGGTTGTACATCGCGGCTAAATTTGCTTACCAGTTGGGCCGGAATACCGTTTTTGAGCGCTCGAATTTTGAGAATGGGCTTCGAGTCGCACCCTGCCGCCAATTGACTTAAAGTTAGGGTGGCGGCCCCCAATAGCAAAGACCTTCGTTTCACCTGTCAATCCGCTTTTCTAAATATTGACCGATCGTTTTGTGTTCTACAGCCGGGGAAATAATTGTTTGTCGAGTCCGGTAGTTGGCGCCGATTTGTCTTATTTCTTTTTCAAACACAGAGCCATTGTACTCGGTTCTGCTGCGCTCTGAGTCTGTTTGACTCTTGCCCTGATTCTACCTTCTAACTTGTCGATCGAGCTTTCCGATGCCGAAAACTCCCTCAACTTAACGCCTAATTTCTGTGCTGCAAGTTCCTTTGAGCCAGTTGTGTTCGCCAGCCGGGTCGATCGACTGCATCTGTGTTACATTTTTTAATATAACGAAACAACCAGAGCGCTGCTATCTGCCGTTGGATGAGGCTTTTTACACAACTGAAATGAAAAATTCTTTTTAAATCGGCGACAGCTTAATAACTAAAAAAACTAAAAATCCATTCATCTGAATCCTGAAAGCACTGGCGAGAGCGAAGTCAATCTAATAGGACTCTCGGCGATCCCACTCTCACAAACCCGACGTTTTAGCTCTGATTGAAGGTTTGAACGAAGTACGGGCGTTAACCCACCCGGTTCCTGTGTCCAAGACTATCTAAAACCTAAAATCTAAAATCTACAATCGACTCACCAATGGCGATCGATTATCTTCAAGCTGGCTCCCTAAATCTACCGTCAGGATTAGGAACACAACAATTACGTCAAAAATTAAATAATTTAGTGATAAATCCAAGTTATGTAAAGATTTACCTAAAATGTAAAGATATTAAGTTACGAGCCAAAGGATGATTGTATGGAAGCGCTCCGCCAGCAAGTTACAGTATTGAGCCAACAAGTCGAGGCCCTCTACAAACTCATAGAAAACCTCAATGAAAAGCTCTTGGAGTCGGCCAAGGAGACGAAGCTGACCCAGCAACAGAGAAACGATCGCTCTGGAACGGTAGGAAATGACAAAACCTCGCCCTATCAAAGCTACAGCAGTCTCGACGGCCTCCTCGAACACAAGGACATACTGTTAGATGACAGCTATTTCGACAAGAATTCTCAAAGCCTGGAAAAAGAGCTGAGCGCAGAGATTCAAATCCAGCGCTTAACAGCTCAGCTAACAGCAGCTTACAATCGAATTGCAGCCTTGGAAGAACAGTTGCTCTCCAAAAGAATGCACTCGCAACATCTAGGCGGGCCTAATTAAATATTGCTAGCGGGGATCGGGTAGTAATCAAAAAAAAATACAAGTTGCGTTGATTTATGCTCGTCTACTTATAGATTCATTGCATAGAGTTTTTTATCTCCCGTAATTAGCAGGGAGAATACTGCATCAAAGCCAGATATTGTGTAAAAAATTCTGTAAATCTGAGAGCAAAAATGCTACAGAAAGTGATATAATTATTCAGCAGAAACGAAGCTGGGTGAGCAGCAAAACAATGTTCGCAGCTCGATCGCCGCCTCTGAATTTTTAATGTTTAATTCCTAACCTTCCTGGATGCACAGAAAACTAAAAACCCGGTTGGGGAGTGTATTCGTCGTGGCCAAACCCCAATATTTTCAGTAAAAAGCGGGTTTTTTGCCTCCACGACTTTCTAATGTTTAATATCAATTCCGGCTGCGCCGGAATGATCTCAAATCCTTGCTTCAAAAGTCGGGCGTAAAGTCGAATCCCGAGGCCCACAAATAATTCGGGCAATTTTCATTTTTTTGACTCACAGTCAACAGTCAAAAGTCAACAATCATTCCGGTGCCACCGGAATCGATATAATTTCACACCGCGAGGCTAAAGCTTCAACAGCTTGAAGGAGTTGAGGAGGAGTCCAATTTGCAGTCAAACCACTGACGATCGCACAAGCTCCCGCACCGACACCTTCTTTAACATAGCCGCGATCGTAAGCTTGCAGTTGCCCGTAGCGAGATCCAGCAAAACTTAGCTGCGCGGCCAACAGAGGCACACCGCCGATATCATTAGCAAGTCCTAAAGTGTCTCCTGTAGGGTCTTCGGCCACCCAGCGCGTAGTCCCCACCGCAACTTGTTCGGGACGCCAAAAGAGAGCATATTCACGGGCTAAGGCTTGCATCAAAGCGTACACTGCCAGCATTTGCGTGCCCCCAGCCAGAAGCACCCCGCAAGTCCGACTCGCGGCGATCGCCATTGCCGCCACCGCTATTTGCATCGGATCGCCCACCGCCGCTACCAATTCGAGGGGAGTGCTGTTTTGTCCGCCAATTTCCCACTCAGCATTATTGAGTCCCGCTGTCACCGCAGCCAATTTTTGAGCGTGATTGCAGCGAGGATGAGAACTATTAACTTTGCCCGCCGCTGCAATACCCAAACCCATTAACACGCCCAAAGCAGTAGTCGTTCCCCCAACTACGCACTCTCCTAAAATTAAATAGCTGCCATTAGTTTGAGCAGCCAATTTAGCTCCCCAAATTAAACCTTGTTCGAGCAAATGTTTGACTGTTTCGAGTTCTAAAGCATTCCCAGAAATCACACACTTTGCCGGAGTGCCGCCCAAATCAATTGCAGGTACGGGAGGCGGGAGGGGCAAACCAGCATTAAATAGGTAAAGCGGAAGTTCCAAAGCTTCGACTACAGCGCGAGAGATCAGTACCGGCGAGGCACCCGCTTCTAGGGGCGGCAAAGGATATTGGGGCGACGGTTGGGGGCCGTTATACAAAAATTCTGCATCGGCTAAACAAGTAAATTGTCGATCGTGCGGGGTTGCTCCTGCTGCTGAAATCCCCGGAATTAAGCCAGTAGCGGTAAATCCTAACACGCAGGCAAATATCGGTTTTCGTCCCCGATAGCGATCGAGCCACCGCTGGCCCTGTTCAATTTCTGTATAAATACCAATCATAAAGTAGTCAGTAGTCAGTAGTCAGTAGTCAGTAGTCAGCAGTCATTAGACCTCTGCAATAATTATTGTGGAACAGGCATCTTGCCTGTTCAAGACTTGTTTTGCAAGAGAGGTCTATTATTTATTAGTCATTAGTTATTTAGTAGCAATTAGCAATTAGCAATTAGCAATGCCCAATGCCCAATGCCCGATTCCCAATGCCCGATGCCCGATGCCCGATGCCCAATAACTACTCTTCATAATCGATCAAAAGTTGCACCCAGTGTGGCGGCCGCGGAATTGGATTTCCCAAACGATCTAACAGCAGCAAAGCTACTAAATGTACTACAAATAAATAGACAATATTGTTAACCAAAATCATCCCGGCGGCGATCGCCCCAATTGTGTTCAAACTCGGTACATTAAGCCAGCCCAGCTTCACAAACACCCATTCCACCATCTCTGTTACCTGGGCGGTTACGTAAACCCATAGATCCTGACCCACCAACGCTGACAGCAGCCAAAACCGAAAAAAGAAGCCTACAGTACCAATGAGAGCGCCCACACTAATAGAGAGTGACCAACTCGCTTTGCGCCTCCAAAGTCCTCCCAGCGCAACTCCCATAACTCCAAAAGGGATCACGTATAAAATGCTCCGCGTCGGGCCCATCAGTACCGACAGCAGCAAACCCGATACCAAAGCTGCCATCCAAGCGGCTCGGTTGCCCCAGCGCAAGTAAACCAGGGCGATGGGTATCGGGAAAAAAACCCGCAGCAAAGGCCCCAGCGGAAAGTAATAATTTACCAGCCAAATTAAGCTAGCGGTACTTGCCAAAAAAGCCGTTTCTACAAGCCTTAAAGGCGCTTCCCCAGAGCCGCGCTTCCCCGGATCTGGATTTGGGAGATCGCCAGCCATTGCTGAAATATCGGCGGTTTGCGGCTCGTTATTTGTACTAGGAGAATTACTCGAATTAGACGCAGCATCTGCTGACAAAAAATCACTCATCCGATTTTAGATTTTAGATTTTAGATTTTAGATTTTACGGGACTTAGACCCGATACGGCTGATTCCCGATTTTAGATTTTAGATTTTAGATTTTAGATTTTAGATTTTACGGGACTTGCGCCCGATACGGCTGATTCCCGGTTTCACTGTTTGGATGCCTCGCCGCCAAATTTAATATTGCTCGCAGAAACCGGGTTTAGCTAGGAACGCAAGTCTTATTTTAGATGGATTTTCTCAGCAAAAATTTTCAGCAGCATTATTTTTCGATTTTGACTTCCTGGATTACCAAAACCGAACAAGATGCGTGGTGAACGACATAATTGCTGACGCTGCCGAGGAAAGCTTCTGCGAGCCCCGTGCGGCCACGCCTCCCCAACACTATTAAATCTGCGCCCCAATTTTCCGCGGCTTCACAGATACAATGCCCCGGATCGCCGTCCATTTTGCAGTCAAATTCTACCTGCAATCCTTTGTTTGCTGCAGCGTCGCAGTAATTTTTCAGCAAACCCGAAGCGTGTTTTTCCTCCCTTTCCAGCCGCAAACGTTGAGCTTGATAAGCTTGATCCATTAACTCGACATTCATCCCCAAATCTACCGGAATTGGCACTGCCGTCTCCCCCATGGTGCTGACAGTAACGCAGTTAAATAGCATCACCTGGGCGCGATCGTTGAGAGCTAATTCTAAAGCTTGAGTGAAGACGCGGTGGCCCAGTTCAGAATCATCTAAGGCGGCGAAAATTTTCTTAAAACTCACAGCTTTACCTCCTGCGGAAAATCATTCATATCAGTTAGTTAACAGAGAGTGCTTTTGAATTAGATTCAATAAAAAAAAGCAAACTCTGATACTTCTAGACTAACAGACGCTCTAAGGCGTGCAGGTCGGGAATGCACAAAACGTCACGTTCGCGCTGAATAGTTCCTTTTTTTTCCAGCTTGCTCAGCACTCGCGTTACTGTTTCGCGAGCCAGCCCGCTGAGGCTGCTTAATTCTCTGTGTGGCAGGTTCGGTATTTCTGTACCTCCTGTTTCCAGGATTTTTTTGCCTTGCCCCTCGGCTAAAAATAAGAGAATATCTGCTACTCGCGAGGTACTGTCGGACTCTCGCAAACGCAGGCGGCGGTTGACTTGTCGCAGGCGACGCGCCATCAGTTGAGCTAGGCGAATGCCTGCTAGCGGCTCGGTATGAATGAGCTGCACAAAATCCTGAGATGGCATATTGCCGATCAGTGTCGGGGCTAGGGTGATCACATCTGTCGATCGCGGTGCTTCTTCGATCGCGGCCATTTCCCCGAATAATTCTCCTTTCCCTAAAATATTCAGTGTTACTTCTTTTCCGTCTAGGTTGTAGGTGCGAATTTTCACCCAACCATCCAATATAAAATACACTGATGTTCCCCAGTCATTTTCGAGTAAAATCACTTGATTTGACGGATGACTGCGGGTAACGATGTGGACAGTTGCTCTCTCGATTACAGGATCGGGTAATCCTGCAAAAAAAGGAGTAGAAACTATCAATTGATTTATATTAGAATTCGGATCTCGGGTGTTAAAGCGGTCTTCCATGAGGCCATCATTTTAATTTATGCGCTTGAGCTGCGCTGGGCAGTTACAAATAGCTTGCAGCCGAGTCATTCGATTTGAGATTCAAGATTTGAGAAACAAGGATCTAAAATCGGCAATTTTACCTCTAAAGTTTTGCGGTCAAAGGCTCAATATGGTAATTAATAGCCTCAAGCTCTGATTGGGAGCTAGAAACTAAAGAATATACCATAATTTTTTAGATATATACCACTGAGCAAATTTTATTAACAAAATTTTAGCAATGTGGCAAACGACTGAGCTGATCGAATTACCTTTGAAAGCACTCGCTTAGAAAGCTTAACACTGGTGAGAGATTTGTTGTCACTAGGCCCTGCTGTCGAGAAGGCAGAGTCCACGAGCACAAGCCTGCAAGCACGGTAGACAGATCCCAAATCCGAGCAACTGCCTAGAACCTGGCAAATGTCAGCACGATCGGCAAAATCCACAGCCATTGCGAGCCTAAAGACTGGCGCTCTTGGCGAGCCAAACGCACCCACTTCCCAGCAAACTTTTCTGCTACCCCAAGATTATTGTACCATTAGTATCTAGCCACCCATACAGATAAAAGGCTATGATAAAAGGTTACTCAAACCGACTGTAGGGGGACAATCCCGAATCTCGGTATCCCAAATCGCAAATTGTTTGAGGTTTTTTCCAAGTCGGTGAAAGATGAAGACATAGTGGCGCGCCGCCATGCTAACGAAACTCGCGGTGACAGTGTGCGGCCCGCCGTTCAAGCAGGTGAAGGCAAAAGTTCGTCGGGATGGCTCGCAGCTCTTACGAGCAGGAATCAGCCTCCGGGCCGGCAAACTCGCCCCTGAGCCGCAGAATTTGACAGCACTTGCAATTGATAGAAGCAGGCCTTTGGTGCGGAAGTACCGGCTAACCTATCATAGGCAATAGAAGTTATCCGAAGACAAAACGTTAATTAACAGTTGTCAGAAAATATTAGTGAATTATTGACGGACTCGCATTCAGATTATTCTATCTATTGGCATCGCTGCCGCCTGACTTCAGTCTTTTTTCGGTAAAGTTTCTCCCAAGCCGCATTCCCAGAGGTTCCGCCCTTGAATTCTCAGAAGTACAAAATTCAAGCACTGATTGCTGAGATAGACGAGGTACTCAGTAAGCCCGCACCCCGCTTGCCTTGGACGGGTTCTCTTGATACTGTCCACCAGCGCCAACTTTTAGAGCGAGTTCGTGCTTATCTGGTTTCCTCAGACTCAAAGCTAACAGCCCCAAAGGCCCCCGCGCGCCCAAATGTCCGCCCCGAACCAGTTCCAGTTCCCAAAGTGCCTCTGTCCCCCCCTCGCCCCTCAGCAGCAGAGCAAATCATGCTTGCCGTAACCGGAGAAATCAGCCACCTGCGTTCCAGCCTGACAGGGCCGCTGCAAGAAGACATAGAAGCTCTGCGGCAAGAGCAGCAAGCTCTAATTCAAGAAATCAAACAGCTAGAAGCAAAACGGCAGCAGCAACAATCCCTAGCTCAGCAACAAGCCAACCAACAGCAAATCATTGGTGAATTCTTGCAGGTACTGACTGCCCGCTTGGAAGAAACCTTGACTAGCGATTTCTCTCAAATTCTAAGTTCCCTAGAAAATCAGTTATTGCAAAGCAGCGCAGCACCATACTCTTTGGGCAGTGCGCCTGATGAACAATCGGCTATTGACGTAACACTTAACCGACAAACCTCAGAAGAACACCCGCTGCTGACGCCGGCTCAGAGGTTGGAGCAAATGCAACTGTTCCAATCTCATGCTGACAGTCTGCTGATGAGTCTCGATTCTAGGATGGCTATCGTGTTCGAGGCTTTGCAAGCAAATCTGCAAAGCTATCAAGCTTCCTTGAGACAAGAACTCGAAAATATGTACGGTTTGAGCCAGCAGAGCGAGGCGATGTTCGCGGCTTTGGTCAACCACTTGGCGTCACAGTTGGGGCGAGAAGCGTCTTCCTACGTTCAACAGCCGATCGATTTAGCAAATAATCTCGAAACCGTCACCCCAACCGCAGCCGATCAATCTTCTGTCGCTCCCGCCCTTTCAAATACTGCGATCGAGCACTCAGCCGCAGAGACTCAGACGGGAGACTCGGTGCAGGAAATTCGCACCGGTGAATTCGGAGAACAAGACAGATTTCCCTACGCCGGTACAGAAATTTCTCCGCAATACGGACAGTTGAGGCGCGAACGCGACCGCATTCAATCCCCTATTTTGCTCCCGGAGTTGGAAGATAATTTGTTGGGTTCTACACCAGAAATATCTCGAAATGCAACTCGATTTACTGGCGGTGAATCTGAGAATAGGTTAACAGAAAAAGACGAAGAAATTGAGGATTTGTATGCAAGTTTGTTCGCGGGAGAAGCGGTTCCTGAAGTAGAATTACAAAGCGAAACTTTCCCGGTAGAGAATACTGTAATTGAGACAGAAAGTGAAGGCGTAGAATATCAATCAGCGACGGATAAGGAAGCTGCCGAGTCGCTAAAAATGACCGAAGATTTGTTTGTAAATTTGCTGGAGGAAGGCGAATCTCTGGAAGAGATTTTAGTAGATGAAGATTCAGACTTTGTAATGGGTAATTCTGTAGACGCTTTAACTTTAGATAGTGCCGATTTATTTGAACCGCAAGTGGCAACCTTACCTCAAGTTTCAGCAGCACCACCCTCAACTGCTGAGTTGCAAATTGACGCGGACGATCGAGAAAATCTAGAAACGGTTCAAAACCGAGGCGAGCAGTTCGGCGCTACTGTCCCTCAATCAGCAGCTTTGCCGTTGAGAACGCCTGCCGAAATTAGCCCAAACCTCCCCAGTGCCGAGTCCCGTGTCCCGAGTGCCGGTGACGTTCAAACTGGCGAGTTCGACTCATCCTCGCAACGGCTTGATGATGGGTACATCCAAGCTTCGCCGGACGAGGATTTGCTGCCTGTCGAGGCATTAGAAGATGACCTCGATCGAGCTCTAAATTTGGACAACAATACTCTGGAACTTTTGGAGGCAGACCTCTACAATCTGGAGGGATTGGAAAATACTAGCTTCGGGCGATCGAATTTCTCAGCCGCTAACAACTTGGATTTATCGGCGAGTCCCCCCGAAGGCATTGCAAACAATCCCTTTGCGGAGGCGGCAGAGGAAGAACTCGGCACGCTGGAGGATTTGTTCTCCGATGTGTTGGAACTCTCCTCGGATGATGAACCCTTTGTTTTGGAAGACGAACTTGAGGATGATTTGTTTGCTGAGGAAGACGACTCGAATTTGACCCTAGACGAGATTTTGGCTAGTTTGAGCGAGACCGATCGACCTTTGACTGATTCTCCCCCTGCAGAAACTGCCGAAACTAACGAACTGGGATCGAGTCCTCCAGAAAGTAAAAAAAAAACCTAATTTCGACAGAGAGTAAAGCAGGAGTTGTTGAGGGGAAAACCGATTTTAGCGAGTTTGCCGGGACACAGCAGCAAGACTCGGCTGGGCATTCTGCAGCAGGTGCGATCGCCCCATCCAGAGAACGCCGGAATTCTAGCTGGTATTTGGGCATTGATTTTGGTTCCAGCGGCCTGTCTGCGGCTTTGCTCGATCGCACCAGGGGCGAATTGCACCCGATTTACTGGGAAGCATCGCAGGCTGAGGGTTTCACAGCAGACGCCAGCTTTCGGATTCCCTCGGCTGCGGTGCTGGCGGAAACAGCCCCAGGAAGCCCAGGGTCAGACGTGACAGTCAAGTCGGTGGGATTCCGACCCCAGGCTTTGCCTGCAGGAGAATTTTTACTGGAAAATTTTAAATGGCCTTTAAAGGTGGGCATTCCTTATCAGCGGGAGGCTGCTGGGATGTACGAACCGCTGTTGCAGTGGTCGCCCTTGCAGGCTTTTTCGATCGCCTTGCCACTGCAATGTGTGCGGGCGCTGCTGGCTACTTTGAATCCGAGTTTGCGGGGACAAAAATTTGACGGATCGGGGGAAGTTTTGGATTCTGCACCAAGGACGATTTTTGCAGGATTGCCAGTTTCCAATTTAATTTGTAGGGCTTCGGGACTAACGCCAGAAACTCTCGATGCGGCGCTTTTAGACTTGCAGGGTGTAATTTTGGGGACTCCTGCGGGCTGGTCGGATGTTTATATGTTTAATCTGCGGGAGGCGGTTTTGGGCGCGTCTCTGGTGGCTTCTGGTTCGCAAATTTTTGTGGTGGAAGATGCGATCGCCACTTTGCTTGCGGCTGTAACTCCTGTGAAAAATGGCATGGAAGTCGAGTCGTCAGCCGTGGATTCTACTAAGGGCGGTGAAGAAGCTGCACCGCTGACTGTGAATGCTTCGTCTTTTAGCGGAGGAACTTTGATTTTGAATGCGGGGGCGGCGACGGTGGAATTAGCTTTAGTTGAGTTGCCGTCCAATCTTCAAGATTTAACTCGTGCTGATTTTACTTGCGAGAGTTTTGGTTTTGCGGGCGATGCTTTCGATCAGGATATTATCTGTCAGTTGTTGGCTAAAAATGAAACTTGGGGAATGTCGATCGATTTGCCACGTCCGGGGCATCCAGATTTGCCGAGCCGCTATCAATTGCAGCAGCGGTTACAAGGTTCTGCTTTTGGCCTGCAATTGTTAGAAGCAGCAAAGCAAATAAAAGTTATTTTGCAACATCAAAAAAGTTTTGCTTTGGATATTGGCCAGCAGCATTGGGATGTGAAGCGCAAAGAATTGGAAAGTCTGGTTTTAGTGCCTTTTGTGCAGCAGTTGAATCGTGAATTGAATGCTTTGCTCAGCCGCGCGGGAATGTCGCCTGCGGGGATTAATCAGGCGATTTGTGCGGGGGGTATGGGTGCTTGGCCTGCGATCGCCCGCTGGTTGCGGCAGAAGCTGCCGAATGCGATCGTGGTTCAAGACCACGAATTGCAGGTCGATCGAGATATTTTTGAGATTGATAATTCTGCATTAAATTCTGTATCTCAAAGTACAAATTCCCCCCCAAAATTTGGTCGAGTTGCCTGCGGGTTGGCGAGTTTGGCTCTCTATCCTCACATTTTGGATGTGTCGCAACAGCAGTACAGCGACTTTTTTCTGCTGTGGGAATTAATGAAGGTTTTGGGCGGGGAAACTTTGAGCTTTCAGGAAATTTTGCAGTTGTTGGAACGCCAGGGCGTGAATACCCGTACCTGCGAACCCCGGATTTTGCGGATTTTGGAAGGAAGTTTGCCGGCGGGACTTGTGCCTGCGGAGGAAGATTTCATGCTGCTGGCCGAGGAGTCGAGGCAAAATCCTGATTGGGAAGCAATTTGGGCTGAGCCACTTTTCTTTGAAGATGTCTCACGGGGTTATCGGTTGAATCTCGAACACGCCTTTGTTGTTCGCGAATATTTAGGCAAACTCGCCTCTAGCAGCCAGCAAAAGTTGTTAGAGCCGCTAACACTTGCTTGGGATGTTCGCACTGATATTTATCGCTAAACGGCAAAAAACCCGGTTTCTCAGTAGAATCCTCCCTGTCTTCCGGGAAGAGTCCTAGTCGAAACCAGGTTTTTTTGCGTCCAGGACTAACTTTTTTCTGTAAATGTACGTAAGTTTACATAAACTTTATACGTTTTTATAAAAAATACATAGAAACTTTATAAAAGTGTTATTGGTTTTTAAAGATTGTGCAAAGCTCAGCATTTCAGGTTCTGCAGATTTGAGATGGCTAATAAGATGGACGTAAGAGATCGTTAAACTTGAGACAAATCACATGAAATTTCCGATGGGTGCCTCGTCGAAATCATCATTATCAGAAATGCTGTCCTTATTTTTTCAAGAATATACTTACAAAGTCTGTGTATCAAAACAACAGCATCACCGCTCCGTAACGAGCAAGGTAAAACGGTCGATCGATATTTTGGGTGCGCTGCTGGGACTGGCAATTGCTGCTGTGGTGGCGGTGCCGGTGGCAGTGGCGATGCTGTTGGACAATCCGGGCCCGCTGCTTTACAGTCAAGTCCGCTGCAGCTTCAAAGGGCGACATTTCAGAATATGGAAATTTCGATCGATGGTTGTCGGTGCAGAAAATCTTAAACATTTAGTTAGCAATCAAGCCAAGGGTCACATTTTTAAGAATGAAAATGACCCGCGAATTACCCGCGTCGGCCGCTTCTTGCGGAGCACGAGTTTGGACGAGTTACCTCAATTCTGGAATGTGTTAGTTGGCGACATGAGTTTGGTGGGAACTCGGCCGCCAACTCCTGATGAAGTTGCTGCCTATGACGAGTTCCACTGGCAACGTTTAAATGTCAAACCCGGTTTGACTGGGGAGTGGCAAGTCAACGGACGGTCTAGAGTTAAAGACTTTGACGAGATTGTGCGCATGGATCTCGACTATCAGGGCAAGTGGTCTGTTGTCTACGACATCACTCTGATTTGCAAAACAATTTTGGTTGTCTTGAGTAAAAACGGTGCGTGTTAATAGACTTGCTGTTTTGGGTTGTTTTTGGATTTAAAATTTTAGGAAAAAACACGGGATGAAATAGTTGGAAACGGATTAAATATATGTTAATAGAATTAGCGATTGGTGACGCTTACGGTGCGGGTTTTGAATTTGTTGACCAGCAGACGATCGAAATGTACAACAATCTCAACGGTTACATCAAGCATCCCCGTCACGACATCCAGCCTGGATGCTACACAGACGATACGCAGATGAGTTTAGCCGTCGCAGAAGCTATCGTCAGCCGAGAACCTTGGACGCCGGAACTTTTAGCCAGCAAATTTGTTGCAGCTTTTCAGCGCGATCGGCGATTTGGTTATGCTGGCAAATTTTACAATTTTTTGCTACAAGTTCAAGACGGAAAAGAATTCTTAGAAAAAATTCACTCCGCTAGCGATAAAAGCGGCTCTGCGATGCGAGCAGGCCCCATCGGCATTTTTCCTACTATTGAAAAAGTCATTGAAAATGCTACCATTCAAGCTGCAATTACTCACAATACTCCTGATGGCATTAAAGCAGCTATAGCGGTTGCTTTGATGTCCCATTACTTTATTTATCAGCTAGGTTTAAAGAAGAATTTGGGAAATTTTCTAGAAAGGCACGTCGCTGGTGAGTGGTCGATACCTTGGCAAGGAGAAGTCAGCGTTAAAGGTTTGGACTGTGTTAGAGCAGCTATTACTGCGGTCATGCGAAATGATAGTATGAGCAAACTGCTCCAAGATTGCATTGCTTTTTCGGGAGATGTTGATACGGTAGCAACTATTGCTTTAGCTGCTGGTTCCTGTAGCAATGAAATTGCCCAAGACTTGCCAGAAAATCTGGTACAAGGATTAGAAAATCAATCTTACGGCAGAGATTATATCATAGAACTGGATCGACAGTTAATGAATTGCGCGATCGACTTCTGACTTCTTCATGAGATATGTTATATCCGTTAAATCCCGTACACTGCTTTGTGGTCGAACTTATTTCTATTAGGACTAAGACCAAGTGTCACAAATAGGGTTAAATTTTAGGTATGTAGTTGCGCTTTAGCGCTCTTAGCTTAGGAAAGAGCGCTAAAGCGCAACTACATACCTTTGTTTAATGTTCCAGTTAACCTTAGCCCTATCTATTATGAATTTGCCTAATTTGATTACTTTTTCTCGCTTGCTGGGAGTGCCTTTTCTGCTCTACGGTTTGTACGACCCAAGCGGGCAAAGCCGCTGGATTTGCACCGCAATTTTTGTGGTAGCTGCAGCTACTGATTGGCTGGACGGCTATTTGGCTAGGAAGCTGAATCAAATTACCGATTTGGGTAAGTTCCTCGATCCTTTGGTGGATAAATTGTTGGTCCTCGCGCCGCTTTTAGTGTTGATTGAGTTGGGCAGAGTCCCGGCTTGGGGGGTGTTTTTGATTTTGGGCAGGGAGTTGACAATTGCGGGGTGGCGTGTTAATAAAACTACGATTTCGGGAGCTAATATTTGGGGGAAGTTGAAAACGGTAAGTCAAATTGTGGCGATCGCACTTTTAATTGCTCCTTTGTCTGAAGCGTGGAATTTTCCTGCAGTAATTGCTTTTTGGATTTCTGTGGCTTTAACTTTGATTTCTGGCGCTATTTATCTCTGGCCGGAAAAGACTGCCGAGGACCAGTAAATCGGTTTTATTTAAACCGCAGATGAACGCGGATTAACCCAGATAAAAACTTCGATATATTTGTATGGACACGGCAATGCCGTGTCCTAGCCCTAGCTTAATAATGAGTCCCCGATTTCCGGTAATGCACCGCTGTCACCCCGTCATTTTGCAGCAAATGACCGTTGTCAATCGCCGCATAAACTACCCAGTGATCGCCGCATTCCATCCGACTTATCACTTGGCATTCCAGATAAGCTAGAGCATCAGTCAAAACGAGACAGCCGTTGCTAGCTTCCATTGTTTCGACTCCGGCAAATCTGTCTTCTCCCGGAGCAAAGTTTTTCATGAAATACTTCCGCAACTGTCGCCCTTCTGCTAAGATGTTGAGCACAAATTTATCTCCGGCATACATCAAAGATTCGATCGATCGATCTTTCGCCACCGCAATCGTCACACCGGGCGGATTAAAAGTTGCTTGCGACACCCAGGAAGCCAGCATCGCACTGGTGACATCCTCCCGCTTCGCCGAGACTACACACAGCGAACCAACGAGTCTCCCTACTGCTTGTTCAGTGCGATCGCTTCCTGCTGCTAACTGCGGTTTCGGTGCCCGCAATTTTTGCGATCGAATCAAAGCTTGAGCAAAATCTGTTCCCACATCTGTGCACTCGTGAATCGTCGCCGCCGTCGGCTTAAATTTGGCTCGAATCGGCTCAAATCCAATTCTATAGCCAGCATCCTTCAGCTTGTTTTCCACTAAGTCGATCGCCTCTCCACTCCAGCCAAAAGAACCGAAAACCCCCGCTAATTTGCTCTTAGTTGCGGTAGATAAAACAATTCCCAAAGCCGTTTGAATTTGCGTCGGAGCGTGTCCTGCTAGCGTCGGGGTTCCTATAATAAATCCCGCGCATTTTTCGATCGCCTCTTTAATTTCTCCCGGTTCGGCAAATTCGCAGTTGATACTTTCCACCGCAACGCCGGCTTTCGTAATTCCTCTGGCGATCGCCTGGGCTAAAGTAGCCGTATTTCCGTAAGCAGAAGCATAAATCAAAGCAACTGTCAAGTCTTTTGAATTTTGTTGCTGGCTCCATTCTCGATACAAATTGCTCAGTTCATTAAGGCCGTAACGGACAATCGGGCCGTGACCGGGAGCATAAAATGCTGCTGGTAAATCGGCGAATTTATCCATTGCCGTCAGCACTTGTTTTGCCTGAGATGCGTGCAGGGAATCGTAATAATAGCGCCGATCTTCGCTGTAAACGCTCCACCCTTCATCGAATACTTGGTCGCCACAAACGTGAGCTCCAAATAGTTTGTCAGTGAACACGATTCGAGTGTGCGGATCGTAGGTGCAAAGTTGATCGGGCCAACGGGGAGTTGGAGTCGCGATGAATTTTAAGGCGTGACCTTTTCCTAAGTTGAGAGTTTCTTCTCCCCGAACGATCATAATGTTTAATTCTTGGTCGGGGAAAGCGGCCCGCAAACTAATTGCGGCGGGATTAGTGCACACCAAAGCTACTTCAGGAGCTAAGTCTAACAGAGCTTTAATTGTTACTGACCTGTTAGCATTGAAATGCCCCAAAATTATGTAATCGAGCTTGGTCAAGTCCACCCGTTTCTGCAAAAATTCCAGGTAATTTTCAGTAAAAGATTCCCCCGGCGGGTCGAACAAAGCAGTCTTGTCAGCTTGAATAATATAGCTATTGGCTGTCGTCCCCTTTTGCAGCGAATACTCGACTTCAAATTTGAGTCTGTCCCAAGTGCGCGATCGCACAATAAAAGTATCGAGTGCGATCGGGATAAACTGCACGTCGCGGGGTTTGGTATCAGAAGCCAGTCTTGGAGTCAAAGTGTTAGTCATTAATTGCACCTATGAGAAACTGAACTACAGAACTTCTTTTGATTTCGTGCCAAAACTTGGTATCTACAATGTCAAACTTTGCACCTCTACCCTGTAAATTGGTATCCAGGTCAGTCAGAAATTCCCGGGTTTTCAAATCATCCCCAATTTGGATAAAGCTCACTCCAATTTCTTCATCTTTCTCTATTTTATTGGCCGCACTTACAATAATTTCAGCGACAGCAGCGGTATTTTCTGGTTTTTGATCTAGGACTGCAACAATTATTGCTCCTTTCTTCCCTTTGCCATCTGTTTTGTTTGCGAAATAATCGCTAAAAGTTGCTTTCAGAGCTTCTTCCAAATGAATTGTAGTCGGCTTTGCTGAATCCGGTTCCGTATTTTGTCGCTGCAAAATTTCAGCTAACCGGGCAACATTGGAATTTTTATACTTCCACATAGGAGTAGAAGCTTCGTAAAGAGTGATGCCGTCGCTGTCAAATTGCTGACATTTTTTTGCTAAGTCGATCAGAGATGCCTGTGCTTCTACCCATTCCTCATACCAAGGATGTTGAGGGTCTCTGCTGGCATCGCTTCTGGCAATAATAATTGTGTAATCTCGGTCTTCTAAAAGATTGGCAGGCATTGGCAATTCCCCTAGTGAAAATGGAGAAGCAAAAGGTAAGAAAAGGCTTATGGCGCACCGTAAGTTTAGCTGCCGGTAAGGTTCGCCATAAGCACCCCACGTTGAGAGTTTTTGCGTAGGTAAGATGCCGCATAAGCACCCGAACTTCCTACCTAATAATGATTTCCGACCTTGCGGTGGTGAACTGCCGGCAGTGCATCGGGATTGGATACGCGGCCGCTATCGACGATCGCATATACGATATGATGATCCGAAAGCTCCATCCGGCTGACTACTTGGCATTCCATGTACGCCAAAGCATCCGTCAAAATCGGAGAACTGTTGGTTGCAGGTTGAGTTTTAACTCCGGCAAATCGATCGGCACCAGGAGCAAAACGCTTTAAAAAGTGCCTCATCAAAGTTTGATAATTGCCTTCTTCGAGCACGTTGAGAACAAATTTATCTCCCGCGTGCATCATCGATTCAATCGCCCGATCCTTCGCAACTGCTATTGTTAAACCCAGCGGTTTAAAGCTAGCTTGAGTTACCCAAGAAGCTAGCATCGCACCGCTAACATCACCTTTTTGAGCGGTGATGATGTACAGTCCGCCGCTGATTCGTCCCAAAGCTTTATCGAGGTCGCTGTCGAGGGATTTCATCTGTTTGACTGCTTTGTCCCGCGTCAGCCACTGTCCCAAGTCGGTGCCGGCTTCGTCGCAAAGTTGATAACTCGCTTCTGTCGGTGATTCTTTAATTAAAATGTTGGGAAATGCTTCTTTTAAACCCAACTCTTTGAACTTGTTTCGCAGCGGGTAAATAGATACGTCATCGCCGCCGCCAGATTCGCACAAACCGAAAGATTGTTTGTTGTTAGCTGCAACTAAAATTGTGTTGATTGCGGCTTCGGCATTCACCGCAGCAGTACCGCCACTCGGTGGCGAACAAATTACGATGCCGGCAGCATTACCGACAAGTTCCGCAACTTCTTGTAAGTCGGCGATTCTCAAGTCCATCATTTCCACAGCGACACCGGTTTTGGTGATACCGTGGGCGATCGCTTGGCTGAGTCGATCGCTAAATCCGTAGTCGGAGGTGTAAAATACCGCTACAGTGGTTTCTGCCTTAGCTTGCGCTTGGCTCCACTTTTTGTAGCGTCCGGTAAGCTCCACCACATTGTGCCGCAGCAGCGGGCCGTGACCGGTCGCAACTGTACCGATTTCTCCCAATTCTGCCATCCGCTTCATCGCAGCGAGTACCGATCGAGCATTGGGAGCCATCAAACACTCATAATAAAAGTGGTAATCTTCCTCAACTGCTGCTAAATCGTCATCGAAGGTGCTGTCGGAACAGTAGTGCATCCCGAAAGCATCGCAGGTGAACAGCACTTGAGTTTTGCTGTCGTAGCTGAAAATAGTATCGGGCCAGTGTAAGTTCGGCGCCGATACGAATTCGATAATGTGGCCGTTTCCTAAATCTAGTTTGTCCCCGTTTTTTACTACCAATCGCTCAAATGGTTGGTGTACAAGGTTTTCTAAAAATTGAATTGCTACTTTCGCCCCCACGACAATCGCTTGGGGTGCCAGCGCCAGCACGTCTTTGACTAAACCGCTGTGGTCTGGCTCGGTGTGGCTGATAATTAGATAGTCAATCTCTTTCGGGTCAATTTCCCCCGTCAGAGTATCCATGTATTGTTGGCGAAACTTCTCGTGCGAGGTATCGACGAGGGCGGTTTTTTCACCGCGAATGATGAATGAGTTGTAAGTTGTACCGTTTTTGAGTCCGAATTCGATGTCAAAGCGGTCTCTATCCCAGTCCAGGCATCGAATTGCCGTTGTATCAGGGGCAATTTCGACTTTTTCCACCGTCAATCTGCGTTGGACTCGTTCAGTCAGCGCTACCATCAGTGCCTCCTTGTCTTTTACCCATTACCTTATTGTCTTCATTCTGACACGTTTCTTTTGTAAATCTTTATAAAATTTCTTATGAGGCTGTTAAGTATCCCAAAAGTTATGGCATAAGGCAGTTCGGCAACGCGCACTGAATCGGGATATAACGGATTTGAGGAAGAAGGAAAATTCAATAAAATCAATTTTGGGTCTATAAATAGTTGACAAAAAACAGAGTTCTGTGGTAATAAAACTGATTTCGATCGGTTGGGCGATCGCCTCTGTAGAAGACTATCAGTCAAATGCGATCAAATGCGATTCTCGATCGCGCGGCGATTTGGATTAGGGACAATAACTCGGCATTTAAGTCAACCTAATCAAACGTAAAATGCGATCGCGCTTTCTTATCCCCGATGTCTTTAAGAAGTCGGGAATTTGGGGATAATGATAGAAGAAAAAATTTTCCAATCCGCAATCAAAAAATTACTCATTGATGTAAAGCTATGTCTGAAAGTTCCTTTGAGAAAACTAATTTTGGTTGGCAATTAGGACAGTCGCAACAGCGATTGCAGGAGTGGTGGGAACTAAAAACTGCCCAAAATATACCGAATGTCAAATTGCCATCTTGGTTTGATTCCCCCATCTTAGGGGCGATCGCTAAAGCCACCTTTTGGTTAATCTTAGCATTGCTCGCAGTCTGGGCGAGTTGGCAGATTTGGCAACTGTTACGTTTTTATATTCATAATTTCAAAAAGAGGAATCAAACAACTGATGGAAGTGCGAAAAAAACCATTAACGATTTGTCGGTAGCAGAGTGGTTGTTGCGATCGCAAAATTTGCAGCAACAAGGGAAATACCGCCAAGCTTGCCGCTGTCTTTACATGGCGGTGTTGCAGCGGTTAAATGATGCGGGAACCGTGGTTCACCAACCCAGTCGCACTGATGGCGAATATTTGGAATTAATCCAGCAATTACCCCAGCCAGTGCCTTACGAAACTGTGATAACAATACATCAGCAACTATATTTCGGGAATACAGAAGCTTCCGCCTCAACTTTTGAACAGTGTCAGCAAGCTTATCAACAAATTAAGGATTAAGTAGGTAAACGCAAAAAAACAATAATATCCAATCGATAATTTTATGGTCTGGTTTTACCAACAATAATTACCACAAACCGACAATCTCAAAAACCCCCACTTAATAGCCAATTGCAATCTACTTCATTCAATCTACAAGGGTTCAAGGTCGTACTCGAATAACGCGCGTAGCATCTAAGAGTACGAGCTTGAAAGAGTGCTATCAGACCGGAGTAGCAAATGGATTGAAAGCCATAAAACTAGCACCAGCAATGGGATTCGGGTCGATGTCGCCCACAATCAGCCCTGTAGGTGAATCCCATTAGTTGTCGGTGCCAGCGACTGTCACACAGCGAAGATTTTACCCGCGTACCTCACTTTCTTGAAAAAAGCTGTAGTGAGGAGCCAGACTGATAAAAAGCATTTCACTACTTGCAGGAAATATTAGTATAGCAAGGATTACTCGCCCTACTAATAGCCTTAAATCAGAGTAATTGTAGTGAATCCCGGATTGCCGACATTCGCACCTGGGCCAAAGCCTAAACCCACCGACCCACCAGTGAAACCCACAGGATTGGTAATCGTCAGACTAACGCTAGTTTGACCGGGATTAAAGTTAACCGTGCCTCCAGTAAAACTCCCCAATGGATTAATGTTGTAGTCTATGGTGTTCATAGGTTGATTAGGATTAGCAATCAAATAGTCGACCGAAGCCGAAACCGAAGTATTGCCAGTCCGATTAATTGTAAAAGTTCCAGAACCACCATCAGTAATAGGATCGGGAGACGAACCGTAAAAGAAGGAAGTCGGAGCGACAGCAGTAGGATCGATAATGCTCAAAACTGCCAGTGACGGACTAGCCAAACTGCCACCACTCAAGAACAAATTCAGCGTTTCAGTAGGCTCCGCGAGACTGTCAAATAAAGTTTGAACAGGAACTTGTGCGCTAGTTTGTCCGGCTGCAAAAAATATCCCTTGATTCACACTGTTGTAATCCGCTCCCGTAGCCCGAGCGCTACCGTCACCCGTGCTGAACAAAATCGCACTCGCTGCCGTAACGTTGCCACTGCGATTGATGGTAATCGGCGCAGTGCTGCCCTCGTTGACGCTGTAATTAGCCGCACTGAAGAAATACGTGGTTGGCGCCGGAGTTGTCGCCGGAGTTGGCGTCGGAGTTGGCGTCGGCGTCGGCGTCGTCCCAGTTGTCGCCACATCATTAATCGTCAAAATTGATGGACTACTGCCGACATTGCCACCGAAGAGCACCAAATTCACCGATTCCGCCG
>NZ_JAUBUE010000006.1:0-158332 GCF_036705305.1 Microcoleus sp. B3-D7 | reverse complement strand
ATCGTAGCCACGCCACCTTCAGCCACCGTGTAATTTGGTTGGGCGAACTGGAAGATACTTGGAGTTGTCGCCGTCGGCGTCGGCGTCGGAGTTGGCGTCGGCGTTGGCGTTGGCGTCGGCGTTGGCGTCACATCAAGGCCTTGATATTGAATACTCCGCACTAGGTAGTCGGAACTATCGCTTTTGGGGGAGGTGCTAGTGGCGTAGGCAGCGGTGGGGCTATCGTAGGCTTTGGCGGAGAACCGTAATTCGTCAAAAGCAACGCTAGTGGAATTTGCTTGTATCTGGAATGTGAAATTGCCATCGGGACTATCGCCAATGAAAGTCAGTCCATCTGAAGACACACCGATCGGTTTTTGACCGCTCGTCGGAGGGTTGACGCGAATGATCGTAAAATTGCTGGCCGATACCTCCGCCCCATTATTAAAGAGTTTCAGCAAACCAACTTCATTGCCTTGATCGTTTACTGCAGAACTTGATTTGGGAAGTAATGCACTGAGGCCGATCGTGGCGCTAGTGATGTCTTTGTTATCTGCCCATTTCACCTTCAGCGCCTGAGATAGATTGGTGTTGGGGTCATAGTTGATTTCCGCCCGACTTTTAGTGGGGTCGGTAAACCAACCACTATAAGAGCCGTAGACACCAATACCAGGGACAGCGCCGTAGCTCAACCCGCTTTTAGGGTTTTCGTTCGTTGCTAACGTGAGGTTGCTGATGGGAATAGGGTTAGTGTAGTTCGTTTCAAAGCCATCAAAAGCTATCCCAGACAGTTGGATGCCTTGATCCTGGGCGGCAGTAGGCCATTGTGTAATTAGGTCACTGATGCTGCTGTAATTAGTGTCTTGACCCAAAGAACCAGTAATTGAAGTAGCCATAGCTTATGTGTTAATGATGAGTAATTAAGGATTAGAAGTGGCTGAAAACAAGAGGTTGGGCTTTCTTGTAGCGATCGGTCACTGCAAGAAAAATTTCCTCATACCTGCAGGTAAATCAAGTAAAAAGGCTTGCCCAATCAGTATCTGAAGGTATTATTGCCCCTGACAAAATTTGGAGTGTAAATAATTACACCTACTTAGACCTATTTACGTAGGGATGTTTAACTTTCATCGTCAATGAGTTTTATCCGGAAAAATTGCGATCTTTTTTTCAGCCCTATAACAAGCGGGTTTTCCACCTCTGTAGAGGAGAGCTTAAATCCCAGATTTCGCCCCCCAAGAGGCAGCGTTCACTGCTTCTGCGGGCAAAAGTGAATCAGGAAAGACAATTATGAGTAAAAATACTCAGGATTTTATATGTTTAAGCATAACCCTGTTGGGAATTTCTGAAAATTGAGGTTCGGGCGTAAGTTACAGCGTATTCGTTTATGAAATACACCCCAGAAACCGGGTTTCTTTACAGTTCCCGCATCATTACTGATTCTGTTGCTCGAAACCCGGTTTTTCGCAATCTACATCTACATGGAATATGCTGTAAATCTGCTTCCCTTAAAAATGCGATAGTAAAAAACCAACTTTATTGGTGAGCCGTAATGTGATTGACGATAACTAAAATTTCTCAAATGGGTTCTATATGAGGAGTGAGTTGATTCATCCAAAAACCCCCTCATGTTATATTTATTTGTACTTACTTACTTACTTAACGAGCGATGAACTTGTCAAAGCGTAGGTTATGGTTGTTGGGAGCGATCGCCATTACTGTAATAATTATCATTACCCTGCTATTTGCTCCTGCTAACAACAAAGTCAACAGCGGTTCTACTTATAATAGAGCGCCGGACGGCTACGGAGCATGGTATGCTTTTATGTCAAAACGGGGAACCGAGGTTCAGCGCTGGCAAAAACCTTTTGAAGACTTTGCTAAAAACCAAGATACAAAACCGCCCAGTACACTTTTACGTATCTATAGTAAATTGATACCAGAAGGTGTTTCTGAGACAGATAAAAAGTGGGTGGAACAGGGCAATACTTTGGTAAATTTGGGAGTTCGCGCCCCGGTGACATCAGCACCTTTTAGTAGCTTGCACCCAGCTTCAGCCGGGGAAATCAAGATTGACACCGGGCGGAGATACCCCAGCGACAAAAAACAAGTTTTAGACGATCAATTTGGGGCAATTGTTTGGAAAAAACCAGTGGGAAAGGGTACAGTTTATTTTGCCAGTACCTCCCATTTAGCTGCTAATGCTTATCAGGATTTTCCAGGTAATTATGAATTTTTAGCAGGGCTGGTTACTCAATTAGAAGGTGGAGAACAAGAAATAGAAGGGACCCAGCAGGCTCTAGCAGTGAAATTAATCCAAAATTCAATCGACCCGCAAAGCCAGGGAACAAGTAAAATCCTCAATAAAGTCTGGGTAGACGAATACATTCACGGCTACAAAGATCCAGAAGTTCTTGAAAGCGAATACGAGGGAAATTTATTCACTTATTTAGCCAAAACTCCTCTATTTCCCGTTTTGATACAGGGTACAATTATTTTACTCGTTGCTATTTTTGCCGGGTGGAACAGGTTTGGACAGCCTGTAACTATATCAGCGCCACAGGTTGACAACAGCGAAGCTTACATTCAAGCATTAGCGGGTGTTTTGCAAAAAGCAAACTGCACTGATTTTGCGGTAGAAATTATCGGAAAAGAAGAACAGTTACAACTGCAAAAAGCATTATTATTGGGACAGGGATCGCTGGAAAGTGAAACTCTAACAAATGCTTGGGTTGAGCAAACAGGGGGAAAAGCGGCAGAATTGTCAGAACTTCTGCCCTCGCCATCTCATAAACGCCGAATCAGCGATTCAGATTTGCTAACCTGGTTGGGTAAATGGCAGCAGATCCGTCAACATCTCCCCTCTGACAGGAAAAATCTAAAATGAGCGAAACAAACTCGATTTTTAAACGCCTCAGCCAAGCCCTAGACAAAATAGTTGTGGGTCAATCTTCCACAGTACAGCACTTGCTAGTGGCACTTTTGAGCGGCGGCCACGTGATTATTGAGGGAGTCCCTGGAACCGGGAAAACTCTACTTGTAAAAGCGATCGCCCAATTGATTCAAGCAGATTTTCGTCGCATTCAACTAACGCCGGATATTTTGCCGTCGGATATCTTGGGAACGAACATTTTTGATTTTGAAAGCCACAGTTTTACCCTGAAAAAAGGGCCAGTGTTTACTGAAGTTTTGCTGGCGGATGAAATTAATCGCACGCCTCCGAAAACCCAGTCAGCATTGCTAGAAGCAATGGAAGAACAGCAGGTAACGTTAGACGGTGAGACTTTAGCTCTGCCAGAATTATTTTGGACGATCGCCACTCAAAATTCCTTAGAATTTGAAGGCACTTATCCGCTACCAGAAGCTCAGTTAGACCGATTTTTATTTAAACTGGTGGTTGACTATCCCGATGCAGCCGCCGAAAAGCAAATGTTGCTGAATGCAGAGGCAGGATTTCGCGCTAAACGCCTCGATTTAGCTAGGATAAAATCTTTAGCAACGGTACAGCAAATAATTAGCGCCCGTCAAGCAGTACAAACAGTCAAAGTAGAAGAGAAAGTGCTCGATTACGTGCTAGCTTTGGTACACAATACGCGAAAACATCCGGATTTGGCATTGGGTGCTTCTCCGCGATCGGCAGTAGCTTGGTTGCAAAGTAGTAAAGCTCACGCTTGGCTGGCCGGCAGGGATTATACTACTCCTGATGATGTCAAGGCGATCGCACTGCCGCTTTTGCGTCACCGTCTGATTCTCAAACCAGAATCGCTGCTAGATGGCTTGCAAATTGATTCGGTAATTGCTTCGGTATTAAAACAAGTCGCTGTACCGAGGTAAACTGAAATATAACTATGACAATCGCAATCAAAATTCTGGATCAGAATGATGTAAATATTCTCAAGAATGTCGATCCAGATGTCTTTGACAACTCGATCGATATCCCACGTACTGAAGAATTTTTGACAGACTCGCGGCACCATCTGGCTGTTGCAATCGATGACGATAAAGTTGTCGGCTTTGTCTCAGCAGTTCATTATGTTCATCCCGACAAGGCACGTCCCGAACTGTGGATTAACGAGGTGAGTGTAGCAGAAACTTATCGTCGCCAAGGTTTGGGGAAGCGTTTGATGAATGCAGTATTTGAGGTCGCTCGTGAGTTGGGTTGTACAGAAGCTTGGGTGCTTACAGATCGCGAAAATACAGCAGCAATGAATCTGTATTCGGCTGTTGGTAATCCAGAAACACCAAGTGATCATGTTATGTTTACGTTTCGTTTGGAGGAATCGAATTCCTGACAAAAAATCTTTATTACGCAAGTATTGTAGGAATTGAGATAAAAAATACCACACCAGAAGTATGAAGAAGTCTCTAAACGAAGTGAAGAAGCTTGAAGACCTTCCAAACATTGGGAAATCAATTAGTGCGGATTTGCGAAGCATTGGTATTGAGCAACCAGATCAACTTAAAACGCGATCGCCATTAGAAGTCTTTCACGAACTTGCTAATGTCATGGGACATCGCCACGATCCATGTGTACTTGACGCTCTCATTTCTGTCAAAAGATTCCTCAATGGCGAACCAGCTAAGCCTTGGTGGAGTTATACTGATGAACGACGTAACCTACTTGCAAATCATGTAAAGGCAGAAAGCAAATGAAATTCAAATATACAATTATTTACGTTGCTGACGTACTAAGTTGATTGACTTTTTTTGAAATGGCTTTTGGGTTAAAAAAGAAGTTCATTGATGAATCAGGAGATTATGGTAAGCTTGACACTGGGGAAACAACTTTATCTTTTGCTACACATTCTCTAGGCGCGTCAAATTTCCCAAATGGTTATATTTCGGCTGATTCATCGGATAAACCTTTAGGTGTTGAAATAGCACTTACCACTGATTCAGTAGAAATGGCACATCAACAAGCGATCGCAGCATGTCCATTAGAGTTAAAAGCACCTCTCAAAAAACCTTGGGGTCAGATTGTTTCCTATGTTAGATGTCCAGACGGAACTCTCGTTGAATGGTGTACACCAGTATCTTAATCAGAAATTTTAATGATTCCTGCTATTCGCCTTTATTTCCTGTTAGCGATCGCAATTCCGATCGCCCTTTTGCTCGCTATGCTGGTAAATCAGCAGACAAGTATTATCGGCACTTTGCTATTTGACTGTTTAATTGTAGGTCTAGCCATTACCGACGCACTGCGCGTAAAATCTCATCGGGTGCAAGTGACACGCCATCCGTTGCACAGACTTTCGATTGGGCGAGACAATCCGGTTTTACTGTCAGTGCGATCCTCTCCGAGGGCTGGGCTAACGGCAAATCAAACTGCTAAAATTCGCCTGCGCGACGCCTATCCGCTAGAGTTTGATGTCTCTCAACCGATGCTGGAAGCAGACCTCAACCCTAACAGCGATCTGGAATTAACTTATACAATCCGCCCGTCAAATCGCGGAGAATATAAGTGGGGAGATATTCAGGTGCGGCAGTTGGGAAATTGGGGTTTAGCATGGCACGACTGGAAAATACCTGCTAGTGAAAAAGTGGCAGTTTATCCCGATTTAGTGATGTTGAAAGAACTCTCTATTCGGCTAACATTGGAAAATAGCGGCACAATGCGTGGGTTACGAAAACTCGGCATGGGAACTGAATTTGCCGAACTGCGGGAATATGGTATTGGTGACGATCCTCGCTTGATTGATTGGAAAGCTACTGCGAGGCGATCGCGCCCTTTAGTCAGAGTTTTAGAACCCGAAAAAGAGCAAACTTTGATTATTTTACTCGACAGGGGACGGCTGATGACGGCGCGAGTGCAGGGTTTGAAGCGTTTTGACTGGGGAGTGAATGCAGCGCTGTCTTTAGCCTTGGCTGGACTAAATCGGGGCGATCGCGTGGGAGTCGGTGTGTTCGATCGGGAAATCACGACTTGGATACCCCCGGAACGCGGTCAACATCAACACTCTAAATTAATTGAACGCCTGGCGCCAATTCAGCCAGTTTTGTTAGAACCCGACTATGTTGGTGCTGTAACTAAATTAGTAAGTCAACAAACTCGCCGTGCATTAGTAGTGCTAATTACTGATTTAGTAGATGTCACAGCTTCTACAGAAATGCTTTCCGCCTTAGCGCGTTTAACACCTCGTTATTTGCCTTTTTGCGTAACTTTGCGCGACCCTCAAGTTGACAAAATCGCTCACACTTCCACCGTGGAAATTACACCTGCTTATAATCGTGCTGTCGCTTTAGATTTACTAGCACAGCGTCAGGTAGCTTTTGCACAGTTGAAACAAAAAGGAGTTTTGGTTTTGGATGCACCAGCAAATCAAATTAGCGAGCAATTAGTTAACAGATATCTGCAACTTAAGTCTCGGAATCAGCTTTAATCTTCTCAGCTTCTGCAGCATTAGCAAAGTAAGGTAAAGGCCCTTTGAGAACAGACCAGTTTTTGTAGATAAAACCGATTACCCAAGGGGCTGACAAAGCAAAAAACAAGACACCTAAGTGTATTTGCGATCGAAATACATCGAGAATGTTTGCTGTTTGATTGTCAAAAAATGTTGTATACGACAAATTCCAAATTTTAAAAATAATATTTTCCAAGGCACTAAAAACTATTAGTATAACTAAGCTGCGGGTTTTTAAATACAAAATTAAGTACATTAATATCCCAATAAGTACAGATATAAAATATTTATAACCAAAAATTATAAAGAATAGACAATGAGCTAAGATGGCTGGAATATTACCCCATTTTGCAGCCCATCTGTGTAGCATAATAGCTGTGAAAATAAAGGGATTAAATATGGGAGATATTACACAACTATTAATCGCACTAATTAAATAGTAAAGTGCCGGATTAAATGTTTTTGAAGCTGTCATTAAAATACTAAAATTTCTACGTTCTGTCAGAATTTTTTCGACAAAAGAAGGTACGAAAAAAGACAATGGATAATAAAATACTCGGAAGACACTTATTGAAAAAAACACGCTAGCGATCGCCAGACCTACTAATGGCAACCATTGGTAGCGATCGGGAACTTTACCAACCAAATATTTAATTTCAATTCCCGCTAGCTTGCATTGTCGCCACACCAAAGCCAGTAAAAGAATCGATAAATAAATTCCAAATATTTCTTCAACGAATGGATCTAATGTTAGTTTACTATCAAATTTTATCCCTCGTGTATAGCCAATCATTACTATTTGAAAATAAATACCCATAGCCAATAAAAACCACCCTCCAAATATCTGCCGAAGCTTGATTCGATGAAAAGGGTTGTCTTCGGGAGAGGTGATCTTAGTAATAGTCATGATTTTAATTAATTACTGGACTCGATATGGCTAGGTAAAATGCGTCTTATTCCGCTAGGAGTGGACTTCGTTTGTGTAACGATTTCAAGCTCAGAATTATCTAGGAACTTCAGCCGATCGCCTTTTACTGCAATACATCACCAACAGCGCAAACAACCCGATCCCAGCCAAATACTTCAACGGATCGGGAATTGCCGGATTTGGCGAGAAAAAACCCTCGATGGTACCAGCAATTACCAGCATCGGCACAATTCCAAATACCAATTGTGCAGCTTGAGTACCGTAAAACTTCATGGCATCAGCACGACGATATTTGCCAGGAAAAAAAATAGCGCGGGCGATGATTAAACCAGCACCGCCAGCTAAAAAAATCGCCGGCAATTCCAGGGAACCGTGAGGAAATACAAACGCCCAAAAAGGGTAAGCTAAATTGTGCTGAGCTACTAAACTGGCGATCGCGCCGATGCTCACTCCATTAAATGCCATAATATAAACAGTGTAAAGACCGAAAACAATCCCTCCCCCAACAGCCGCAAAACATACGGATAGATTGTTAGTCATAATACCGCTAGAAGCTAAAGGTTCGATTCCCACAATTGAACCCATCCACAATTTCCCGTCATCGCGTACCGTTTTAATCAAATGTCCAGGAACTACTAGGGACAAAAACGCCGGATCTTGCCAAGCAAACCACCAAGCAATCAACGCCATTACTAAAAAAATACCCGTCGCAGTCGCCGTATAACCAAACGTCTCCTGTACCGTAGCCGGAAAACCCCAGCGGCAAAACTCCACTATAGCTTCCCAATCTTGGCGGCGCGAACCTTGGTAAATTTGGGTGTAGCCGCGAGAAGTTAACCTTTGTAAATCTTGTAACAAAATATTACCGACTTCATTGGTCTTCGCCCTAGCCAAATCCGCCGAAACAGAACGGTACAAACTCGCTAATTCCCTGATTTCAGACGCAGGTAGGGACTTTAGCCCCTTTTTTTCTACTTGGTGTAAAAGAGTGTCCAACCGTTTCCAGTTGGGTTCTCGCCGCGCGATCCAACGTTTAATATTCATAAAGTTTTCACTAAGTTCTATTAGATATAGCTTAAGATAGTTGTAAATTTTCCGCCTCACACAACTACACCCATCCAGTCATGCATAAAAAAAATCTTAGTTCTTCTGGACCAACAGGCCCCTTGAGCGTCGGTAATGTTGTTAGTGCTAGTTTGCGTATTTACCGCGACCATTTTAAGTCATATTTTAGTTTGGCATTGGTAGCTTATCTGTGGTTGTTAGTTCCGATTTACGGTTGGGCTAAATATTCTGCGATCGCAGGGCTCATTTCTCGTCTGGCTTTCGGTGAAGTTAGGGAAAAGCCAGAGACTGTCAGTGATGCTCGCCGTGAGGTGAATCCTCGGATGTGGAGTTTTTTATGGGCGGGTATATTGACATTTCTGATTTTCCTTGGGGTATCCTTGGTAGGCGGGATCGCGATGTTCTTTGTGGGAATGGGTGCTGGTGCGCTCTTTGGGCAAAATTTCACACTTGTTGCAGCTTTCCTGCTAGTTGCAGTTATTGCTTTCTTAATTATATATATCCGACTTTTCTCTCGCTTGCTGATTATTGAAGTGCCGCTAGCGATCGAAAATAATATAGGTGCTAGTTCAGCAATCGGTCGCAGTTGGAAATTAACTAAGGGGTCGGTGGGACGCATTCAGTGGATAGTTTTTGTGGGCATTTTGGTCTCACTCCCGATCACGATTGTTGTGCAGATACTTACTGTGATCGTTCAAGTTGTTTTAAGTAAAGTATTGGGCGCAGAGTCGGGTCTATTTTACTTAGTTTATTATATTATGATTGTGGGAGTGAGCATTGGCAGCGGTGCGCTTGTGACTCCTTTTTGGCAGGCTATGAAAGCCATTATCTACTACGACGTCCGCAGCCGCAAAGAAGGTTTGGGTTTGCAAATGCGCGATCGCTAATTCAGCCTCAGTCAAAACATAAAATTTGCTCAAATTTATGCGACTTTTTAATCGCTTCACTCTCCACACTCCCGAAAGCGTTGAACTCGAATTTACCTTAGCCGGAATTGGCAACCGAGCATACGCATTGCTGATAGACTATATCATTTTGGGTTTAATCATAGTAGTGTTTCTATTAGGTGCACTGATATTTAATTCAGTGTTGCTTGAGACGATCGCAAAGTTGCTAGGAAGTACCAATCGCTTAGAACTCTGGTTGATAGCACTTCAGGCATTAATTGGTTTTTTCATTTATGTAGGTTACTTTGTATTTTATGAAACCGTGTGGTCGGGTCAAACACCAGGCAAGCGTTATGTCAAAATCCGAGTAATTCGGGATGATGGTCGTCCCGTCAGGCTTCCGCAATCAACACTACGGGCTTTGCTGCGACCTTTTGACGACTTATTTTTTATAGGTGTATTTTTCATAGTTTTAAACCAGCGGGAAAAACGTTTAGGAGATTTGGTAGGAGGCACCATGGTAATTCAAGAAGAAAAACCTCTGACAACTACTGCATTGAAAGTATCAACATCGGCTCAATCCCTAGCAAATAAACTGCTGATAGAAGCCGATATTTCCAGCTTGCTGCCAGAAGATTTTGCTGTAATTCGAGAGTATTTGCACCGGCGCGAAGCTATGATACCAAATGCCCGAAATGAAGTGAGCAAACAACTGGCTAGTCAGGTGAAACAAATCATTGCTTTGGACAAACTGCCGATGAAAGTTGATGCTAATGTTTTTTTAGAGGCTGTATACCAGGCTTATCAGCAGCAAGCTGACAATTAATATCAAGTCCGGTTAATTACTTATAAATCCACGGGCATAGGGAATTGTTCATTAATCTGACTAAAGCAGAAATTATGCACTTACCCTCCTCTGATTTGTTAAGGGCAACTCTACAATAAACTCACTTCCTTCGCCAACCTGACTGACGCAACTCAGCTTGCCGCCGTGAGCTTGAACAATTACCTGATAGCACACTGAAAGTCCTAAACCCGTACCTTTACCCACAGGTTTAGTAGTAAAAAATGGGTCAAAAATCTTGTCTTGAATTTCAGCAGGAATGCCAGTTCCCGTGTCGCGCACAGAGATTGTTACCCAGTCCGGCTCGCTTTGCCAACTACGAATGGTTAATTCCCCCGGTTTGCTCGTTGACTGGAGCGCATCTAAAGCATTGTCAATCAAATTATAAAATACTTGGTTAATTTGACTGGCATGACATTGGACGGGCGGCAAACTGCCGTATTGCTTGTCTATTTTGATATGGGTTTTTAGCTTATTTTGCAGCATCAAGAAACTGCTTTCTAAACCTTCATTCAAATCTACTGGTTTTAATTCAGCGTGGTCTAAACGAGAAAAATTTCGCAGTGTCATCACGATCGAGCGAATCCTCCCGCTGCCTTCCCGCATTGAATTGATCAGTTTACCAAAGTCTTCTCGAATGTAATCGAGTTCTAGTTCTTCATTGATTCTGACAATTGCTTCCGCTGCTTCCGGGCAGGCATTTCCGGCCTGTTCTAGAGCTTCGTTCAAGGCTTTAAAATATTCTTTAGCGTGAAACAAGTTAGCGTGGATGAAATTGTTGGCGTTGTTAATTTCATGAGCAATTCCCGCTACCATTTGCCCCAAACCTGACATTTTTTCGCTTTGAATCAATTGCTGCTGTGCCGATCGCAATTCTTCTAACGCAGCCTGCAATTGCTGGGTTTGAGCTTGAGATTTTACCGCAGCATCTTGGACTTGGCTATAAAGTTCTGCTTGCTGAATGGCGATCGCCATTTGGTTGGCTATCTGGGATAGCAACTCCATTTCTTGCCGCTGCCAATTGCGGGTATCCCGGCACTCATGAGCAATCAGCAAACCCCACAGCCTACCGGGAAATTTAGGATTATAGCTTGCCGCTGTTTCGGGGGAACTTTCTTCAGTTCTCGATGTAACAATCGGCACGATCAGATTAGCTTTAACCTGCAAACGGTCTAAGAAATCAACGTGACAAGGCTCTAAACCAGCATTAAAAATATCATTAATGGCTTTGACTCGCCCTTGCTGGTAAAGCTCCGCGTAATCTCCCCGGAAACACTTATCCGCCCCCATATCTCCTAAAATTGAAGGCCAAGGGATCACCATATCTTCAACAACAACTTTTCCTTGCCAGTTGTCTTGAAACTGATAGATAATTACTCGATCGCACTGCAACATTTGGCGGACTTCCCTCACCGCTGTTTGTAGAATAGTTTCCAGATCGAGGGTACTGCGAATTTGGTTGCCGATCAGCCGCAGCAGCGATTCTCGTTCGGCTTGCCGCCTGGTTTTGCTATAGAGTTTGGCTTGATTGATCGCGATCGCCAATTGCGATCCTACCCCTTCTAAAAGCTGCCTTTCCCAATCAGTCCATTCCCGTTCGCGATCGCACTGATGCAAGCCAATTATGCCATTAACTTGACCTTGATAGCGAGTAGCTACTGCCAGCATTGACTTAATCTCCAAAGCTTCGGCAATTTTTCGGGTTTGTGGATTCAATCCCGGAAAATCGAGAAACTTCGTCACTGCTAGCGACTCTTGCTGAGACACGACGGCAGCCAAATGCGGGTTGTCAGTCATCGGTACTTTCATACCAAGTTGAATCGGATAGTCCCCCGCGTTGTACTCTCCGCGCGTGACTAAAGTTGTTTCTGTATTTGATTCTTTGACTAAAATGCTCACGCGACTGCACTCTAACGCTTGCCCCAGCAATCGGCAGGCCGATGTCAAAATTTCTTCTATGTCAAGCGTACTGCGAATTTCGTTATTAATTTGGTTGAGCAAGTTTGATAACTGAACTTGCTGCTGCATCTGCACGATTAGGGCTTTTTGTTGGTCTACTTCCGGCAGCGAAAGAGTTTCTTCCTGCCTCCAGTTTTCAGATTCAGACAACCGCGAAGTTACTCTCTGCCAGGGGTTTTCGTGTTCTTGTATTTTTAAAGACATATTTACTCAGGAGTTGTACAGTATTTTGATTGAGTCGGTTTTTTAAACCTATGCTTACCCCGCCAACAGCCCCATCGCAGCTACCAGGACTTCTGGAATATCTTAAGACATTATAAAGGATGCAGCCCGAGCAAAGCAATTATTTGCTTTACAAATATTTATACTTAGCAAGTATGCGCTTTGAGGCCCACAATACTAACTGGCGCACGCCATTGAACTTGGTCAGATGTCAAAGAGAGTTAGCTGCCCGCTTAACCGAAGGAAGTTAATATAAAATCTATCTTTAGTTTAATGTTTGCGCGCGCTAGATCAACATGGAAAACTCAATTCCCGACAATTTTCGTTCGCCACCAAGAACCGACAACCTTATATCTGGATTAACTGGATTAATAGGTAAAGACCAGATTAAAATAGCTTTGGCGATCGGCAATTCCCGGCTGCACTGGGGATTATTTGTGGGCAAAACCCTGGAGAAAACATGGGATACAGAGCATCTCAATGCTGATGCTGTTTCCCCGCTCTCCGAGGAGGAAAAGGCAGAATATTTGGTGCAAATAGTAATGAGGTCGATCGAGGAAATATCTTCTCAAAATCTCCTTTGTCTTCCTGCTACTACCGCTTTTTCTAATCCTCACACACTTTCTTTAGTGCCGCTGCCTCTAATATTGGCTTCAGTAGTTACCCAGCAAACAGCAATTTGGCAGAGTTATCCTGATGTCCGAATTATTACTTTAGACCAGTTGCCGATCGGGGGACTCTATCCTACCCTGGGAATTGACAGAGGTTTGGCTGTACTGGGCGCTGGCAACCAATTGGGTTGGCCAGTTTTACTTATAGATGCTGGTACAGCTTTAACATTTACTGGGGCTGATGTCAATAGGTATTTAGTTGGGGGCGCAATCTTACCAGGTTTGGGTTTGCAGTTATCGTCGCTAGGTAAAAAAACTGCTGCATTACCTTTAATCAGTTTACCACAAAATCTGCCGCACCGCTGGGCGAAAGACACTGCTGGGGCCATTCAAAGCGGAGTTGTGTATGCGACGGTGGCAGGAGTTAGGGATTTTATTGAAGATTGGCGGTGTTTGTTTCCTGATAGCAAAATAGCGGTCACGGGGGGCGATCGCACTATGCTTTTAAAATACCTTACCGCAGCCTTCCCCAATACAGCTTCCGCAGTAATTGACGCACCCGAAGCCATTTTTTGGGGAATTAGGCTGTTGAATGTTGACTGTTGACTTTTACCAATTACCAATTACCAATTCACTTAGCAAATTCCCGAATATACTTAGCAACAACATCCGGGACTTCCTGCGGCAAATTGCTTTCCCCCGGACTGACCAATTGCAGTTCGGCATTAGGAGCCAGAGCAGCATAGGATTGACACAAAGACGAAGCTGCGGGAGTATCTTCAGAACCGTGTAACAGCAAAACAGGCGCTTTCAGCAAAGGCAAATTCTCATCAACTAATTCCGCTGTAATTTCAGCCCGCCGCCGCTGAAACAGCAACTCCACGGCAACAGGGGACTGCATCAACTGCTGTCTGAACTTTAGCAGTCCGTCAATCTTTTTTTTGCTACCCAGCAACTTAGCAATTAGATAGATCGATCGCAGCAACCAAAAACCGAGGGGTGGTTGACCGATCAGCCAGCTAGCCGTCTGCCACCGCCCCCGCCGGTTGGCAACCTTGAGGCCTTCTGGGGCCAACAAAACCAAACCCTGAACTCGATCGGGATATTTGATAGCGTAGCTGGTGGCCACCCAACCACCCAGAGAGTGAGCGATTAAATAAACCTCTCGCAGCTTCAAAGTATCGAGGTATTGAGCCAGACATTCTACTTCCAGGTCGATCGAATAATGAAGATTCGGGCGTTCCGAGTCGCCAAACCCCAGCAAATCCGGTGCGAAGCAGTGGTAGTAGGGGCTCAAATGTTCGATCGTCCTCAGCCACTGACTGCTGTCGTGCCAAGAACCGTGCAAAAATACTAAATTAGGGCCTTGACCGACTTCGTGCCAAAAGATTTGCCCTACAGAGAGTCTGACCCGAGAATTGCGTCGCAGTGAGTACATCCGGTTAAATATTTAGTAATAAAAAGATGATTAATTTAATGTTCAGAGATTGTGAATAAAAGTAGGAAAACATTAAAAATTAATTCCACAGTCATCACAGACAATTTTTGACGGCGAGGTAATTTCCGACTTTTCTCAAATTTGGATGCTCCGCCGATTTACGCCAAAGTTGTCAGGCCTTGAAAATAGTCCTGTAAGTGTTGGTCGTTATCGTGGCTGAGCGCGCCCTCCGGCAGCGATGCGGGCAAAAAAGCCTCAACCTCGCTAACTTCAAGCGTATCCTGAACTTGCATATTGCCCTGCACCTCTGCTGCCACCACGATACAAATCGAGTGCAGGCGAGGGTCTCGATCGGCAGCCGAATAAACACCCACCAAGCGGCGGATTTTGACTAAATCGAGTCCTGTTTCCTCTGCTAATTCCCGCCGCACAGTTGTCGGAATATCCTCTCCCCAATCCACCATACCTCCCGGCAGTGCCCAGCGACCGTTGTCGCGGCGGCGAATTAACACAATTCGCCCGTCAGGCAATACGGGAATCACCGCAGTACCAGTGACGGGATGTCGAAAAATCAGCCCCAGTACAGTTTGTAAAATTTGCCACAATCGACGCATAAACTCAAAAGCTTGTTTAGGAGATAGTAATTTCAGGCCTCCTAGCTTGCAGCTCCGGAGTCTTAATTTTTAATTTTTCATTCACGCCAGAGCTCTGGCAAGTCTGCTAGGATCTCCGCCGCGTGAGTTTCTGGTTTGATTTTCCGATAAACCTTTTCAATCCTACCATCTGGGTCGATCGCGAAAGTCGATCGAGTAATTCCCATAAATTCTTTTCCCATAAATTTTTTGAGTCCGTAACAGCCGTAGGCGGTAGCAACTTCGGCGTTTGAGTCGCACAGCAAGGGAAAAGGCAATTGATATTTAGCTGCAAACTTGGCGTGGGCCCCGGCCCCGTCTGTACTGACGCCGAGCACTGAAATATTGCGCGACTGGTAGTCTAAGTAAATGTCGCGAAAGCCGCAAGCTTCTTTGGTACAGCCAGGGGTATTGTCCCGAGGGTAAAAGTAAAGTACAACTCGCCGCCCTCGAAAATCTGCAAGGCTGACGACATTGCCTTGCGCGTCGGGCAGGCTGAAGACAGGAGCTACGTCACCGGGATTGATAGTCATTTGTCGTATTTTTGTCAGTAGTTTATAGAAATATTCGGCAAGAGCGAAAACCTTGCCTCCCATCGGGCCCGCATTCCCAGCGACTTGAATCCCGGTGTTCTTTTTTCTGGGTCTTGTACCGTGTGTGCTATGATCGTCATCGGTCTAAAATTGAGTATAACTAGCCAACGTAAAAACTTAACTGGATTAGTTGAGTGCGTAGTCACACCTAACGGTGTTGCGGTTTAGGAAAGCTAAATTTGAAGAAAACCTAACTACATAAAGAGAACTGATCGAGTACGGTAGGGCATACCGGAATTTACGCTTGGGGAGAAGACACCTATATTTTGGCGGGAGCAATCCTGTCGCCAGTAAGTGACTTCGCTGAACCAAGAATCTCAGTCACCAAGAGTGCACGGAGTGTCAACCTTAAGAATCCCCGGGCGTGAAAGCCCGGGGACTGTCAATGTTTATTAGTGAGGTCAGAATGGCTAAGCGCCGCAATCTCAAGAAAGAGAAGGCACAACGAAATCAAGCATACGCTCGCAAGTTTCGCAAGCGGAGAAATCAAGATATGTTCTCCAACAAGAGAAGACGATTTGACGGCGGCAACGGCGGTGGCATGGGCGCCATGAGCGGCGGCAGAGACAAAGATATGGCTGCTGCTGAAGATTAATTTCTGAGGCTATCTGCCGAACTTAGAACCAGAGTGGAAAACACGATCGTTCTTTCGTAGAGATAGCCAGCCGGAATTTGTCCAATAATTCAACGATGTTTAGGCGAGTCGATCGCGCGCAGCGATAAGTGATTTTCTCACTTGTTCAAACCCGGTACCCCCGTAACTATTGCGAGCCGCCACCACTTGCTGAGGTGCGATCGCGCTGTAAATGTCTGTCTCAAAGGCTGGGTGCAAGTCTTTCCACTCCTCAAGTGTCAAATCTTTGAGGAGTTTGCCCCCCGAAAGGCAAGTTTTGACGACTTTGCCGACAAGGTTGTAAGCTTCCCGGAAGGGAACGCCTTTGGCGGCCAAGTAGTCGGCTACGTCTGTAGCGTTAGAAAAGTCTTCCGTAACAGCAGCAGCAAGGCGATCGCCGTTAAACGCGATTCCTTCCCGCAGCAAAATGGTCATTGCTTCCAAGCAACCCTGTACCGTTCTTACGGTATCAAACAAAGCCTCTTTATCTTCTTGTAAATCTTTGTTGTAGGCCAAAGGAAGTCCCTTCACTACTACCAACAAGGCTTGCAAGTTACCGAACACCCGCCCCGCTTTGCCCCGCACCAACTCCGGCACGTCGGGATTTTTTTTCTGGGGCATGATGCTAGAACCAGTAGCGCAGCTATCTTTGAGCGTAATAAATCCAAATTCGTGAGAAGACCACAAAATCATTTCTTCTGACAAGCGGCTCAGGTGTACCATAATCAAGCTGGCTGCGGCGAGAAATTCGATCGCAAAATCTCGATCGCTCACTCCATCTAAGCTATTAGCATAAACCTTGTCAAACTGCAATAGTTCTGCCGTATAATGTCGGTCGATCGGGAAAGTCGTCCCCGCCAGCGCGCCGCAACCCAAAGGCGAAACATTCACCCGCTTGCAGATATCGCCGAGACGTTCCCAATCGCGATCGGTCATTTCAAAATAAGCTAACAGATAATGAGCCAAACTGATCGGCTGAGCGCGCTGCAAATGAGTGTAACCGGGAATTAAAGTTTCCACGTTACGATCGGCAAGATCGAGCAAAACCCCTTGAAATTCCCGCAATTGCTCGCGAATTTCTGCGATGCGATCGCGCAAATACAAGCGAGTATCAGTGCCGGCTTGATCGTTGCGCGATCGGGCCGTGTGCAACTTTTTCCCCGCCTCCCCCACGATCTCCGTCAGCCGCTTCTCTACTGCGAAGTGAACGTCTTCTGCATCAACTCCCGGAACAAAAAGTCCTTGGCGGTATTCGCGGCGGATCTGTTCCAAACCATTGACTAACTGTTCGCCTTCTGCTGCGGAAATAATCCCGGTTTTGGCCAGCATTTTAGCGTGAGCGACAGAACCAGTCAAGTCATACTCAATCAATTCAATATCGAAGCCAATACTAGCATTGAATCGGGCGATCGCCGGGTGGAGCGCCGATTCAAATCTTTGACTCCAAGTTTTTTGTTGTGTTGTCATTGCTCAAGCTAAAACTAGATTGTATCTCTCTTGCAGAAGTCTATAAAAACCGGTTTTTAGCAAAGACTTTAGTCTTTCCTCCGGTTTTTAGTCAGCACTTTAGTCCTTTCTTTCCAATTCGGCAAGAAAAAACTCCAGTCATGACTACAAACTTTTTATACATCTTTTGAACCGAAAAAACTGAATTCTGGACTACAAAATAGGGAAACTTTTGCTCCATCAGAATGAAGTGAAGCTTGGGCTAACAACTTTTTAAATCTTACATCCCTTCCCGATAGTTTCTTCGACAATAACTCTAACGAAAAATCCCTTTAAAGAACCAGCCCACAAAAATACCTATAAAAAAAGCTCCTATTTGACCAGTCGAAACAAAATTGTTCCAAGCTTTCTGGAAATTTGTAAAAATTTCGTAACTTTGAGCCAAAACCACCGTCGAACTCAAATGAGATTTCAAAACTAACACGTGAGCGACATCGTTCCAATTAATCGAACTGGTTAATCCAGCAGTAATTTCCGGCATTAAATTAACTATCATGGTGATTTTCTCCTGCTAAAGGTGTGACCCTCAGTACAACCAGTGTCATGTCATCTTCGTTACGATTGCCGATGCCGATAAACTGGTGTACGCGATCGAACAAATAATCCAGAATCTCTTCAGACTGCTGGTAATTTTGACAGGCCCACTGAAAAGCCGAGGTCAAGTTATCCTCATCAAACCGATCGCCCCTTTGATTAGCAGCATCGGTAAATCCGTCTGTGTAATAAATAATAGTATCTCCTGGCTGCAATTGCACTTGGGCTTCTTGGTAATGCGAATCAGCATCCAGGCCAATTAACATTCCCTCCAAAGTATCGAGCTGAAGAATCGTATTAGTTGCAGCTTGCCACAGCAAAGGCGGGTGGTGAGCAGCATTGCTGTAAGACAAAACGCGAGTTTTCGGGTCGTACTCCGAATAAAACAGAGTCACAAAACGGTGGGAATTTTCCAAATCCGCGTGCATAACCCGGTTTAAATGTTGCAAAATTCTCGACGGCGAGTGGCGGTTCAAAACCTCCGCCCGCAGCATACCCCGTGTCATAGTCATCAACAGGCCAGCAGGTACTCCTTTGCCCATCACGTCGCCGATCACAATGCTCCAGCGGCCTTTGTCGATTTTGGACTTGAGATTTTTAATTAGGGATGGGGGGTTTTCCCCCTCATTCTCCTTGCCGATCGGGTCATAGTCAGCGGGAATAAAATCATAATAATCTCCGCCGACTCTGCTAGCAGTTTGGCAGCGGGCAGCCACGTCAACACCGGGAATTTTCGGGCAACTGCGGGGCTGCAGCCGCAATTGAATTTCCGCCCCGATTTCTAACTCTCTGTCTAATCGGTCTTTTTCCGCCAACTTAACAGTAAGTTCGTCTTTGCAAATAGCCACGGCGGTTTGATCCGCCACCAACCGAACTAATTTCTGTCTGCTGGGAGTCCAGAGATATTGCGGATCGCTGCTAAAAACATAAAGCCGCCCGCGTTCCAAATTATTAACTAAAATTGGCGCCCCAAACAAATGAACATCTGGGCCCAAATAACGACCGACTTGCAGGTCTAGACTAGAAGTTTGCCCAGAGGTTTCCGAAAACGATCCAGCAGTAGCGCCCGCACCTGCTGTAGCTTGCCTGGTGGCTATTTCCAGCGCTTTTCGCATATCTTGGCACTGCCGTCCTTCCTGACAGTGCAACTGCTGGAACCTGACTTGACCGTTGGGTTTGAACAACACTAAAGCTCCCCCGTCGGCGTCCGTAACGCGAGTCGCCACCAAAGGCACCAACTCCAAAAATTGGTTGAGATTGTTAAAACTTCGCAGGGCAAATCCCAGCGAACCCAACATATCTTGAACGTTGTGCTGATATCGGTGCAAGCGCGCCACCAGTTCTTTGAGGGCAAATACTGGCGTCGCGTCGGTGGAATTGCGACCCGAAGGGCGGTCCGCAGGTTGAGGTGAGGGGCGAGGCAAAGGCACAGCAGTCATTTTAAATTTGTGATTTTCGATCTTAGACGCAGGAGGAATGATTGAGGACTTACGGGCCACTTGAACAGAAACCCGTTTTTTTTTCGAGCAAGTAGTTTGGTTTGAGCGAGTAAGTTGTGCAGTAGGACATTGGTATCAACTTAAGTCTAAAATTCTTAAGAAATTGCGTTTATAGCTGAGTCTAGATACCCCATAAATCCACCCTGCTTGCTCGACTTAGGGGGCCCAAGACCGCAGCGGCTCCCCTTAAGAAGAAGGGGGACTTTGACCATTTCCTGTCCCACCAGACTATCAGGGGGGCGCCAGGGGATAGGGAAGAATGTGCAATCAGACAGCCGACTGATACTACATTTGAGCTTAATTTGACACGCTTGCTTTGGCTCGCGGTTTGAGCCCAACCAAGTAATAACAGAACGAAGGTATTGTTTCTAGATATTTATTTTTCACTCGATCGCTCGTGGCGATCGGCGCAAGTCCTGCGATGCTAGTTTGAGGTTAATAATTTGAGATTTTGAAGATCTGTGTCCGCCTCCCAAAGATGGGGGCGGCTGGCAAATGCCTCATCAATCTAAAATCTAAAATCTAAAATCGAGTAGGGCTTCGACAAATTCGTAACTAGAAAACGGACGCAAGTCTTCGATGCTTTCCCCGACTCCAATAAAGCGGATTGGCAGACCAAGCTGCTGCACTACAGCTAGGGCAACACCACCTTTAGCAGAACCGTCGAGTTTTGTCAATACTACTCCGCTTAATTTGGCCGATTCTGCGAACACTTCTGCCTGTCGCAAACCATTTTGACCCAGTGTGGCATCCAAGACCAGTAGAGATTCTACGGTAGCGCCTGGGGCTTTCTTATCTACAATGCGACGGATTTTACTTAATTCGTCCATCAGATTTTTTTTGTTTTGCAGGCGGCCTGCGGTGTCTACGATCAGCAGTTCTGTGCCTCGGGCGCTGGCGGCGGCGATCGCATCAAACACGACAGCAGCCGGATCGGTATTTTTCCCTGGGTTGGCAATAATTTCAACGCCGCTGCGGGAACCCCAAACTTTCACCTGTTCGACGGCGGCGGCGCGGAAAGTGTCGGCGGCAGCAATCAGGGTTTTGTAGCCGGATTTTTGGGCAATATGGGCAAGTTTGCCGATCGTCGTAGTTTTGCCGGCACCGTTGACTCCTACGATTAACCAGATGTTGAATGTGTCTTTTTCCGGGGCAAATGTCAGGCTGTAGGCGGGATTACCGGCGGCGGTTTCGGCACAGGGAGCGTCCAGAATGTCGCGCAGAATCGTTTTCAGGTAGGCTAGAGCCTGTTCTGGCGGCAGCACTTCTTGTGTGAGTCTTTCTTGGAGGCGACTGATAATGATGTCGGTGGCTGCGACTCCGACATCAGCTTGCAGCAGCAAAGTCTCAATTTCGGCTACTGCGTCTTGATTGAGTGGGCCTTGACCGACGATCGCCTTTAGTCGATTAATTAAGCTGCGGCGCGTTCTTTCTAAGCCTTTCCGCAGTTTTTGCAGCCAAGTGATTTCTTCGACGGATACTTGGTCTGGTCGGCGGCCTTGACTTGCTAAGATTTCTGAAGACCACAGGAAGCCTTCGTCAAAGGCGAAACCGGGAATTTCTTCGATAATTGCCGCTCTCTCGGCGGCGGCTGCAATTACTTCTGGTTCTTCCAGGGCTGTTTCTTTGAGGCGTTCGATGCGCTCCATGCGATCGGCCTGAGCTCTGGCCCAAAACGGCAGGGCTTCGGCTGCTTCCCCGTCGGATGCGAGTGATGCGGTTTCTACAACCTCTGTTGCAGGTTCGGCAATTTCTATATTTTCTCCTGTAACTTCTAATTGTTGAGCAATAGGTGCAATGTCGATCGCCCCGGCTGTGGGTTGCAGAGTTTCTGCAATTTCTGCTGGCTTGGCTGCATCGAGTTCCGAAACCTCGATTGCTTCAACTGTTGCTGGTGCTGCAACTTCTGGAACTTCTGCAACAGTTGGTGCTGTGGGTGCTGGTTCAAGTTCGATCGGCTCGGTTGCTTCAATAGTCGCAGGTTCTGCAACTGCTGCGCTTTCTGCTTCGGCTGCTGGAACATCGGGCGCTGCTGTCTCAGAAACTTCTGTTTCAGGTTTTTGCTGTTTTTGAATATTTTTGTAAGCAGCTTTTGCCCAATTGAGATAATCTTCGGCGACAGCAGGAGAGCCTTGCTCTGTTGCATCTGTTTGAGGCTCAACCTGTGCGGATTTTGCCGACTCATCTTGTGGCTGTTCGGGGGTTGCCTCTGTTTCAGAAGATTTGCTTTCGCTGTACTGGCGACGAAACCAATTAAATACCATAGGAAATTGGGAATATAGTTATTAGTCCTTAGTTTAGAGCGGATTGCGAATTGCGGATTGTGGATTGCTAATGACTCTGGGTAAGGTTCGCGCCCCGGCGTGCACCCTCCGGGTAAGGTACTCACCAAGCACCCGGAGGACTGAGGACTAAGGACTAGGGACTAACAACTTCTGCATTGATTTTATCGACTACTCGGCGGAGGACTCCGTTGATGAAGCGATGTCCTTCGTCGCCGCTGTAGCGTTTTGCGAGTTGGACGGCTTCGTTGACGCTGACTTGTTCGGGTAAGCCGAGATATAGCATTTCGGCGATCGCGATTCTCATAATATCTCGATCGATCCGGGCCAACCGTTCTATTTGCCAGTCTACAAGGGCTTCCGAGAGCAATTCGTCAATTTGAACACGGTTGGCGCTGACTTTGGTCAGGATTTGCAAAGCATAGGTGCGGACATCTTGCTGGTTGGCTAGCTGGATCAGTTCTGGAAACTCCATTGCTGAACCGAGACGGTTGATTGCGGTTTGGGTGAGTTCGACTGCTTCCCGCACCATTGCTCTAGCACTTTGTATATCGGCGGCGCGGATTTCGCTGGCAAGCAGTTTGTCGCTACTCCGCTGCACTTCGGATGCTGCTGCTTCTAAGGATTCTTGAACTTCTGTTGTCAGGGTACGGATGGCGGCGAGGAGAACATCTTGCAGTTTCTTGGCTTCTAAGAGTTCTGGATTCGCCGGCAGTTGGCTGATGCCGAGGAGTGCGAGTTCGCGTGCTGTTTCGCGGGCTTTTTTCATAGTTTTTAGATAGGAATTGAGAATTTAGGAAGTTTTTCGATCGCGCGCGGACTTGAACTTTAGCAGAAAACTCGACTAAAAGCGGTACAAGACCAGCCGTCTGACTCCCCAGCGGCGGGTAGTTTACAGATACTTCACTGTCAAACCTAAGATTTATGCTCGAAACCGGGTTTCGGAGTATAGGCTTTCTCGGTTTGGGCTGGTTTTGTCGAAATATTATCTGCGATGGGGAAAGTTTACACTGTCTTACGGGCCACTAAAGATGTCTTGGTTCACTCTTCTTCGACTGGGACAGCCTGGTATCTTGATTCGGATACCAAGGGTTCGAGTGTTTTGCCCTTGATTTTTTCGGGGCTTACTGGAACTGAGTTGCTGGGGTTGACGATGCCGCCAGAGATGATCACTTTAAAGGCATCTTCGATCGACATTGACAAATTGACTAAATCTGCTTCGGGGACGATAGCGTACCATCCGGTAGTGGGGTTCGGAGTGGTGGGGATGAAAATGCCGATCGGGGTTTCACCGGAAAGGTGAGGTGGGATGTCGTTACTCTCGATCGTACCGGTCACAAATGCTAAAGTCCAGATTCCCCGCCGGGGATATTCCACTAACACCACGCGGCGAAATTTGTCGTTTGAGTTGAGGAGGGTTCCCAGCAGTTGTTTGAGGGTTTTGTAAACCGAACCCGCTAGGGGAATTGCCTGCAACACCCGTTCGCCAAAGTCTAGCAGCCACTTGCCGAAAATGTTGCGGGCCATTAAACCGATGACTAAGATGCTCAGCAGGGGTACAGCCAGCCCTACTAAAAAATTTAGCAGATTCACCAAAATCGGGTGGAGCCCGTCAAAAGGGTTGATCTGCTTGGGAATTTTGGTGAGAAAATTGATCACCCAACTGGCGACGGTAATTGTCAGCCAGATGGTGGTAGCTAAGGGGATCACTACCAATAGTCCTGCGATCAGGTCGTTTTTTAAGTCTTGTTTGATGCGTTGGAGCACGGCGGGTCAAATCTCCTCGTAACTGGTTGCCAATAACCTGAATAAAGCTGAGACTAAAGCAACTGCACGGGCTTTACTGGAAGTCACCATAGACGATGGTTTTCAATTCTGCTAAACCCTACCCTTTCTGAGGGGGAAGAGTTAGGGATCGCCGGTGCTGTACCTCTATTTTAAAGAATTATTGCAAGTTGGCGCTTGGTTTTAATATATGCGGGCTGTGCAGCAGCTCACCGTATTGTATATTTTAAGACACTTTGGGTTGGTTCAATCAATAAGCCGATCGGTCAGAGGCAGCCAGGGAGTGCAAGTGTAGGGAGTCCAGAGAAAATTTTCTGTGATCTGTATAGGAATTTAATTGGTCGATCGAGCTTTCTCAGATTTTCGGCTGGGTGGCACTTCGTTGTACCGAATTCAGGGGAACCTCTGCAGGTTGAGTGCCATGTCTCTGCCAAAATCTATCTGTGGATAGATGCAGTACAACTATTTCTTCGTGTATATAGGTGATTTTTGATGGGCGACAGGGATAAACAAAGCAACAGTTGCCGACCATGCAACAGTTGCATGGTCGGCAAATCCGGCAAAAAGTAAAGCAGACAGACCAGCAACTTTGACTTTTTTGACAGGATTGATTGATATTCAGGAAATAAGGGCAGAATTCAACCGAATTCGAGCTTGAGAGGAGCGGCAAAGCAATATAGAATTAACTTGGGCATCACTACAAAAAAATAATCTGCCAAACGAGGTAGCAGTAGGTAGTAGGAAGCGAGATAAATTACTACATAGCTAGTTGTTTCTAGGCAGAAGCGCGAAACTATTTGTTTAACAGGGTATAGCTAAACTGCTGCATAGAAGCAAGACTCCAGCGATGCCGATTTCTTGGAAGCCGACGAAAGTTAAGGAAAAACAACCGTACTAGCCGCTCAAGTCAGAGCGGGGATTTACCTCGCTGCAAGCAGCAATAGACTTGATTAGAAGCTAGGATTGAGATATGAATGCTCAACTTATGAAACCAATTGATTTTTACATTTTTTTATGCCATTAAAAACGCAAGACTTTTTTGGGCTTCACTGAACCAGCCACAGCCCGATAAAATTTTGTGTCAGCTAATTAATATTTAAGTAAAAGGAATTTTTGTGAAAACGCTCAGTATCCTCTTAGTAGAAGACAGTCCCCTAGATGCCGAACTGATTGAGGCATATCTAATGGATAGCGGGCTCCAATTTTCTCTGGTGTGTGTGGAAACTAGAGAAGACTTTGCCACGGCGCTGGAAAAACAACGTTTTGACATTATTTTGGCAGATTATATGCTGCCTTGTTTTAACGGGATAGCTGCGCTGGAAATCGCCCACACTACTTGTCCGGGAGTGCCGTTTATTTTTGTTTCGGCTACTTTGGGCGAGGAAGTGGCGATCGAAACTTTGAAAAGCGGCGCTACTGATTATGTTCTCAAACGCCGTTTGATACGGCTGGTGCCGTCGATTGAGCGGGCCCTGCGGGAAGTTCAAGAACGGAACGATCGCAAGCAAGCCGAAGCACAGCAGCAGGAAAGCGAGGCTCGATTTCGGATTATGGCAGATACCGCGCCGGTGATGATTTGGATGTCGGGTACTGACCAACTTGGCGATTACTTTAACAAAGTTTGGCTGGAGTTTACTGGTAGAACTTTGGAACAAGAAATGGGCACGGGTTGGATGGAAAACTTGCACCCAGATGACTTGCCAGAATGTCTGGATATTTATCAAAAAGCCTTCGACGCTGGCAGCGAGTACCGGATAGAATGCCGTTTGAGGCGTTATGACGGGGAATACCGCTGGGTTTTGGGTACAGGCGTACCCCGGTACAGGCCCGATCGCACTTTTGCAGGTTACATCGGTTCTTACATCGATATTAGCGATCGAAAACTGGCCGAACAAGAACGCGCTGCGGCTTTGTCCCGCGAACAAGCAGCGAGGTTGCAAGCAGAAGAAACTGCTAAAGCGCTGCAATTGGCAAACGATAAAATTACGAACATTCTCGAAAGCATTACCGATGCTTTTATCGCTGTTGATTTAAATTGGAACTATACCTATGTTAACCACCAAGCTATTGAGCTGTTAGGCAGACCAAAAGCAGAACTGATTGGTCAAAAAATTTGGGATATATTTCCCGGGGCAGTTGATTTACAGTTTTACAAAATGGCTACCAAAGCATTAGCAGAAAAGGTAACAATCGAGTATGAAGAATTCGTACCGTTATGGAATAAGTGGTTGAAGATGCGTTTTTATCCTTCCGATTCGGGTTTGTCGGGTTACATCCAAGATGTTACCGATCGCAAGCAAACAGAAGCTGCACTGCAAGCTAGCGAAGAAAAGCTGAGAATGTTAGCCGAAGCTAACTTAATAGGAATTATCTTCGGGGATGTCAACGGCGGCATCATCGAGGCCAATGATGAATTTTTGCGGATAGTTGGTTACACGCGGGAACAGTTGCAGCGCGGGGAATTAAATTCGATTGACATCACACCGCCGGAGTACCAGTCTCTCGACAAGAAGGGTATGGCAGAGGCACAAGCAACGGGGGCTTGCACTCCCTACGAAAAGGAATTCTGGAGGAGAGACGGCAGCCGGATTCCGGTGTTGATCGGATATGTTTTGCTGGCACAAAAGCGGCAAGAATCTGTGGCTTTTATTCTCGACTTGACGGTTGGCAAGCAGTTGGAAAGAGAACTGCACGATCGAGCCCAGGAATTGGCGCGGGCGAACCGGATTAAAGACGAGTTTCTAGGAACTTTGTCCCACGAATTGCGGACGCCACTGAATGCGATGCTGGGATGGGCGCAACTGCTGCGAAACCGCAAGTTTGACGAAAAAACGACTGTTCGGGCTCTGGAAACGATCGACCGCAATACACGATCGCTGGCAACTCTGATCGAGGATTTGCTGGACGTGTCGCAGATTATTACTGGCAAACTGTCGCTGAATTTGCGGTGGGTGGATGTGATTTCGACTGTTGAGGCTGCGCTCGATACTCTGGCGCCCGCGATTGCAGCCAAAAATATTGAAATTGTGACGGATTTCGACCCCACTACCGGGCGGATTTTTGCCGATTCCGGTCGTTTGCAGCAGGTAGCGTGGAATTTGCTGTCGAATGCGATTAAGTTTACTCCCGATGGCGGACAGGTGAAGGTGGAGGTGCGAAAGATGGAGAGGACTTTGGCCCGTGAGGAATCCGCTTGCTGTAAAAAATTGTCGCCCGCTAGTGTCGAAATTGAGGTCAGCGACACGGGACAAGGGATTTCAGAAGAGTTTTTGCCGCACGTTTTCGAGCGGTTCAGCCAAGCTGACAGCTCTACAAGGCGATCGTACAACGGATTGGGTTTGGGTTTGGCCCTAGTGCGGCATTTTGTGGAAATGCACGGGGGGACGGTGCAAGCCGAATCAGCCGGGAAGGGAAAAGGCTCGAGGTTTTTAGTGAAATTGCCAATTCAACAGCTTCATTGCGACGCCGGATTGTCTGTTGCTGGACTTGGGGAGTTGGCGATTCCTCAAAGCAAGGCGCGAGCCCCTGTAAAGGACTCTTTTGTCAGCAGCAATCTTTCTGGAGTGCGAGTCTTAGTGGTCGATATCGACGCGGATTCCCTGGATTTTGCCTGTACAGTGCTCGAAGATTGCGGGGCCCAGGTGGAGATTGCTAGCTCTGGAATGGCGGCCCTGGAGGCGATGGAAAGGCTGAATCCGGATGTGTTGGCGATCGATATCGAGATGCAGGCCCCTGATGGAGAGGCTTTGCTGCGGCAAGTGCGATCGCGGATGGTGGACAGGGAAATTCCGGCGTTGGCGTTCACGGCGGTTGGTAGGGTAGAGGAACGCATACGGGCACTGCAGCAAGGTTTTCAAATTTACGTGCCCAAGCCGATCGAGCCTGCTGAGTTGGTGGCTGTCGTGGCAAGTTTAGCGGCGCGCTCAAAGATTTTAGAGGTTAGATTTTAGATTGACTGCGTTTGCAAACTTTGAGGACGGATCTCCTAACTACAAACCAATTTTCTTGCATTCGAGCGATCGGATAATTCTTAGGACTAAGAGCAACTGGCAGATTAAACAAAAATATGTAGTTGCGCTTGTGTGCTACTAGCCTAGGAAATAGCGTACAAGCGCAACTACATACTTAAAATTTAAGCTTTACTTTGTGACAGTTGCCCTTACTCCTAATCCTGGCGAAAAACTTTTTTTACTATAAATTAGACTTAGAGCTAATTTGTCAAGTCCCAAAAGTTATAAATTTAATTTAGGTCACAGTGTGTAGTTTTTGATACTGATAGCAGTTTCTAAAAGGAATGCAACTGTAGACAAGTTCCAAACCCTGATAATCATCAGTAGTCCAACTTCTAAAATCTAAAATCTAAAATCTAAAATTGTATGAGGTTCAGGGACGATCGCCCTTAACAGTCTCTCCTGAAATATCAAGTTCAGCAATTAGCTGCTTCATTAAGCATGACTTTTAGTTACAATTAACCTAATTTGTCATACCCCAAAAGTTATAAATTTAATCTAAGTCAAAGTTTTTAGCTTTTGAGCAGAGGTGCAGTGACGATCGCCCCTAACACTATTTCCTCAAATATCAAGTTCAGCAAGGAGATGCTTCATTAGAAAAATATTGGGCCGACGTAAATGCTTCTAACACTCCTCTATTGCCCGCCGTGCAATGATTTTTTGGTTTTTGGATGTGGACAGGTCGCCCGGTTCCCACTATCGACGGCTAGATACCAATTGCACCCTGCCGGCATCCATTTCATCCATTAATAACTCTAAAGCCTCATAATCAATATCCGAGATGTACCCCAAACGGGTGAGCTCGTAGTTGATTTCGTTTTCAATGTCAGGCGTCAACTGCTTAATGTAGAGGGCTTTTTCTACAAGTTGACGAATAGCATGAGTTGCTTGCATAGTAAGTCGGAGAACTCCGTACAGTTTAATTTTCCTCTGAAGTGTCGAGCTAACAGGTGATCTAGATCAGAACTAATAAGTGATTTAAATTACATGGATCAGTTTTATCTAACAGCTAGGACAAACTCGATCGCAATTTTTAGAGTTACCAAGACTAAACCTTCAGGCCTAAATAAAAAATAGTATAGTAGCTTACGTTTCCTCCCCAAATCTTACGCAAAACTTCATAAAAAAGAGGCAATAAATAAAGATTCAGTAAAACTACTGAGAACAACTGGTCAGTTTGCCTCAGATTAAGTTAGGCTCAGAGTAATCAAGTAGGTTTAGGCTTACATCCGTCCAGCGCAGTAGTTGAAAATACGTAGCAATCATAGGTTTGACATATGCAGACACTTCTTGCCCATAAACCAATTACGGTGATTCGACCCCTAGACTACCTGAATGCAGCCACCTGCGGAGAATTCGGACGGCAACTAATGACAGCAATTGCAGCCCCCGGGGTTGTAGCGGTACTCGTAGATTTGGGCGAAGTAAAATTTATTGACAGTGCCGGTTTGATGGCATTGGTCTCTGGCCTCAAGCAGGCGAAAAAAATGGGGCGCAGGTTTAGTCTTTGCTCGGTATCCCCTGGGATTAAGATGATTCTGGAACTTAGCCAACTCGATCGAGTTTTTGAAATATTTGAAAATGTCGATAGCTTTGATGCCCAAAACTCCTGCGTAAAACAACACTGATGTAAAACAACACTGATAGAGGCTCCTGGGCGACGCGGACAGGCAACAAAACACAGCAAATTCGGTTAAATGCCCGAAAAGACAGACGACTGTCGTTGGCGTGTTGGCAGATTTTAAGGTAGGCTGCTTAAGAGTCGCAAATATTTAGCGAGTCGAGCCGTGGCAGTAAAAGTCGAAGAATTACTTACAGCAGACATTAATCAGCCTGCTCGTTATCTGGGAAACGAATTGGGATCTACGCACAAGCCTTGGGACGAGGCATTGGTGCGCTGGGTTCTCACTTACCCAGAAGTTTATGAAGTTGGTGCTTCCAATCTGGGGCACATCATCCTTTACAACATTTTGAACGCAGGGCCGAGACAGTTGTGCGATCGAGCTTATTTGCCCGCCCCTGACTTGGCAGCAAAACTGCGATCGACCAAAACTCCGCTGTTTGCCGTAGAATCGAGGCGATCGCTCACAGAATTTGATATTCTGGGCTTCAGCCTCAGCTACGAACTCGGAGCAACAAACATTCTGGAAATGCTGGATTTAGCCGGCATTCCCCTAACTTGGCAAGAAAGAGCGACAAATCCCCAAAACGGTCAAATGCCGCTGATTTTTGCTGGCGGGCAAACGGCAACATCCAATCCCGAACCCTACGCAGACTTTTTTGACTTCATCGCTTTGGGAGATGGAGAAGAGTTGCTGCCAGAAATTGGCTTGATTTTGGCAGAAGGCAAAACAAATAATTTGAGCCGAGAAGCATTGCTGCTGGATTTAGCGCAAATTCCAGGCGTCTACGTCCCGCAATTCTACGATATGGCGGCCGACGGTTCTGTTCATCCCAACCGCCCGCAAGTTCCCGAACGAATTCTGCGCCGCGTGGCAACTCCGATACCAGCTTATTCGATCGGCCTGGTTCCCTACGTCCAGACAGTACACGACAGACTGACAGTAGAAATCCGCAGGGGATGCACCCGCGGGTGTCGCTTCTGTCAGCCGGGAATGCTGACTCGCCCCGCGCGCGATGTCGAACCGCAGCAAGTCGTAGAGGCGATCGAACAGGGGATGCAAGCCACCGGGCACAGCGAGTTTTCCCTGCTTTCCCTCAGTTGTTCCGACTATCTGGCACTCCCAGCAGTCGGGATGGAAATCAAAAATCGCCTGAAAGATAAAAATATTTCTCTGTCTCTACCCAGCCAGCGCGTTGACAGATTTGACGATAATATTGCCGACATTCTCGGCGGTACGCGACAAGGCGGTTTGACTTTTGCCCCGGAAGCTGGTACTCAGCGGATGCGCGACATCGTTAACAAAGGTTTGACCAACGAAGAATTGCTTAGGGGTGTCAAAATTGCGGTCGATCGCGGCTGGGATAAAATCAAGCTGTATTTTATGATCGGTTTGCCCGGAGAAACAGATTTTGATGTTCTGGGCATCGCCGAAACAGTCCGCTGGCTGCACCGGGAATGCAGGATAGATGGCAGGCGGGGACTGAATTTTAACTTGACAATTTCTAATTTTACGCCTAAGCCTCACACTCCTTTTCAGTGGCACTCGGTTTCTACTGCTGAGTTTTCCCGCAAGCAAAAACTCCTGAAGGGAGAATTTCGGGGGATGCGGGGCGTTAAGGTGAATTACACTGATGTGCGGATTTCGGCAATGGAGGATTTTGTCGGACGGGGCGATCGACGTTTGGCTGCTGTAGTCCGCCGCGCTTGGGAACTTGGCGCAGGTATGGATGCGTGGTGGGAAAGCTTGGATCAGGCTTACAAAGCTTGGACTCAGGCGATCGATGAGTCGGGCCTTACCTGGAAATACCGCCAAGTCGAAAGCGGCGAGTGGAATCTGTTTGAGAAGGAAGAAGGAAGTTCGGCAACGGATTCTGTAACGGATGTAACGGATGTCAGTCCGATGTCCGTCGGAAGAAGGGAGAAGGAAGATTTTTCCAATTCTCCGGATCTCCCCCTCTCCCCTTCCCCCACTCTCCCCCTCTCGCCGTCGCCCTCTCTCCCCCTCTCTCTCGATCAGGCCCTGCCTTGGGATCATTTAGATACGGGAATCGACAAAAACTGGCTGAAAATTGACTTGCAAAAGGCTTTAAAAGCAGCGACTGTTCCCGACTGTTCCTTTGAAGGGTGTTCGCGCTGCGGGGTTTGCGGCACCGATTTCGGACACAATGTGGTTGTGGATGCGCTGCCAATTCCAGAGTTTGCTGGGGAGTTTGTTCCGAATACGGAGCGGAAAAAGCGTTTGCGGGTTTGGTTCGGGAAGGTGGGCGATATGGCTTTGGTTGGTCATTTGGATTTGATCCGATTGTTCGATCGAGTAGTCCGCAGAGCCGATTTGCCGATTTCGTTTACCGGCGGGTTTCACCCGAACCCTCGGATTTCTCTGGCAAATGCTCTGCCTCTGGGTGTTACCAGCACTGGTGAAATTGCCGACTTTGAGCTCACTGAGTCGATCGATATTGAGAGTTTTCGGGAAAAGTTGGCCGCTAAGCTGCCGGAAAATATTCCGATTTACAAGGTTGAGTCGGTCGATCTCAAGGCTCCTGCTGCTAACCAGTTGTTAGAAGCAGCGGAGTACGTCATTACTGTGGCTGTAGGGGGATCGTTGACAGAAAATGGCGAATTAGACCGGGAAAATTCTGCTCCTGTCTCCGTGGCTCCTGATGCCAACTGGGAAGCTTGGGTCAAGACGATCATCGAAACCGAAGCTTTTTGGCGGGTGCATACTACTAAGTCGGGAAAGACGCAGAATGTCAATTTGCGCGATCGACTGCACAAACTAGAGCTTGTAGAGCAGAAACCAGAAAGCAGCACCTCTGCCTCTGGTGGTACATCCCAAGGTAGAGCCGTCTTGCGCTTTACTGGCAGTTGTCGCAGCGATGGCAACTTGCTCAAGCCAGAACATATTGTGTTCATGCTCGAACAAGTCAGCCAGCAGGAAATTCAGCTTCTACAGGTTGAGCGTAGTCAGCTAATCCTGGGTTATGGTTAAAATAGGGAAGCCGTGGTGGAATATTTCACCTTCGGCTCTCGATCGGGATGTGTCGTTTCACGCTATAATCGCTTGTTATGGAAGCCGCGGTGGCTCGAGCGCTTTAGTCGCTCGCCGCCCTCGTCAACCAGCAACGCGGGCTGGGTGCAATTTGCTTCTGTTCAAGACTTCAAGCCTTTTTGTTGTACATTCACGGGCTAAATCTAGCGCCAAACCCGCAGGAGCGGGGTCTGAACCAAATTTAGCGATTAATTTCGATCGATCGACTGGTTGTCGGTGGTCGGCTTATTCAAAAATCTCACGGTTCAAACCGCAGAGCGGGTATTCAACAATAGATGTTTTTGGCGGGTCAAAAAATGGAGATAAGCCCCCGACTTAAGTCGTGAAGAACCAAAAATTTTAGATTTTAGATTAAAGTTCCAGCTCTCAGATTCATCTGTGGAGTAAATCTAAAATCTAAAACCTAAAATCTAAAATCGACTGACCCGTCAAAAAGCGCAGATAAGCCCCCGACTTAAGTCGTGAAGAACCAAAAATTTTAGATTTTAGACTTTAGTTCAATCTCCCAAATTTATCTGTGGAGTAAATCTAAAATCTAAAATCTAAAATTTAAAATCTAAAATCGACTGACCCGTCAAAAAACGGAAATAAGCCCCCGACTTAATTCGTGGAGAATCAAAAATTTTAGATTTTAGACTCTAGTTCAATCTCCCAGATTCATCTGTGGAGTAAATCTAAAATCTAAAATTTAAAATCTAAAATCGACTGACCCGTCAAAAAACGGAGATAAGCCCCCGACTTAATTCGTGGAGAACCAAAATTTTAGATTTTAGACTAAATTTCAATCTCCCAGATTCATCTGTGGAGTAAATCTAAAATCTAAAATCTAAAATCTAAAATCGACTGACGAGGTTTTAGGGTTGGCAGGGGCGGAGGTTGCAGTCGAATGCTAAGCTGGGGTATGTTGAGTGCGATCGCACAAGAATTCAACAAAAATCTAGGCGCTTTCACTCCTACCTACTTTCGCTCAAAACCAGCCCTCTACCACCACGCAAGCGGAGTTATCAGTTCGTAGTGTTAAGTTGTGTGTTAAGAAATTGGTACGGTGTCAATGAATTTATTCGCTGAGTTCAAAGGAAGAGTTGTAACTGTTGAATTTTGAGTATTGATTTCGCAATTCTCAACTCAAATCTCAATAGTGCTAACTCGATAAAAGCCTCCTTATTTCAATCTCTCAGATTTATCTGCTGAGCATAACTCATAACTCTGTAAGGGCGGGTTTAACTACTTTATCTGTAACAGTTAACAGTGAACAGTCAACAGTTAACAGTGAACGGTCAACAGTTAAATTTTCTTCCACCCTGCACCAACTCACAGCTCATAACTCTTCAAGCTACTACTAATTACAGTCAAAGTCAGAAACACTTTTGTGCGTAAGTGTCTCTAACTTGCTGCCAGTTTTTTGAGGAAATTGAATGACCAAGCAGATAGTTATAGCAGAGCAGCATCGTATTGCTGCCGTCTTTTCAGAAGATCAAATCCAAGAACTTGTGGTAGCCACAGGCAGCCATCAAGTCAGTGACATTTACTTGGGAATTGTTGAAAATGTACTCCCTGGGATAGATGCGGCGTTCGTCAATATTGGCGACCCAGAACGTAACGGGTTTATGCACGTCACAGACCTCGGCCCGCTGCGCCTTAAACGCTCGGCAGGAGCAATTACAGAACTCCTGACCCCCCAGCAGAAAGTGGTGGTACAGGTAATGAAAGAACCGACGGGCAGCAAAGGCCCCCGGCTAACAGGCAACATTACCCTGCCGGGCCGCTATTTGGTACTGATGCCCTACGGCAGGGGAGTCAATCTCTCGCGGCGGATCAAGTCGGAAGCCGAGCGCAACCGCCTCAGAGCCCTGGCTATTTTGGTGAAACCGGCCGGGATGGGGCTGCTGGTACGCACCGAGGCTGAAGGGATGACCGAAGAAGCGATCATGGAAGATTTGGAAGCCCTCCAAAAACAATGGGAAGCCGTTCAACTCGAAGGGGGTACTTCGCGGGCGCCGGCACTGCTCAACCGGGATGACGATTTTATCCAGCGGGTGCTGCGAGATATGTTCAGCGGTGACGTGAATCGGATTGTGGTGGACTCGCAAAATGGAATTAAGCGGGTGAAGCAGCAGTTGATGAGCTGGAACGGCGGTAAACTTCCTGCGGGAGTTTTGATCGACCACCACCGAGAGCGCGCCTCGATTTTAGAATTTTTCCGGGTTAACGCTGCGATTCGAGAAGCCCTCAGACCAAGGGTTGATTTGCCTTCGGGTGGTTATGTGATTATCGAGCCGACTGAGGCGCTGACGGTGATCGATGTCAACTCTGGCTCGTTTACTCGATCGGCGACGGCTCGCGAAACTGTACTCTGGACAAATTGCGAAGCAGCAACGGAAATTGCTAGACAACTGCGGTTACGCAATATTGCCGGGGTGATTATTGTTGACTTTATTGACATGGAATCCCGCCGCGATCAGTTGCAGGTGCTGGAACATTTCAATAAAGCTCTCAAAGCTGACAAAGCTCGGCCGCAAATCGCTCAACTGTCGGAATTGGGGCTGGTAGAACTGACCCGCAAGCGCCAAGGTCAAAATATTTACGAGTTGTTCGGCCACAGTTGTCCTACTTGCAGCGGCTTGGGTCATCTGGTGCACTTGCCCGGGGAAGAAGACTTCGCCGCATCGGTGCGGGAATCGGGCGATCGCACCGTTGCTACGTCGAACCGCGTTTTGTTGAATTTGCCCGAAGGATTGGAACGCCGCAGCTTGACGCCTGTGGTGGCTGCAACTCCTGCACCGGTGCGGGAAGAACGCCCCCCCGAACCTGCTCGGGCTGCTTGGGAACCTCAGAGTCAGAGCGAAAGTTTGGATTTTGAGACTGGCAGCAATGCCTCGCCTTTGGACTTGCTCAACCATCCCAGCTATCAGGATTTGGGGAACGGAACTAGACGCCGCCGCCGCCGCCGGATTGGCGAAGAGCCTTTTGCTCTGCCGGCGGAGGAGGAACCGGTACGCAGCAAGTTGCGGCTGCCGAATACTCCGAGCGCGCCCGTCGCGGATACGCGCTCTGAGTATCTAGCACCCCCCGGCATCCGGGCGGCTTCGGAGGGCTTCGGGCTGGTGAATATGGCGACTGTTGGCAGGCGCGAGGATTTCGATCGCGTGCGTCCGGCTAAGTCTGAGTTGATGAAGCCGATGGTGGAGCCTCCAGAGGTGATTTCGGTGGAAATGACGGCGGAGGAGCAGGATGTTTATGCACTGATGGGGGTTTCTCCTTTGGTGCTTACTGATCGCAGCGTGAAAAATCCTAAGAATGCGATCGTTTCGGTGACTCTCCCCGGAGCGGCCCCGAACAAGCCGCCTTTCGAGCAACTCGAATTTGAATTTGAACCGACGGCGCCTGCACAGAATGCTGAGGAACGGGATTATTATCCAGAAAGGTCGGTAGTTGAGCCTGTTTTTTCTGAGGATGATGAGGCCCAAATTTACGGCGAGAGTTCGATCGACCAAACTGATGGTTTTGATCGAATGGAGGAACCCAGCGATGTGATGGGCGAATCCTATGAGCCGATCGAATCCTATGAGCCGATCGAATCCTATGAGCCGATCGAATCCTATGAGCCGATCGAATCCTATGAGCCGATCGAACTCAATGAGCCGATCAAACTCAATGAGCCGATCGAACTTAATGAGCCGATCGAACTCAATGAGCCGATCGAACCCAGCCAACCCAGCGAACCCAGCGAACCCGAGGAGCCTGCTATCAACCGTCGCCGCCGCCGCCGCTCGTCAGCCGTTGTGGATGAGTGATATGAAGTCAGAGGGAAGAAGGAAGAAGTCAGAGGGAAGAGGGAAGAAGGAAGAAGTAGAAGTTTTTACTCTCTTCCCATCTTTCCATCTTCCCCTTTCTCCCTCTCCCTCGAACGCTCTAGTAATTGCGGGTGTGGATGAAGTCGGACGAGGGGCTTTGTTCGGGCCGGTGGTGGCTGCTGCCTGCATTTTGCCCGACGAAGTTCTCGATGAATTAGCAAGTTGCGGGGTGCGCGACAGCAAGCAGTTGAGTGCCGCAGCCCGGAGTCGCTTAGCTATGAAAATCCGGGCTGTGGCGGTTGACTGTCAAGTTGGTGCGGCTTCGGTGCGGGAGATCGATCGCCTCAATATTTTGCAGGCTTCTTTGTTGGCGATGAAACGGGCGATTTTGAAGTTGAAGGTGACGCCGGATTTGTGTTTGGTTGATGGGAATCAAAGGATTCCCAATTTGGCGATCGAGCAAGAGACGATGATCAAGGGTGATGCGCGATCGATTCAGATTGCTGCTGCTAGTATTGTGGCGAAAGTTTGGCGCGATGAATTAATAGTACGTTTGGCTGTTAAGTATCCTGAATATGACTTGACAAATAACAAGGGATACGGTACTGCTAAACATAAATTGGCTTTGGAACGCTGCGGGCGATCGGCTTTTCACCGAGTGTCATTTAGTCCTTGTCAAAGATAGCTAGTTCTAGTCAATAATACAAGTCCGGTTAAACTGAGATGTTGCACCATTCTCGCTTAACAGGCTTTTCGGCCTGTTCCACAAAGAGTGAATTTTGTTGTGGGGTGGGCTAGAAGCCCACCCATACAAGGCTTATTGAGAATGGTGCAACATCTCAGGTTAAGTAGAAATAATTCCACTCAAAAAAAGCGACTGTTCAAAAAGGTGCAGATTACCATATTTTACATAAAAATTAACATTCTAAAAATTACCCAAAATGTTAAAAATTGAAGGATACGAGATTCTCGATCGAATTTACGAAAGCCCAAATTCGACGGTTTATCGAGCCATTCGCGAACAGGACAATCAACCTGTTATCTTCAAAATGCTCGCTCAAGATTATCCCGATCCTGCTGAACTGACCCGCTACAAGCAGGAATACGAAATTACTTGCAATCTCAACAATATCGAAGGATTTGTCAAAGTTTATAGCCTACAAGAGTATCAAAGAACTCTAGTCATTATCTTTGAAGATTTTGGCGGCACTTCTTTAAAAATTTTGAATGATAACCCTACAGAAACGCAAAATATTTCATCTTTACAGCACTTCCTCCGCATCGCTATTCAAACAGCAGAGATTTTGGCTCGAATTCATGCTGCCCAAATTATCCACAAAGACATTAACCCCGCCAATATCCTGCTCAACCCAGAAACCGGGCAAGTTAAAATTATCGATTTTGGCATTGCTACTGTCTTCACCCGCGAAAATCCTACCCTAAAAAACCCCAATGTTTTAGAAGGTACATTAGCCTATATTTCTCCAGAACAAACTGGAAGGATGAACCGTTCTCTTGATTATCGAACCGACTTTTACTCTTTGGGCGTTACATTCTACGAACTCCTCACCGGACAACTTCCATTTGCCGCTGACGATGCTTTGGAGTTGTTACATTGCCACATCGCCAAACAACCAGTACCGCCGCATCAGGTGAATCCAGAAATTCCCCCAATTATTTCTGATATCACACTCAAACTGATGGCCAAAACAGCAGAAGAACGATATCAAAGTGCCTGCGGAATCAAATCAGATTTAGAAGAATGCTTGAACCAGTTACAGACAAATGGCAAAATTGAATCATTCGCCCTCTGTCGTCAAGATATTTGCGACAAGTTCCAAATCCCCCAAAAACTTTACGGACGCGACGCAGAAGTTGCAGATTTACTAGCAGCCTTCTCTCGGATTAGCAAAACCGAAAATAACCAGCAATCCCGTAAAGAATTAATGCTGGTTGCTGGTTATTCTGGAATAGGCAAGTCAGCACTGGTATCCGAAGTTTATAAACCAATAACTAAGGCGAGAGGCTATTTTATAGCTGGAAAATTCGACCAATTTCAGCGCAACATTCCTTACTCTGCTATTGTCAGCGCTTTTAAGGGATTAGTGCGACAACTGTTAACCGAAAGCGAAGAACAGCTTAATCAATGGCGAGAAAAATTATTAAATGCTTTTGGTGTTAACGGTCAAATTATTATTGATGTAATTCCCGAAGTTGAATTGATTGTAGGCAAACAGCCGGCCTTGTCTGCATTAGGTGCAAATGAATCGCAAAATCGCTTTAATCTTATCTTCGGTAATTTCATTCGCGTATTTTGTTCAGAAAAGCATCCTTTAGTCATTTTTCTGGACGATTTGCAATGGGCAGATTCTGCCACCCTCAAATTAATCCAACTGATGATGGTGGATGCAGATACCCAATATCTATTTTTGATTGGAGCTTATCGAGACAACGAAGTCAATTCTACTCATCCCTTGATGGTGACTTTGGAAGATATCCGCTCTGAGGGAGCCACTGTTAACCAGATTACCTTAGTACCTTTAGCCCAACCACATATCACTGAATTGATTGCAGATACGTTGCAGTGTGAGCGTTATGCTGTCAGAGATTTAGCAGGATTAATTCTCAAAAAAACCAGCGGCAATCCTTTCTTTATTACGGAATTATTGAAAAACTTATATACTGAAAATCTGCTAAATTTCGATTTTAAGGAGCGCACTTGGCAGTGGAATATTGTTCAGATTGAGGCGAGAGCAATTACTGACAATGTGGTAGAATTAATGGTTGGCAAACTCAATAAATTGCCCTCCAAGACTCAACAGGTATTGCGTTTTGCAGCTTGTATAGGTGCAGAGTTTGACTTAAACACTCTATCAATTATTTGCGATCGCTCCCCCGCTGAAATTTTCTATGCGCTGAAAAAAGCTATTCATTCTGAGTTAATTTTTACTATCTCAGAATTAGATAGTCAACTTTTAATTCAACACTATAAGTTTGGGCATGATCGCATCCAACAAGCAACTTATTCTTTGATTGACGAATCTGAAAAACAAGCCATTCATTTACAAATTGGTCGCCTGTTGCTAAAGAACAGTTCGCCCGAAACACGATCAAAAAAAATATTTGAAATTGTCGATCATCTGAATATGGGGGTAGGGTTAAGCAGGGCCGTACAGCCCCTACTAACCCATCAACAAGAGCGAAACGAAATTGCCAAACTTAATTTGATAGCGGGCCAGAAAGCCAAAGCAGCGACGGCTTACAGTGCTGCGGTTGAATATTTGAAGACAGGATTAAGCCTCTTAACCGAAGAAAGTTGGCAAACGCAGTATGAATTAACCCTAAATCTCTATCAAGAAATGGTAGAGGCTAAATATTTAAACACCAACTTTGAGGGTGCAGAAAAATTAGCTGAAGTTATCTTGGAACGAGCAATAAATCACCTAGACAGGGTAAAAGCTTACGAACTAAAAGTGCTAATTTATACCGCTCAAAATCAGCCACTTAAAGCAATAGAAACTGGTTTAGAAGCATTAAAATTACTAGAAATTTCTCTCTTTACAGGAGAAGATAGTAACGTAGAGCTGCCAGCACTTATGGACTTAGAAAGCTTCCCGGAAATGACTGACGCTGCTCAACTCGCAGCCATGCGAATTTTGATGTCTATTTGTCCGTCCGCTTTATTTGCGAAACCCGGAGTTTTAGTGTTAATTATTTTGACAATGGTTAACCTGACAATTCAAAAAGGTTATTCAGCTTTGGCTGCTTATGCTTATGCTGCGTATGCTGTTATCTGTTCGGGAAAAGGCAACATAGAAACTGGATATCACGCCGGAGAATTGGCACTAAAGTTAGTAAATATATATCATGCTATAGAGCTAAAAGCCAAAATCTATAACTTATTCTGTTCTTTAGTTAAACACTGGAAAGCTCCCGCAAAAAGCAGTCTTTCTCTGCTACTAGAGGGAAATAAAAGCGGACTTGAAACAGGAGATAATGAGTACGCAGGTTATTGTATTAAAGCTTATTGTGTCACCCTGTTTTTGACTGGAGAAGGACTAGAATCTGTTGCATCAAAAATGCACCAATCCTGCGAACAATTATGGAAGCTCAAACAGGAATATACTCTTTACCAGATTAATATCTGGCGGCAAGTTACTTTAAATCTTTTGGAAACAACAGCCCCCCCATCTCGCTTGCTGGGCGAAAGCTTTAACGAGGAGGAAATACTTCCCCGTTTGCTAGCCACGAAGAACCGCACGCTGCTTAGTCTTGTTTACGTAGCAAAACTAAATCTCGCTTATTTATTCAAAAACTATGCCGATGCCGTGAAGAATGCGATCGCAGCTGCAGAATACATAGATTCTCTCATGGGATTTATGTATGTTGCTATCCATAACTTCTACTATTCTCTTGCCCTGCTCGCTCAGTATTCTCCCGAGCTCATGGAAAATTTGGAGGGAGTCAAATCAAACCAAAAGCAAATGAAGCAATGGGCCGAGCTTGCCCCGTTCAATTTCCAGCATAAATACGACCTAGTACAAGCAGAAAAAGCGCGAGTATTAGGAGATAATTGGCAAGCAGCAAAACTTTACGAGCGAGCGATTCAAGGAGCAAGAGACAACGGATATATTCAAGATGAAGCTTTAGCCTATGAGTTAGCAGCGGAATTTTATCTAGTAAGCGGTATGGAGGAGATTGCCCAAACCTATCTCAAAGGAGCACACTACGGCTATACTCGCTGGCAAGCTAAGGCAAAAGTTGAGGATTTAGAAGCAAGATATCCACAATTACAGGCAAAATCTGGGGCGATTTTTGGTAAAAATACAGGCCCTATCGTCCCCAATGCTCACACTACCACAGGAGCGAGTACAGCTTTAGATTTAGCGACAGTTATCAAAGCTTCCCAAGCCATTGCTGGTGAAATTGTGCTAGAGCAATTACTCCGAAAATTGATGACAATTATGATGGAGAATGCTGGCGCACAGGTGGGATACTTGTTGTTGGAATCTCAGGGTAAACTACTGATTGAAGCATCCGGTGCAGTTGATTCCGATACCATCAATTTGTTGCAGTCCATCCCATCTGAAAGCAGTCAGTTACTGTCCTTATCAGTGATTAATTATGTAAGTCGCACTCACAAAGATGTTGTTTTAAATGATTCTAGTCGGGAAGGCAGATTTACGAATGACACTTATATAAAAGCTCATAAAACTAAATCTCTTCTCTGCGTTCCTCTGCTCAAACAGAATCAGCTTATTTCAATAATTTACTTAGAAAATAACCTAGTAACAGGTGCATTTACTCCCGACAGAGTATCTCTGTTAAAAGTCTTGTGTTCGCAAGCTGCCATCTCAATCGAAAATGCCCAACTCTATGCCAACCTAGAAGCAAAAGTAGAAGAACGCACTCAAGAATTATCACAAGCTTTAAGCAATCTCGAAGCCACCCAAGAAGGATTGATTCAATCAGAAAAAATGGCAGCTTTAGGACAACTTGTGGCCGGAGTTGCTCACGAAGTTAACACTCCCCTGGGCGCGATTCGCTCGTCGGCAGGAAATGTTTCTAAGTTCTTAAATCAAACTTTAGAACAATTGCCCACACTTTTTCAATCTCTCTCCCCAGAAGAAGCACAGAATTTGTTGAGTTTACTGCAGCGTTCCCTGCAACAAGAAGCCAGCTTATCAACCAAAGAAGAACGCAAGTTGAAGAGAGCTTTGAGAAGCCAACTGGAAGAATTAGGGATTGAAAGTGCCGATACCATAGCCGATCGCCTAGTGATCATGGGCGTTTATAATGAAATTGATACCTTTGTGTCTTTGTTGCAAAGATCAGATAGTTTACATCTCCTAGAAATCGCCTACAAACTTTCCGAATTAAAAAGAGGCATTGCTACTATCAACACAGCCACAGATAGAGCATCAAAAGTAGTTTTTGCATTAAAAACTTATGCCCGCTACGAACAGTCGGGCGAAAAAACAGCAGCCAGTCTTAAAGAAGGTATTGAAACAATCTTAACCCTGTATCAAAATCTACTCAAACAGGGAGTTGAGGTCATCAAAAACTATGCCGATATCCCGCCGATACTGTGCTATCCCGATGAACTAAATCAAGTTTGGACTAATTTAATTCACAATGCTTTGCAAGCAATGGATTATCGAGGCACGTTAACAATTGAGTTAACGGCTCAAGATGACCAGGCTAAGATTAGCATTAGCGACAGCGGCAAAGGGATACCTGAAGAGATAAAAGGGAAAATATTTGACCCGTTTTTTACTACTAAGCCCGCAGGAGAAGGTAGCGGATTGGGACTAGATATTGTGAAGAAGATTGTTGACAAGCATCAGGGAAAAATAGAAGTGGAATCAATTCCGGGCAAAACTACATTTAATGTTTTCCTGCCAATGATCACTGTATAAGCAACTCAAGGATCTCGCAAACGATATAAGGTAGTAAATAGGTCTGATTTTGCTTGGTTCCGCCTAAGCTGCCATCTACCCCGTTGGGAGTATTTCAAAAGTTAAAGCGTTTTGAGGCCCCTAACTCCGATTCAACAGGAAACGGATGTAAAACAGCAGTACGATGCGTTATGCTCAGCTAAGGTGCTACGCATATAAGTTTCTTGGTTTCGGCGACTGGGGAGGGGGGAGAGGATTTGGCGAGCCGTTGGCTTGTGACATCTTAAGATAAGATGGAGTCTACTAATACACTTTACTACTTTTACTACTTTGACTACTTGTGCTACTTTGGCTAGTAATAACAATTAAAAAGGAGAAAAAAGAGATGTCTAAACCAGTTATTTTGTGCGTTGACGATGAGAAAATAATATTAGACAGTCTCAGAACGCAGCTAGCAGCAGAATTTGGGAATGCGTACACCTATGAAGGAGCCGAAGATGCTGAGGAGGCGTTAGAGGTGATCAGCGAACTTTATGATGACAAAATTAGCCTTGTTGTGATTATTTGTGATTGGTTAATGCCCGGTATTAGGGGAGATGAGTTGCTGATTCGCATTCACCAAAACTACCCCAATGTTATTAAAATTATGCTGACTGGTCAAGCGGATGAAGTAGCCATTGACAGAGTACAAAAACAGGCTAACCTTCATGGTTGCTTATCTAAACCTTGGTTGGAATCCGATTTGCTAGAAACTATTAAATCTGGTTTATCTAAACTATGAGCCAACAGGTAATTATCTGTGTTGATGATGAAAAAACTGTACTCAGGAGCCTCAAAGCAGAACTGCAAGAGGCTGTGGGCAATGATTATATAATCGAAATTTCTGAAGGTGGGCAAGAGGCATTAGAGCTAATTGAAGAATTGCTAGAGGAGGGGGATGAAATTCCTTTAATTATTTCCGACCATATTATGCCTGATATGAAGGGAGATGAGCTGTTAAAACAGGCTCATATAATTTCGCCTAAAACTATAAAAATTATGCTGACAGGACAAGCAGATATTGGGGCGATCGCCAATGCTATCAACTCTGCAAACTTATATCGTTATATTACCAAACCTTGGCAACCGGAAGACTTAAAATTGACCGTTAGAGAAGCGCTAAATAGTTATCTTCAAGATAAACAACTGGCACAACAAAATGCCCAACTCCAGCAAATAAATCAGGAGTTGGCCGAGTTAAACAGCCAGCAAACCGTACTCATTGCTAAACTACACGAAAATGAAAATCGGTTGACACAGTTTTTGGAAGCAATGCCGATTGGTGTGGGTGTGCTGAACGCGGACGGCCAACCTTACTACATCAATCGGAAAGCAAAAGAGATATTTGGTAAAGGAGTTGTGCCGGATACCAGTTCCCAGCAATTGTCAGAGGTTTATCAACTCTATCAAGCAGGGACGAATCAAAAGTATCCTACGGAGAATTTGCCCAGCGTACGCGCGTTGAATGGGGAAAGTGCTACGGCTGACGATGCAGAAGTTCATCAAGGTGACAAGATTATTCCCCTAGAAATCTTCGCTACTCCCATCTACGATCAACAAGGAAATATTGTTTATGCTATCAACACTCTTCAAGATATCACGGAACGCAAAGAAGCTGAGGCAGAACGCAAAAAGTTTATTGAGGATCTCTTTGAGGTCAATTGCAATTTGGAACTTTCACTGGATGCAGAATTAGAAATTGCGGAGGCGACAAGTCGCTTTGTACCCAAAGAGTTGTTAGCTTTTTTGGGATGTGACAGTATTGTTGATATTAAATTGGGAGAAGCGGTGGAGTTGGAAATGTCAGTTTTGTTTTCTGACATCCGCGATTTCACTACTCTTTCGGAACAGATGACACCTGAAGAAAATTTTAAATTTATCAATTCTTATCTGAGTCGAATGGAACCGCTGATTGTGGAAAATAAAGGGTTTATTGATAAATATATTGGTGATGCAATTATGGCTTTGTTTAGCGAGGGGGCGGATGATGCTTTGAAAGCGGGAATTGCCATGCTGCATACTCTTGCGGAATACAATCGAGATCGCGCTTCTGTGGGCGATGTGGCAGTTGAGATTGGGGTGGGAATCAATACTGGTTCTTTGATTCTGGGTATAGTAGGCGGAAAAAGCCGCATGGACGGTACTGTGATTAGCGATGCGGTTAATTTGGCTTCTCGGATTGAAAGTTTGACGAAAAATTATGGGGTGTCGCTGTTAATTACTCAGCAGACTTTCGATCGCTTGAGGAATCCGGGTGATTATGCAATTCGGGTAATTGATAAAGTTCAGGTTAAGGGTAAGTCTGAATGGGTGACTGTTTATGAAGTTTTTGATGCTGATTTGCCGGAAGTTAAAGCGGGGAAGTTAGCGACTCTGCAACTATTTACTCAGGCTTTGTCTTTGTACAATATGAAGAATTTTAGGGAAGCTGGGGGACTTTTTGCGGATTGTTTGGGGCAAAATCCGGGAGATAATGTGGCTCAAATTTATTGGGAAAGGTGTAATTAAGGAAGAAAGAAGTTCGGCAATGGATTCGCTTTCTTCGGATGTAACGGATGTAATGGATGGAAGCCGGAAGAAGGAAGAAATAAGAAAAGCCAGGGTTTTAGCAATACAGAACTTATGCAAAATTTCTATAGGTCTAATTCTATAGAATTCAATGCACACTGCATCTTACCACTTTAGTCCGAGCGAGTTTTATGAGGACTAAAGTCCTCACTAGAAACCGTGACTCGTTATCCCGATGCGATCGCCCCGATCGCACTTTAGGATTGTTTGATAGGCTGTTCGATCGGCAATTCTATGATAAACTCGGCCCCGTGGCCGAGTGCAGACACGCAGCTAAGTTTGCCACCGTGTTCTTGGACAACTTTGTAGGAAATTGACAGACCTAAACCGGTGCCTTTGTCGGCGGGTTTGGTGGTAAAAAAAGCCTCGAATAACTGCTGGGAAACTTCTTCTGGCATACCGGGCCCGTTGTCAGAAATCCTAATTACAGCATTGGAGTTTTGGACTTCTGTCCTAATTTTAATCTTACTGCGGTTAGCTTTGACTTCGGCAACTGAACGCCCTTCGTTGTATTCCTCGATCGCGTCGATCGCATTTCCGATCAAATTCATAAATACCTGATTGATTTTTCCAGCATAACACTCAACCAAAGGCAAATTTCCATAGTCCTTAATTACCGCAATTTCGGGATAGTTACCTCTGGCTTTCAGGCGACTTTGCAGAATCAGCAACGTTCCTTCAATCCCTTCGTGCAGGTTAACTTTGCTCATTTGAGAATCGTCTTTGCGGGAGAAATTTCTGAGCGATCGCACGATTTCCCGAATGCGATCGGCCCCAACCTGCATCGAAGACATCGCTTTGGGCAAATCTTCTAGCAGAAACTCTAATTCGATATCCTTAATTTTATTTTGAATTGCTGCCGACGGCTGCGGGCACTGCTTCTGGTACATATCGAGCAAATTAAGCAAATCTTCCGTGTAGTGGCCGACGTGGACGAGATTGCCGCAGACGCTACTAACAGGATTGTTAATTTCGTGAGCGACCCCAGCTACCATTTGACCGAGAGTAGACATTTTCTCAGTGTGAATCAATTGAGCTTGAGTTTGCTGCAATTCGTGCAAAGTATTTTCGAGTTGAAGTTTTTGTTGGGTTAACTCTGTTTGCGATCGCCGCAAAGCTTCTTCACTGCGTTTCTGCTCGGAAATATCAGTAATTAACCCTTCCAAAGCTATCAATTCTCCCGAGTCGGAAAACACTCCCAAACCTTGCTCCCAAACCCATTTTAATTCGCCATTTTTAGCAGTAATTCGGTAATTTAGCTGATAGGGTCGATTTTCTTGCAAAGCAACTTGCACGGCATTCCACAAATTATCGCGATCGTCCGGGTGAGTCAATTCCGATATAGAAATTTCCCTAGTGCCGATAAATTCTTCAGGAGAATAGCCGGCTAACTGATAGCAACCTTCGCTGACAAACTCCATACTGCGATCGGCATCGTTGCGAAAACGGTAGGCCATTCCCGGCAAATTGCTCATCAGCGTCGCCAAGGCCCGCTGACTTTCCCGTAGGGCTTCTTCGGCGTGTTTGCGATCGGTAATATCCGTCATCACCGCCAGCATACAGAGTTCGCCGTCCAAATTAATCAATTCCGCTGACAGCAAACACACCACCACCGATCCCGACTTCATCCGAAACTCGCACTCCTGATTGCGAACAACGCCTTGTTCGTGCAAACTTCGCCTAAAATTAAGTCGGTCTTCAGGTCTTACCCAAATATTTAACCCCGGTACTGTATTCCAGAGCGTTTCTTCTAAATCGTAACCAGTCATCGACAAAAAACTATCATTAACTTCAATAAAACGACCCTCAGCAAAAGTAGTAATAATCATCGGATCAGGACTCGACCGAAAAGCCTTAGAAAACTTTTCTTCCGACAACCTCAACTTTTTAATAGCCTCTTCCAACTGACTTGTCCGCTCTTTAACCCGGCATTCCAATACCTCATTAGCCTGCTTCAGGGCTTCCTCAGCCTGCACCCGATAAGTGATATCGCGCACCACGCCTTGCAACCCTATTTTGCCGCCGATATCCATAGAAGTTAGCAGCACTTCCGCTGGAAATTCAGAACCACCCAAACGGCAGTGCCTCCAGTCAAAACGGCAATTTCCCGATCGCATAGCGGTATTAATGCGCTCTTGATAAAGACTCATAGAATCTTGTCCGTCCGGTTGCAACGGCGGGCTGAACTCCGAAGGATGCTTGCCGCAAAACTCCGACTCAGTGCTGCATCCAAATAACTTTAAAGTAGCCGGATTGCAATCCAAAAAACCCTCTTCGTCTAGCAGCATTACCGCATCAGTCGTCGATTCGTACAAAGTGCGAAACTTTTTTTCCGACGCCTGCAAAGAAGCAATCAACTGCATCTTTTCCTCAGCCGCCCGCTTTTGCTCAGTAATATCCTGCATTACTTGAGAAAAGCCCTGCAACTTTCCCCTTTCATCGCGCAAAGGAGTAACAATAATATTCGCCCAAAATTGCGACCCGTCTTTGCGAAGTCGCCAGCCTTCATTTTCGTATCGACCTTCTGCCACCGCCCTGATTAGTTTTTCTTTGTGCTTGCCGATTTCAAGATATTCTTTAGTGAAAAAACACTCCGAAGTATTGCCGACTATCTCATGAGCTCTGTATCCTAAAATGCGTTCTGCACCCGAATTCCAGCTAGCTACATACCCATCAGGATCTAACATGAATATAGCGTAATCCTTAACGCCTTCAATTATTAAGCGCAGGCGTTCTTCGCTTTCTCGAAGTGCAGATTCTGCTTGCTTGCGCTGGGTGATATCTTCTACAAAACCTTCGTAGTAGAGCAATTTCCCTGCTTCATCGCAGACAGCCCGCGCATTTTCAGCGATCCAAATTATTGTTCCGTCCCGCCGATAAATCTGCGACTCAAAATCCGATACGATGCCCTCTTCTTGCAAAGCAGAAACAAACTGATCGCGCCGATCGGGATTGACGTAAAGCTGATCGCTGATATCAGTCAGACTGCCCATTAATTCTTCGGGGGAATTATATCCGTAGATGCGAGCCAAAGCTGGGTTAGCGCTGATGTAGCGACCGGATTGGGTTGTTTGAAAAATGCCCGACACAGCATTTTCAAACATACTGTAATATTTTGCTTCCATTTGGTGCAGTGCCTCCGCGACATTCAGGCATTCTATCGCTTTATTTTCTAATTTTTGATTTCCCACTTGTGAATACCCTGCTCTTGTGTTTGAGGTGAATATTTTTGGTCGACCGCCTCTTAAATTTGAGCCGTTAGGCCGAAAGATGGTGTGTCGCAGCCGGAGACGAGTGTGTTTATTCATCTGTCCTACTGGGCTGTTAGTTCTTAGTGGTTGCTGCAGAAAGTTTAGTTGTTCGGGTATTTATTTAAGGCTTGACTGGCTGTCACGATCGCATTGGCATATCGATCGGGCTGCGGTGCAGGTGTTCTAGCAAAACCTGCTCCTTGAAATCTCCCTGAATATATTAGCAGTTGAATACCCTGAAATAAGTTAGTAGCAAGGATGTTGTTACAATAATAAAAGGCAGCGACTTCTACAACCGCAAGACTCTATTTTTAGGATTTGGGTGAGAGTACGATCAACTCTTACCCGAGGCAACAAACCCGCCTGCATCAGTTAACCGCTCGCTGTCCTTGCTGTCAGTCGATTGGAAACTTTATATTTTAGATGAAAGTTGACTCCACAGATGAATCTGGGGTTCTCCTAAAATCTAAAATTTTTTGGTTTCCGCAACTCCTGTCGGAAACTTTTATCGGTCTTTGGGTGCTCTGAGTTACTGTTAAGTATTATTGCTGGTAGATAATACAGCAGACTGCTGGCAGTTGTACGATCTGGGGTTTCTATGTAAAGTTGGCACAACAATAGGGTAATTGTTGTATCAAAAAATTCATATTCTGCTGCTGCGGGGGAAAAATTATGTAGCGGTGCTGGCATTTGGGCAAAAATCTGAACCCGATCGCGCAAAATTGGGTCTGCAAGTCTGGTAAAATCCCGATCGATTCTCGGTTTGGCCGCCAAGCTCGATCGGGCTAAATTTGACTAGAACTAATAAATGACAGATTCTCCTCTCCTAGCAACGCCAGAGTTATCCCCAGCTTCAACCCAGACGGCGGATTCTCCTCTGTGGCCAGCCCTCCTGCAACAACTATTAGACAGGCAATCTCTCTCGCGCGCCCAAGCAGCCGAGTTGATGCAGGGATGGCTAGCAGAAGCTATTCCCCCCGTTCTTTCAGGAGCAATTTTAGCGGCCATCCAAGCCAAAGGCATCTCTGCCCAAGAATTGGTAGGAATGGCTCAGGTATTGCATTCTCAGTCGCTTGCAGGCGACTCGGAGAGCGTTTTCAATCCCAAATCCTCAATCTCCAATCTCAAATTAATTGATACTTGCGGCACCGGCGGCGACGGCGCTTCTACGTTTAACATTTCCACTGCTGTAGCTTTTGTCGCCGCCGCCGGCAAAGTTCGAGTCGCGAAACACGGAAATCGCTCCGCATCAAGCAAAGTGGGTTCTGCTGACGTGTTGGAAGCACTCGGAGTCAACCTCAACGCCGATGCCGCGAAGGTAAAAGCTGCGGTAGACGAAGTAGGCATTACCTTTTTATTTGCTCCTGGGTGGCATCCCGCCCTTAAGGCTGTAGCGTCGCTCCGGCGCACTTTGAAGGTGCGGACTGTTTTTAACCTTTTAGGGCCCCTTGTCAATCCTATGCGCCCTACAGGGCAGGTAATCGGGGTGTTCGATCCTAGTCTGGTATCAACTATTGCCCAAGCTTTGGGCGAGTTGGGGACTGAGTTAGCTGTAGTCGTTCACGGCAGAGAAAAATTGGACGAGGCGGGGTTGGGAGATGTGACTGATTTGGCCGTTTTGTCGGATGGCAAAGTGGAACTGGCTACTTTAGACCCCCAAAAGGTAGGATTGACACCAAGTGCGATCGGCTCGTTAAAAGGCGGAAATGTTGAGGAAAACGCCGAGATTTTGCGGAACGTTTTGCAAGGCAAAGGTACGCCCGCACAAATGGATGTTGTAGCTTTGAATGCCTCTTTGGCTTTTCAGGTGGGAGGTGCAATTCCTATGGGTTCCCACGCAGCAGGAGTTTCTATGGCTAAGGACATTTTACTGAGCGGCGAATCTTGGTTGAAGTTGCAGCAGTTGATTGAGTTTTTGAAATGAAGGAAGAGGGAAGAAGGAAGAGGGAAGAAGGAAGAAGGAAGAAGTAAAGAAAAATTTAGAATACCCAAATCTTCCCGCTCTAACCGTCTAAAACTCAGCCTTCTGCATTCATACTTTTTCAAGTTGGGAAACTTTTTTCTCTCTTCTCTTCTTGTTGGTTAGTAAAAAAAATCCTTCTTCCTTCTTCCTTCTTCCCTCTTCCTTCTTCCTTCTGTTTAAGAGCGCGATCGAAATTCAATGACATCTTGCTTAATAGTCACATCTTTATTACCAAAAAAGTCGTGACCCAACAGTCCGATATCTAGGGATGGCGAGACTGCGACAACTACATTGTTAACCGCCAGACCCCCAGCTTCCATAGAAGTCAAGCGACCGAGGGGAAAAGTAGCCACTCCGTTCGGAGTTTGTGCTTGCACTGTTCCCTGGAGAACAACGCCCAAGGCTTTAGCCATTGCTGGTGTAATTACTGTGCCACTAGCTCCAGAATCTACCATCATCTCGAACTTTTGTTTGCCGTTAAACGTGACTTCTATGACGGGGATATTAGCCTCTCGGCGTTTGATTTTTGCCTGAAACACTCCCGACTTGGCCGCCGCCGAAGTAGTGGGCGTCAATTCTTTGGGGAGAAAACCGCAGACTGATTGGCTGAGGTTGACGGTTCGGCCTGACGAGCTCCGCATGAAGCATCCCTCACTTTCTTGAGCCACTGCTCGCGAGGAGTTGGCAACAGTCCCTACTAAAATTGAACTGCTCAGAGAAATAACTGTTGTTACAACCAGTAACGGTTTGCACCGTTTTTGAGAGTTCAGTAGATGCTTGTATAAGTTTGAGAGTAAAGGCAAGGGAGATTTACTAGCCATAGTTTCGTTAAACGCTGTAGCTCGATCGTAACAGCGACAACTGCCTTTTGGTATAGATTTAGACTTTCTGCCGTCATAAGCGGCTGGCAGATAAATTGCTGCCCCAGAGGGAGATGGAGAGACGAGGAGATGCCGAGGGTGGGGAGTGGGAGAATTTGCACTTGTTGCAGCTTTTTGATTACCTGTTGCTTCTGCCTCGGGCCTAGGTGCCTTGCTTTGCCGAACCCTTGCACAAATTAAAATAATATCTGTATATTGCCGACTAGCATCAAATCGCTGGCAGTGGTAAGAATTAAACCAAACGAAAGTATTTAAGGATGCCATGTCACTTTCAACTGCACAACCCGCTCTCCTAGTCCTGGCTGACGGTACTGCTTACCGCGGCTGGTCGTTTGGCGCTGAAGCCACCGTCGTTGGCGAGGTAGTATTTAATACGGGAATGACGGGCTACCAAGAAGTATTGACCGATCCCAGCTATTGCGGTCAAATTGTAACTTTTACTTATCCAGAATTGGGCAATACCGGGGTAAATCTCGAAGACGAAGAATCCTCGCGCCCGCAAATTCGGGGTGCGATCGCCCGCAACGTATGCAGCCGCCCCAGCAACTGGCGCTGCTCGCAATCTCTGCAAGACTACCTGAAACAGTACGATATCCCCGGAATTTACGGGATCGACACCCGCGCCCTCACTCGCAAAATTCGCACGGTGGGAGCGATCAACGGCGGCATTTCGACCACGATTCTCGACCAGGCAGAGCTTTTGGAGCTAGTACAAGACGCCCCCAGCATGGACGGGCTGAATCTGGTCCAGGAAGTCACCACTCGCGAGGTTTACGAGTGGTCTGAAGCCACGGACTCGGTTTGGGAGTTCAGTCCTACAGTCAAACCTGCTAATGGCCAAATGTGGACGGTGGTAGCGCTAGACTTTGGGATCAAGCGCAACATCCTGCGGCGTCTGGCGAGTTACGGGTGTCGGGTCATCGTTGTCCCCGCTGACACGTCGCCGGAGGAAATCCTCAAATACAACCCGGACGGCATTTTTCTGTCCAACGGCCCCGGAGATCCGGCGGCGGTCACGGAAGGGATCGCGACTGCGAAAGCTTTGTTAAAGTCGGACAAACCCGTATTCGGCATCTGCATGGGACACCAAATTTTGGGACTTTCCTTGGGTGCAGAAACTTTTAAACTTAAGTTCGGCCATCGTGGATTGAATCATCCAGCGGGTTTAACTGAGCAAGTAGAAATTACTAGCCAAAATCACGGTTTTGCGATCGACCCCGATTCCCTAGCCCCCGAAGTAGAAATTACTCATCTCAATTTGAACGATCGCACCGTAGCCGGATTGAAGCACAAAACTCTGCCACTGTTCTCCGTGCAGTACCACCCGGAAGCCAGTCCGGGCCCGCACGACGCCGACTATTTATTCGATCGATTCGTGCAGTCAATGCGAGACAATCAGAAAGTAGCCAGCAGTAAGTAGTCAGCAGTCAGCAGTCCTGAGTCAGTAGTCATCAGAGGCTGTTTGTGTCGATCGCTTCTGACTAATGACTCATGACTAATGACTCATGACTAAAAAACTGTAGACAAAAGACCAAAAAACTCCTATAATGAAGCCTCGACTTTAAGCCATATCTAGCTAGGAGGGTGTCATTCCTGAGTCATTGACCCTGACCGTTAGCCTCAGAGGCACTCGCGAAGTCAAGAATAACTATCAGTTATTTCGCCTGACTGGCCTGCTGGACGCTTTTTCTGAGGCAACTTTTCGGAAGGTAATAAGCAAATGTATTGACGAGGGCCCAAAACACGTAATTTTGGACTTGTCTCAGATAGACTTTGTGGATAGTTCAGGCTTGGGCGCACTTGTGCAACTTGTCAAAAAAGCCCAAACCTTGGAAGGGACATTGCAAATTGTCTCAAATCCCCGCGTAACTCAGACTGTTAAACTGGTTCGCTTAGAGAAATTTTTGTCTTTGCAGCCTTCGGTTGATGAGGCGGTAAAAAACGTCAAGGATGCTTGACGCCAAAGTGAATTAAATTAGCTATCCGGTTCTCAACGCTGGATAGCAAATTTTTATTTTAGTGCGGGTAAAACAATACCGATTTTCCCAGAAGCTGCGACACGCGCCAGCCACCCTTTCCCCGATGCTTAGAGTTTCGTTGGATGGGCAGTAAAATATGTGTGGCAAACACGCGGAAAAATGGTATAAAAATTAGAGCATCCCGATTTGGTAAAAAGCCTTTTTTAGGAGTGCGATCGTCACGCAAAGCTTTGCCTATATATCTCGTTTCGTGATCTGACAGCGAACACTCCTGGGAAAGCTATAATTGCTGAAGTGATGAAAGACGCAATAAGTAAGTGACTAGAAAAACCAAGCTGTGCGGAAGTTTTATTTAAAAAAGTATGTCGCCGATCGCAGATGACGGGCTCAAACTGAGTCTGACGGATATCAGTTTAAATCGAGTGCATCCTGCGAGGGCTACACCAGCAGAAATAGAAAGAATTTCGCCCGCAGCCTGGGCATATTTGGGAGATGCAGTATACGAACTCTACGTTCGGAGTTCGTACTTAGTCCCACCCAAAAGATTGCAAGCTTATCACGAATTAGTGGTGGGGCAAGTACGAGCCGAAACTCAAGCGCGTCATTTGCGATCGCTCTCTCCTTACTTGAACAGTACAGAATTAGCAATTGTCAAGCGCGGCCGCAATGCTGCAGCGGGCCGTTCTAAACGAGCAGATCCAGAGATATACCAACAAGCCAGCAGCTTAGAAACCTTGGTCGGATATTTGTATCTCACCGATCCCGAAAGATTGACCGAACTTCTGGGACTTTTAGATCTTGAGACTTAAAGGATTTAGCAGTTAAGAGTTGGGCATGGGGAGGGATTAATTAACCCTCCTTACACGGCTAACATAAAACCGCAAAAATGTCGATCGGCAAAACAGGATTTATCAGTTATTAACTAGCAATTTGAACACAGCAAAATCCTTGCTCCCTCGCTAGACTATCTAAAATCTCGAAGCCCAAAGATTGCTCCCTCAATCAACAATCTCACATCTACAATCTACAATCGACTAGCCTTCAGCCAAAACCTTTTGACCACAAGAAACCAATGAGAAAATTTACCAAACCCAACTTTTCGCGATCGAATTCCGACAGCAAGCCATTCAAAAGCGAAGGCCGCCGTCAGGACTCACAACCATCCTCTCCCCGCTTTGAACGCAAGCCCCGTCCCGACACTCGCGGAGTAGACGCGCCTCAAAAGCGATCGACCTTCGCCCCGCAATCGCGAGAAATGCCTGTGAGAGCAATTTTCAAACGGAGAGTCGATTCCGACAGCCAACCATCCCTTCGCAGAAATAATACTTTCCAAGACAGAGACAGCAGCCCGCAGGAATCCAGGGGCAATTATTACCAAGACAGAGACAGAGACAGCAGCCCGCAGGAATCCAGGGGCAATTATTACCAAGACAGAGACAGCAGCCCGCAGCCAGCCGGCAACAATTTCCGAGACAGAGACCGAGACAGAGACCGAGACAGCAGCCCGCAGCCGGCCCGCAACAATTTCCGAGACAGAGACAGAGACAGAGACAGCAGCCCGCAGCCGGCCCGCAACAATTTCCGAGACAGAGACAGAGACAGCAGCCCGCAGGAATCCAGGGGCAATTATTACAAAGACAGAGACAAAGACAAGAGCCCGCAGGAATTCCGGGGCAACCATTTCAGAGACAGAGACAAAGACAGAGACACTCGCCCTGTTGACAGTGCCTCAAATACAGTCGTGCAACCAGACGCAGACACAGACGACATGATTTACGGCCGCCATGCGGTGCAAGCAGCTTTAGAAACAAACCAAGTCCTCAACCGGATCTGGGTTGTTCCCCACCTGCGCTACGATCCCCGCTTTCATAGCTTGCTAACAGAAGCCAAAGCCAACGGCAGCATCATTGACGAAGTTGACGATTTGCGCCTCGACTACATCACCCGCAAAGCAAACCACCAAGGCGTAGCGGCTCAAGTATCAGCTTACGAATACCTGGATTTGAGCGAACTGATCGCAAAGGCTAAGTCGGCTTGCGAAGATCCAGTAATTGTGGTAGCAGAAGGACTCAACGACCCGCACAATCTAGGGGCGATCATTCGCACCGCAGAAGCATTGGGATCTCAGGGCATGGTGATTCCGCAGCGGCGGGCTGTTGGGATTACCTCGGCAGTAAGAAAAGTGGCAGCAGGGGCATTGGAAAGCCTGCCCGTGGCGAGGGTTGTCAATCTTAACCGGGCGCTGGAAGAACTCAAAGAGGCTGGATTCTGGATTTATGGCACTGCAGCAGGCGTCGGTCAATCTATAGAGACAGTCAAGTTCTCCGGACCCACTGTTTTAGTGGTAGGTGGTGAAGCTGACGGTTTGAGCCTTTTGATACAGCGCGGATGTGACGGATTAGTTTCAATTCCTTTAAGGGGCCATACTCCTAGCCTGAATGTCTCGGTAGCAACGGGGATGGCTTTATACGAAATTTACCGCCAGCGCGGGCCCAAAAAGTTTCACGTACACGGATCGTAAAGGTGCTTGAAAAAAAGAGCACAACAGAGTAGTTTATTGTGAATGCTGCCCAGAATTGAGCAGCACCACACCCGGAACAAGTAAGGATAGCCGATCGACTGTCGTTACTTGTTCAGGCGAAAGTAGAAGGGGCCAGCCCCCCAGGTTCAAACAGGAATTCGACACCAATCTATTTAGATATCAGCTTTAAATAGGTTTGGATCGGTTCTTGGCAGCAGTGAGCCACGTGTAAATAACAACAGCCTAGGCGTGTTCGCAGCACCCTGAAACACCGTCAAATACATTAGAAAAGCAGATGAAAGAATTCTTGATTAGCTTGCTCAACTTTTTCGGATTGGCTTGGTGGGTTGAAGTTAAAACTTCAGCGCCGCGGTGCATTTACTATTTTGGCCCGTTCTTAACCGATGGAGAGGCGGAAGCTGCAAAAGCAGGATATGTAGAAGACATAGAAAATGAAGGGGCAGAAGGTGTTAGTGTTTCGATTCACCGCTGCAAACCAATTACTTTAACTGTTGCAGAAGATTTGGGAAAGCTTGGTGATGGAGGGCTCTGGCCGGTTTTGAGCGGTCAGTAGAAGCAGGGGGAATTTTGAGTTTTGAGAGGGCTACGCTTCCCTCGCAACGCTGTGCGGTTTTGAGTTGTGAGTTATAACTTCAAAACTCTTGAGTGTTGGGTGATAAATTGCTTGTGAAAAACTCAAAACTCAACACTCGCAATTGCCAACTGCTTCGGGGTGACTCTCAATCCAGCGATCGATGTCTGCGAGTACCCGATCGGGAATTTCCCAAGGGAACAAGTGGGCTGTATTGGGATAGCACTGCCACTGACAATCGTGGAGGTGGCGGGCGGTTTCTAAACTGGATGCTGAGGTGATGTGCCGATCGCCCTCTCCGGCCAACACCAAGCTGGGACATTGAATATCGCCCAGGTGGATCAGTCGATCGTATCCAGCCCTCAGAGCGGTATTTAACGCCTTGGTGGCCGTGTTGGAAGTCTTGAGATAGGCGGGGGTACCTGCCTGTGCTAAGTAGCGGTAAGGGGTGGCGTTATGCTGCTGTATCAAGTAGCGAAAGAGCGATCGCCTCGCAAAAGTATCAATATTCCACTGCCAACCGGGTAGGGCCCAATTGATAATTCCGGCTAAACCTGTGTAAAGGTTATCTTGCCAAGAGATGGGAGGGTGACTTCCTCGCGGTTTGGCTGCGGATGCAAGTAGAATCAAACCAGTGACTCGCTGGGGATATTTCATGGCTAATTCCAGGGCTAAAATCCCTCCCAAAGACCATCCGATCACCAAACACCGATCGACTCCTAATCTGTCTAATAGTGCTTCTAAATCGACCAGATGATCGGTCATTTCAAAGAAAGTTGAGGTGCGGCTGTTGCCGTAGCCGCGCAAGTCGGGGGCGATCGTCTGGAACCGCTTTGATAGGTGTTCTGTAAATACCGACATACAATCGCCGGAACCTGGATGGCCGTGCAAGCAGAGAATAGGAAATCCTTTGCCTTTGACGGAAACACTGAGTTTGTGATGCGGCATTTTTTAACTGTTTGGGCGGTGCGTTTTCCCCGCTATAAATTGTATATTCCAGCGGTTAAAAGCTGGGGTTTCGGACAATGTAATCGGCAATTTTAGAAATAGACTGGCGCATTTGTAGCTCGCCGCTGCGGCTGTCAATCACCGTAATCACATAGGCCTCGTCGTCAATGCTCATTGCTAAAGTTGTGCCGAGCACCCGCGAATTTTGGCCTGTTTTTTCGCCCAACCACTGAGCTTTAGTTCCTTGCAAGGCAGCAAATCCCAGAGCGTGATCGTACTGACGATTGAGAGTTTCTATTAACAGTTTAGCACCGGGTGTTTCGCCGTTGTAAATTTGCACCATCATTTCGGTGAGTTCGTTAGCAGTCAGGCGGTTGCGACCCGAACCGGGGTTGGAAGGCATAATTTTTGCCCCCATCAATTTGAAGTTGACGCGGGTGACTTCGTAGCCGCTGTTATCTAAATATTGATTGATGTAATCCGATCCCAAATAATCGATTAGTTGATTGGTGGCAATATTGCTGCTGTGATAGATCATTTCTTCTAACAGTAGCTGTAGCGGGTAATTGCGATTGGACCTAATCTTTGCCGATGCGTCTTCGGTGAAATTACCGCGACTGACTAATACTTCCTGATTCAGACTAATTTTTTCTTTTTCGACTTTTTGCATCAGGGCGACAGCAATCGGCAATTTAATTAAGCTGGCAGGACTGGCAGGAGGCACATCGCCCCGGAGGTTTACGCATTCTCTAGAAAGCTTGCAAACACCGATCGAAGCTTGAGCCGACAAACCGCTTTCCCGCGCAAGCGCACCCAAAAAATCAGATTTTGCTTGCTGCACTTGAAAGGTTGCTGCTGTTAAATTTTCCCGGTATTCTTGAGTTTTTGAGGCAGTGAGCGAAGCTAAAAATGAATTTTGAGGAACTTCCTGCAAGTTGTTGAGCGCCTGATGCCAGAAAAATTGAGTTTGCTGCGAAGATTCGATCGACTTATTTTGCTGCCGTTGAGTTTCTACGGCTCGGTTGGCTAAACGGACTGCTTGCTGTAAGTCGTCCTTAGCCCTCTGTTCTACTAATATTTGAGCTTCCACCGCTTGCAACTGCTGTAGCAGTTGTTCTTGAGGATTGGCGGCAACGGGAACTAAGCGCGAGAGCAGGGTTGGTTCTGGGGAGGGAGATGGGGGTTGTTCTAATTCGGCGATCAGCCGATCGCGAGTTTTGTAGAGTTCGTCTAGGGAACGCGGGTTAGATGATTGAGAGAATGAACTTGCGATGGTTAACATCTGAACCAGTCCAATGCCGGCTACTACTGCCGCCATCTTGTTGGCGATCGACAAAAAACACCTGATATCTTGCATCTTGAACATCCTCAACACCACCACATTCAATATAAGCAGCTATTGTTACATCAGTCAAACGCTTTGAGATTTTAGATGGGAGATTTGAGATTGAAGAACAACTCTAAAATCTCCCATCTAAAATGGTTTTAATCGCGCCAATGTGGCAAAATAACCAAGATAAAGGGAGCGATCGCACCAAAGCAATCAACCCCCTTTAAATATTGGGAACTATCTACTTTTTGCGCCGCCGTCGCCAGTCAGCACCCAACCGCTTGAGGTAATCCCAGCCGCGTTGGGGCCAGACATGATCGCTACCGATTTTTTCGGCAATCCAGCGAGCTACTTTGGGGCCTGTCCAGTCTCCGCCGTCGGGGGCAGGGCCTTGCAGCGCTTGTCGCAGTTCTTCTTGCTCTTCAGGATTCAGCAAGGATTTCGCAGGAGGGGGCTGGCGGTCTCCGCTGCGATTTCTCACAGAGTTAGGCCCTTCTCGGTTGTAGCGCTGGACAATTTCTTTGGCGTAGTCGTAGTTGAGACCTACGACTTGGGCTGCTTGTTTGATAGTCCAATTTCTGGACACTAAGAGCAGCAAGTGCCAGCGGCGCGACTCTGTGGTGTTTTGTGCCTGCCGGTAGCGAATTTTGAGTTCCTCTGCCGTCAGGTGGGATTCTAAGTGAGCTTTAGGTGGCATTCCTCCAACGGGGCATCGGGAACTTCTTACCATATATCTTTGGTTTTGGGGATAATTCCGGATGAAATTATTTTCCTGGGGATCGTTCGGGCAAATAAGTAGCTTTTTTTACCCCAGATGCACGCAGCTAGTCGCACTTGAGGAAGGACTGCTGTTTTTTTGCAGGTGCGGGCAACAGGATACCTCGGCGTGGCGGTGACCGTTTCGAGCTTTTTTGTGAGCCCCAGATTTCTGACAGGCTTTTTAACCCCTGGCACAATGGGCCTGTATGGGAAAAGGTCGATCGCTATTTTCTTCGATCGCGCAGCCGCCATTAATTCACTCGGCTGACTGATAACTTTCAGTAATTTTTGACTAAAAATTGCCCTTCATAATCTGGTTATAATTATTAGGGGATGTGCTGTCATAATCTAATATTATATTTGTCGTAACTTTTTATTTTCAGTTGATTTTTTCTGGATAGCCAGGAGGGGAGTAATCTCGTCCAAACTCAGCTACAGATGCTTCAATATCTGTCTTTAAAAATAAATTATTTCTCACAAAACTGGTACTATATTATTAGTACATATTTAATTTTATCTGAATAGATTTGCCGGAATAAAGCAGTAAAAATATAGAAGTAGTGTATTTTGTATACATCTTTTTATCCCATAACTACTAAGTTTCGTCAAAGATAAGCTGGGTTCTAATATTTTAAAATTTAGATTACAGAATTGGGAATGACTGATTTCCTAATGATTGTGATCTTGCATACACATTCTTGGAGGCAGAACCTAATTATGTAGGGTCGCACTGCACACATTACCCCTTACTTATATAAATCTCGCATCAAACCACTTTTTGCATCAGTCCTGATACACTTGCATTCTTGGTTTGTTAAAAGATTAGGTAAAAAACTCGATCGCTATTTTGTGTTCGGTGGGATTTAAGGAATTTAATCTATTGTACATAAAATGACCGATCGCGCGATCGAACTTTCGCCACAAAAATAGCTGACTTTGCCTTCGGGCTGTAAGCAGGTACAATTGCCAGTTATATTAACTGTATTGTCTCAAAGTAGAAATAATAAAGGTACGAGCATGGCATCCATCCGCGAGTTGCACCGACAACTGGTCAATAAAGAACGCTCTGCTGTGGAAATTACTCAAGAAGCATTAGACCGAATTACCCAGCTAGAGCCGAAGTTGAAAAGCTTTCTGTGCGTGACGGCAGACAGCGCATTGGCGCAGGCCCATAAAGTGGATGCCCAAATCGCAGCCGGAGAGCAAATTGGCCTGTTGGCCGGCATCCCGATCGCCGTTAAAGATAATATGTGTACCGAGGGCGTTCCCACAACCTGCGCCTCTCGGATTTTGGAGAATTTTGTGCCTCCCTACGATGCAACCGTTGTCTCCAAACTGCAAGCAGCCGGTGCGGTGATTGTGGGTAAGGCGAATATGGACGAGTTTGCAATGGGGAGCTCGACAGAAACTTCTGCCTATCAAGTTACCGCGAATCCTTGGGACTTGGAGCGCGTGCCCGGAGGGTCTTCTGGGGGTTCTGCCGCAGCAGTGGCCGCTGGAGAATGCGTCGTGAGTTTGGGTTCGGATACTGGGGGCTCGATCCGCCAACCTGCCGCTTTTTGCGGGTTGGTGGGGCTGAAACCGACTTATGGGTTGGTTTCTCGCTACGGTTTGGTGGCCTATGCTTCTTCTCTCGATCAAATCGGGCCCTTTGGCCGGACTGTTGAGGATACGGCGATTTTGTTGGGGGCGATCGCCGGTTACGATCCGAGAGATTCCACGAGTCTTAATGTCCCAATTCCTGACTACGCTCAAGCTTTAAGACCCAGTTTGCGACCGAAGGGTCAGATTAGAATTGGTGTAATTAAAGAAACTTTTGGTGTAGGGCTGGACTCGGGGGTTAAAGACGCTGTTACTAAGGCGATCGAGCAATTTCAACAATTGGGCGCAGAAATTCAAGTCATTTCTTGTCCCCGGTTCCGCTACGGTTTGCCCACTTACTACATCATTGCTCCCTCGGAAGCTTCGGCAAATTTGGCGCGATATGATGGAGTCAAGTACGGTTTCCGATCTCCAGATCCCGATAATCTTTTGGATATGTATGCCAAAACCCGCTCTCAAGGGTTCGGTGCGGAAGTTAAACGCCGGATTGCGATCGGCACTTACGTATTGTCGGCTGGATATTACGATGCCTATTATCTAAAAGCTCAAAAAGTTCGGACTTTGATTAAAGAAGACTTTGAAAAAGCTTTTTCTCAAGTTGATGTTTTAGTCTGTCCCACTGCTCCTACTACCGCATTTAAGGCAGGCGAAAAATTCAATGACCCCCTGAGTATGTATTTGTCAGATTTGATGACTATTCCCGTGAATCTTGCTGGTTTGCCAGCTTTGAATTTGCCCTGCGGATTTGATGATAAAGGACTGCCCGTGGGTATACAACTGATTAGTAATGTTTTGCAAGAATCTCGGTTGTTTCAAGTGGCTCACGCTTACGAACAGTCTACGAATTGGCACTTACACCACCCGGAATTGCATTAATTTTTGAAAATCGGCGGAATGCTGCGGCGGAAGTTAGTAATCGATCTTGGCTAATTGTCTGAATTAATCATTTGCCATTAGCTTTTGAGCGATCTATACTTTCCCGCGTGCTCTATCTATGAACAATTTGCTAGTATTCCTTTTGTCTAAATCGCTAATAGCTTTTGGGATAGTTTTTGCCGTTGCTTATTCTGCTGCTTGTGTATTCCTATTTGTAGCGCAAGGTAAGTTTATCTTTTTTCCTGCGCGGGCGATCGAAACTACGCCAGATGATTTTCAGTTGAAATATCAAGATGTCTGGCTGCCAATTCCAACTAAAACAGGCGCGGTGGACAGCGTGCACGGGTGGTGGATTCCTGCCTCGGAAAATCCCCCCAGCCCCCCCTTAGCAAGGGGTGGAGCAAGAAAGGGGGAGGCTGTTCCCTCTGTTAACACCGGAGACTCGGATACCCCCCCCAGCCCCCCCTTGGCAAGGGGGGGAGCTAGAGGAGTCGGAACGTCCCCGCAAAGTGAGAGACCGGCAGTCGCTCCGGTTCCCCCCCTTAACAAGGGGGGGTTAGGGGGGGTAGTTTTGTACCTGCACGGCAATGCTTCAAATGTGGGAGCAAATGTCGAACACGCTTATCGATTTCATCGATTAGGTTTGTCGGTATTTGTGATGGATTATCGTGGTTATGGAAAAAGCCAGGGCGATTTTCCGAGTGAATCTCAGGTTTATGAGGATGCTCAACTTGCTTGGGATTATTTGGTGAAACAGCGGGGGATTAACCCGAATCAAATTTATCTCTACGGTCATTCTTTGGGAGGGGCGATCGCGATCGATCTAGCGGTGCGTCACCCGGAAGCGGCGGGGTTAATCGTAGAAGGTTCTTTTACTTCGACGCGGGCGATGGTTAATTTCCAAAAAGGGCTGTTTTGGATGTTTCCGATCGATTTTTTGCTGACACAGCGGTTTGATTCTCTTTCAAAAGTCGATCGCCTGCAAATGCCGGTGCTCTTTATTCACGGGACTGCTGACAATGTAGTTCCTGTAGAAATGAGCAAAAAACTGTTTGATGCAGCACCTGAGCCCAAACAGCTTTACATAGTTCCTGAGGGAGGTCACACTAATGTGGCACAGATCGGGGGCGCAGAATATTTGCAAATACTGAGCCAATTTTTAGGTTCTTCAAAGTAGATAAAAGCTATTGGCGGTAACAGGTTAAGTTTGATATCTGTACCGCCTGCTCGCATTTCTAACAGTACATATCTAAAGCGGAGCAGTTATCCCGATGATACCGCTTACTGCAACCTTAATACATTCAGCCACCAGTCATTCAAGGCATAGCAGTAATTGCAGTAATTGTTCGTGCTTATCGCTTGTTCTTTCTTAACTTCGCAGCCTCGCCGAGATATTTTTCTGTTCGGCATCCGGGCCCCGCAGAGATTGGCATCGGTGAGATTAGCTTTGTTCAATCTCGCATCCCTCAAGTCGGCAGATCTAAGGTCTGCACCGCTGAGATTTGCACCGCTTAAATCGGCTTCTTGGAGGTCTGCACCGCTGAGATTTGCACCGCTTAAATCGGCATTTCTCAGGTCTATTCTACTTAGTTTAGCGGCGCTCAAATTACTGCATTTTAAGTTAGCCAACTGGAGGGATGCGTCTCGCAGAAAACTCTCGCTGAGGTTAGCATTTTCTAAGTTAGCTCCCCTGATGTCGGCCCTGCTCATGTCGGCTTTGCTGAGGTCGGCGTCAGCCAAAAAGGCGTTTCTCATGTTGGCGTTGTTTAAATTAGCTTCCATTAAGTCAGCTGCAGTCAAGTCTGCATCAACTAAGTCGGCCCTGCTGAGAGTGGCGCGGCTCAAGGAAGCCCCAAACAAATCTGCACGGCTCAAGGAAGCGCCAAATAAGTCGCATCCGGGACATCCTCTGGTTTCTAGCAGCCGCTTGACTAGAGACACATTTTGAGCTGGTAAGGGAAGTGCGGCGCAAAATGGGAGTAGCATTATCGCTGCAGTCAGAATTTTCAGTTTGATTTTGGTCATAGTCTGGGTAAGTCCTGTAACTGCCTTTCATCACCGATTTGTCTGCTAGACTTACGTGCGGGAGACCAAAAACCCGGTTTCCTCGTTAATTCCTCGCTGTCAAACCCAATATTCTAAGCAGAAACTGGGTTGTTTGCGTAAGTCCTAGTCTAGTGGATGGACGTGAATCGACGGTGTAAGGTTCGATCGCGCTCACGGATATTACTTAGGCGTTGGGGATGAAAGCCCGCACATCAAGGCTCCGCGGCAGCAAGCGGCGAACGGCCGGAGGCGCTAAATACCAGGGATTCTGGAGCTGGCGACGGCTGCGACAAGTGGCTGACTCGGACAACGGATAAGTATTTGTAAGCGATGCAGTTGGATTTTGCTGCCGAGGGCGATCGTTCTCCGTACAGGCGATAGGTAAATAAGCCAATTGGCTTAGACTCTTAAGACATATTGCTGATGCGCTGCCTTCTCTAAAAAAGATAGCATTTTTGTATGATCCCCGAAATAATACCGAGCAAGCAAGTATAAAAAAAGTACCAAATGTCTCGGCGGGTGGGAAAATAGGGTACAGCTAATACTTTCAGACGAGGAAAATAGATGTCGAACAGCATAGATCAACTTGCAGAAGGCGGCAGGGGGATCAAACTCATGTGGCAGATTGCAGACGAGATCAGTTACACCCGGACTCTCGACAATCGAAATTGTTTGTCCCTGAGCAAAAGTTACGAAGTAGAAGGTCGCAATCGCTCCCAAAATATAAAAAAAGCTAGCGTTTTAGATGGGTTAATGAATTTATTAAACACCTGGGATTGGCAGACTGAAACAGAGCAGGAAGAAGAGCTGCATGAAACTTGTATTCAACATATTAGCCTGCAAGTCAACACAGATGTCAATGCTTTAACTCAAGTTTTGTTGTGGTTTGAACAGTTGAAAGATATATCGCTCCCCAAGGAAGTTTGGTGGAACTTTCAGTTGGCGTTGGCTGAAGGTTTCACTAATGCAGTTCGCCACGCTCACAAAAATCTGCCAGTAGAAACTCCTGTTCAACTGGAAATTAGGGTGTTTAAGGGACGGTTGGAACTCAAAGTTTGGGATTGCGGCCCGTGTTTTGATTTTGATGCTAAGCTGAAAGAAATTCTGGCAGCAGATAGAAATAACGGCTTGGATTTAGAGGTTTTGAACGATGCTTGCTTGATGCCTAGCAGACAGAAAACTGTGGAACAGTCTCTATTTCTAATTGCTGGGTAGCTTTAGAGTGAGGGACAATTAACAGACTGGCACGGTGAAAAATGTGTTATGGTAAAAACGGTGTTAGGGGAAAAGTTACGGGTTTTGTCTCCGCGTGGGTGAGGGTTTTTGAATAACGCCAACCTGCTGCGGCTTGGGTTAAGAGCTATGGTCTTGGGTGATTCTATAGCGGTTCGATAGAAACGGGTGCATCTGTCTAATTAAATATTAAAAACTAAACATTAAAAGTTAAAAAATATTCACACTAATTTTTGAGCTTTTAATTTATCATAGTATCTGGTCGCTCGCCAATTACTAATGATTTCCAAAGAAACTTTATTTGTTCTGTCTCTATTTCCCTACTTGGGATTTCTCTGGTTTTTGACTCGATCGGGAAAAACACCCCGTTTAGCTTTGATGGGATTTTACGGCACTCTCGTTTTTGTGGCTGTGACGATTCCCGCCGCAATTTACGCAAAAGTTGCCTACAACGAGTCGCTAGCAAATGTCGATTGGCTGCACGGTTCTGCAGAACTCTTCTTAACAATTGCCAATATTTTATTAGTTTTAGGTTTTAGAGAAGCAGTGATTAAAGCCAAAGCATCGTCACAGAAGGGCGGCGAGGAGCCAGAGTGTCTTTTAGATGGGGGAGAATAGCCGAGCTCATCTCAGTTTTGTATTTACTCTCCGCGTAAATGCTCCAGAATAGCCGTAGTTAACAGTTAATTAACTGTTGACATACCAGTTTGTGAGCCGCCAACCGGCAAAATTTTAGGAAAGCATTAGAATATATGGAAACTCACATCAAGCACTTCTAGTGTCCTCACCTTGGTTTCTTGCCACGAGCTCAACTTGAGAGCCGAGATTTTGGGTTAAGAAAGCGAGTTTCTCGGGTATTATCGAGAATGGTGCTCTGGGCGTGAGTGGAAACAGACTACCATGTTGCTAAGTTTAGCTGTGGTGGGAATCTCCAGGCCGGAAAAAAGATGAGCTATTGCCTCAATCCCCATTGCCAAAAGCCGCAGAATGCTGACTCAACCAATTTTTGTCTGGCGTGCGGCTCTAAATTGCTACTGAAAGAGCGTTACCGCGCCATTCAGCCTATCGGTGAAGGAACATTTGGCAGAACTTTTTTAGCTGTCGATGAAGATAGGTTGAAAACTCCCTGCGCCATCAAACAATTTTTCCCCCAAGTTCAAGAAAAAGCTGAATTAGAAAAGGCAACTGCACTGTTTAAACAAGAAGCTCACCGATTGCACGAACTCGGAGAGCACCCGCAGATTCCAAGTTTGCTGGCTTCTTTTGAACAAGCCAAACGTCTGTATCTTGTGGAAGAGTTAATCGAGGGAAATAATTTGTTTCAGGAGTTGCAGCAGCGGGGAGCTTTTAGCGAGGAACAGATTTGGGAATTGTTAATCAATTTGTTGCCTGTTTTGCAATTTGTTCACGAGCAGCAGGTGATTCATCGGGATATTAAGCCGGAAAATATTGTGCGGAGAACTCCCCAAACCTTGCGGGCTGCGGGATATCCCAGCTCGACTCCTGGTAAACGAAAAGGAGGGGCAAATTTACCTCAATCTTCTGCTGGTATGAAAGGGCTAATTGTCGCTGAATCTCCTGCTGTACAGGGGAAGGCCAGGGGGGGTCAGTTTGTGCTAGTAGATTTTGGAGTTGCTAAGCACATTACCGGCCTTTCTGAGGCGCAAACTGGGACGATAACTGGAACTGCAGGCTATGCGCCGATCGAACAAATTCGCAGTGGCAAGGCGTATCCGGCGAGCGACCTTTACAGTTTGGGCGTTACCTGCATTCACCTGCTAACTGGGGCGGTATTGAAGGATTTGTTCGATGCTTTGGAATGCCAATGGATTTGGCGATCGCACTTGGCGCAAAAAGGCATAAAAGTCAGCCAAAAATTAGCAACTATTTTGAATAAATTGCTCAAAGATTCGGTACGAGAGCGATATCAATCCGCTGCTGAAGTGTTGCAAGACTTGGTAAATTTTGGGCAATATCCCCGCTCTCAAATCAGTTATAATTCGCCCACCAAAATCGCTATTAATTCGCCAGTAACTAACTCGCAGCCAAATACAGCAACCGCCTTCTCTGCCGCGCCGCCCCAAAATATTAATGTTGCGCCATCCGCTCGCAATCCGACATTATTGTCTAATAACTGGCGGTGCGAGCGGATTCTCCAGGGTCATTCGGCCCCGGTTAATGCTGTGGTTATTAATCCTCAAGGTAATATTCTCGCGAGCGCCAGCGACGATAAAACAATTAAGCTGTGGAACCTGCAAACAGGTGAATTCATCCATACTTTTTTCGGCCATTCCGCAACGGTTGATGCTGTGGCAATCAGCTCAGACGGGAGAATGCTGGTTAGCGGCAGTTTTGACAGAAAAGTCATTGAGTGGAAGCTGGATAAAAAGGCGATGATTCGCGAATTTTATAGCGATTTTGGTTCGCCGTACAGCCACCGCTACGGCTCCGTGTACTCGGTGGCTTTTAGTTGCGACTCGGGAGCGATTGCGAGTGCTAGCGGCGACCAGAGTATTAAATTGTGGAACCAGCGCAATGGAGAATTGGTTCAAAAACTTTCGGGACATTCTGACAAGGTTTTATCTGTTAGTTTTCGCCCTCAAAGTATGATGCTTGCCAGCGGCAGTGCTGACACAACTATCAAGATGTGGCTTGTAGGTATTGGGGAGAGTGTACGGACTTTTGTCGGTCATTCAGATTGGGTTTATGCGATCGCATTTAGTCAAGATGGAAAGACGATTGTCAGTGGAAGTGCCGATGCTACTATTAAATTGTGGAATGCCGATACAGGGGAATTAATTAATACTTTGATCGGGCATTCAGATGCGGTAATTTCGGTGGCGATTAGTCCAGATCGCGAAACTATGGCTAGCGGCAGTCGAGACGGTACGGTTAAACTCTGGAACCTGGAAACAGGAGAATGTTTGTGCTCTCTTGCTGGGTGCAATCCGGTGGCTTTTAGTCCTGACGGTCAAACTTTAGTCACCGGTGGGGATGGCGGCGAAGTGCTAATTTGGCGGGCGTCTGTTTAGTTGGGCGAGATAATTGACATACTTGTGAAGGCGATCGGTGTTAGTGTCAAGTAAACGACTGGCCCAAGAATGTACATTAAGTTGCGATCGCATTTCTCGAAACACCGCAGCATCCCCGCGATTGCCTAGAGGAAAAACCCAAGCATCAAATCCAGCCGACTTAAGACGGCTAACAGTTCCCTCGCCATCTTGCACCCACAATTGAGGGTTAATGCGAACGGGTTGACAGGAATATTCACCGACAACAATTCCTCCCACAGAAACGCTAGCACCTTCTCCACGATTGGAAAGTTCTTGTAAAATAGCTTTGAGGGAATTGAGTTTTTTGCCGTCTTGTACTTGCTGCGGTGTCAGCTTGACAATCACCATTTCTAAAACTTCCACAGGTTTTGTCGATCGTACAATGTTGACCGGTTGCGCCGCCCAAGAATTTTGTGTTTCCGGTTGCGCCGCCCAAGAGTTTTGTGTTTCCGGTTCCGTCGCCCAAGAGTTTTGTGTTTCCGGTTGAACCCTCTCGATTTCCTCTGCAACCTGTACTGTTTCAACCGGCTTTGCAGTGTCTACAATTATCTGAATTTCCTCCCCATCTTTCTCAATTTTTCCACTAATCTGTAAAATAGCATTCTCTACAATGTAAGGCTTCACTTGTTCGTAAGCCTTGGGGAACACAACAGCTTTTATTTGATGTGTCAAATCTTCTAATTGCAAAATTGCCATGGCATCGCCTTTTTTTGTCACTACCATTTTGATAGCGTTGAGCATGACAATAACTGATACTTTACCCTTTTTATCTGCTAGCTGTTCGAGAGTCACCACATCGGGATCTGGGTTTACTTGCATGAGAAATTTCAGGGGATGTTCTGATACATAAAACCCAAGTAATTCTTTTTCTAAACGCAATTTCTCCTGTTTGTCATAATCTTGTACCAATTTAGATTTAGGTGCAGACTCATAGGTATTGACAGACTTACCAAAGCTATTCGTACCTAACAAGTCAAAGAGATTACCTTGCCCGCTTTCTCTATCTCTTTTGCGCTCTTGCGCCCATTTCATCACTCCTTCGAGGTCGTTTACTAATTGCTTGCGGTTGTTTTCAATTTTGTCAAAAGCACCGCATTGAATTAAAGCTTCTAAAGCGCGGCGGTTGACAGAATGGAGATTTACGCGATCGCACAAATCAGCCAGCGATTTAAACTTACCCCCTTCCTGTCTCGCTGCCAAAATATTTTCAATTGCCGCTTCTCCCACATTTTTAACAGCAGAAATCCCAAACAAAATTTTATCTTTTGCAGAGCCAGTCATCAGTTTGGGAAGCGGTGTAAAAGTAAGTTCCGAGCTATTAACATCTGGCGGCTCAACCTCAATACCCAGCTTGAGACAATTGGCAATATATTTCTGTACTTTATCCTGATCGCCCCTGTTAGCAGTCAGAAGTGCAGCCATGTATTCTAGAGGATAATTCGCCTTTAAATAGGCAGTTTGATAAGTGATATAGGCATAAGCCATTGAATGGGATTTATTAAAACAGTATTCAGCGAATTGCAGCATCTGGGCGAACAGTTTCTCAGCAATCCTTTGACTGACTCCATTCTTAGTTGCGCCGTCGATAAACGTTTCTTTTTGCTTCTGCATTTCATCAGCTTTCTTCTTGCCCATTGCACGCCGCAGCAAGTCAGCTTGCCCCAAAGAATAGCCGGCCAAATCTTGAGCCATCCGCATAATTTGCTCTTGAAAGCAAAGCGTTCCGTAAGTCTCTTTTAAAATCGGTTCTAATAGCGGATGATCGTACTCAACTGTTTTACCGTGCTTGCAGTCAATAAACTGAGGAATCAAACCTGCATCCAGCGGCCCAGGTCGGTAAAGTGCCAAAATAGAAGAAATATCATCCAGACAGGAAGGTTTGAGTTTTTTCACTACATCCAGCATTCCAGAGGATTCTAACTGAAAAATACCTTCTAAATCTCCTCTTTCTAAAAGTCTATAAGTTTTATCTACATCATTTGGTAACTTTTTGATTCGGGTAAAAGTCTCTTGAGCTCTGCGCTCTATATCAGAAGGTAGCATTTCTGGATCTACAATTAGATTTTGGGTGTGCTTAATATAATCAACTGTTTTCTGGAGCGTTGTTAAATTTTTCAAGCCCAAAAAGTCCATTTTCAGCAGCCCCAAAAATTCCAAATCTTCCATGAAATATTGGGTAATTACAGCACCCTCATTATTCTTTTGCAGCGGTACAAGTTCATCCAACGGCTCTGAAGAAATTACCACACCTGCTGCGTGAACGCCATAGGTTTTGTTCGTTCCTTCAATGCGAATTGCCATGTCAATCCACTGACGCACAGGGACTTCTGTCCCTGTTTCTTCATTGATGCAAATTGTATTTTCATAGTTGTCTTTAAATTCCTGGGCAGGTGTGTCCTCGGAAATCATCACCTTAAGCTTTTCCGGTTTTCCCCGGGACACGGGAATTAATTTTGCCATTTCGTCGGCTTTTTTGTAGGGAATACCTAACACCCTGCCAACATCCTTCAATACAGCTTTTGATGTCATTCTATTGAAAGTAATAATTTGCGCTACGCGGTCGCTACCATATTTTTCAGTAACGTATTTAATCATGTCATCCCGCCTTTCTATGCAGAAATCGCTATCAATATCTGGCATAGATTTGCGTTCGGGATTGAGAAATCGCTCGAATAGTAGTCCGTGGTGTACGGGGTCTATATTGGTGATTTTGAGGACATAGGCAACTAGAGAACCTGCGGCAGAACCGCGTCCTGGCCCTACTGGAATATCGTTGTCTCTCGCATATTTTATGTAGTCCCAAACTACTAAAAAGTATTCCGAAAATCCCATCTGCTGAAGCATTTTCAGTTCGTATTCTAGTCTTTGTTTGTAGACGGCGGGGATTTCATTTCTGGTGCGGGCTTTGAGGCGTTCTAAGAGTCCCTGCCAGGATATTTCTTCTACATAAGTATCGGCTGTATGTTCTGGGGGAATTGGAATTGTGGGAATTCGAGCTTCTCCTGTGAGCTCGTATCTCGATACTTTATTTGCGACCTCTAGAGTATTTTCGATCGCCTCTTTGATTGTTTCATCATCCAAATGGTCTCGAAACAGTTGCGCCATCTCGTCTGCGGACTTCAAATATTCGGTGCCGCTGTAGCGCATCCGCTTGTCTTCTTCAATCAGTTTGTTGGTGTTAATGCACAGCAAAGCATCGTGTGCTTCTACGTCGTTGCAGGAAATATAGTGAGAATCATTGGTGGCAATTATTTTAATCTTGAGTTCACGGGCAATTTTAACGATTTCAACATTAACAATCCGATCTTCCGGGGAACCGTGGTCTTGAATTTCTATATAGTAATCTTCCCCAAATACTTCTTTATACCATGTGGCTACTTCGCGGGCAGTATCTAGCTTGTTTTGGAGAATCATTTGGGGAACTTCCCCGCCCAAGCAAGCACTGGTGACAATTAAACCTTCGGAGTATTGTTTTAGCAGTTCCTTGTTGATGCAAGGTCGGGCAAAAATACCTCTTTCAGGCATTCCCTTTAAGTGGGAAATTGTGGTTAGTTTGACGAGGTTTTTATAACCTTGGGTATTTTTAGCTAAAACAACTTGGTGGTATTTTCTTCTACCTCGAACTTTTACTTCAATGTCGCCGTTGACGACATACATTTCATTGCCAATAATCGGCTTGATATTTTTATTTCGGCAAACTTTGATTAGCTCGATCGCGCCGTACATCACCCCGTGGTCTGTAAGGGCGATCGCGGGCATCCCCAATTCCACCGCCCGTTCTGCGAGCTGTTGTAGCTGAGAAGCCCCATCTAGTAAGCTATAATCGCTGTGAATGTGCAAACCAACGAAGGACATAGGGATTTAAAATATAAGATTTGAGAATTTAGATTTTACACCATCGGCGTGTCAAAGCGTAAAATAAAAAACAAAGCTTTATATCACTCTTGAGCTGGTTTGTGCTGGGGCTTCTAAAAGTGCAAAAGATGAGGTTGTCGCGGTATTGATGATTGAATGGGTAAATTATTCTCGATCGCGATCGAACTTTTACAAATTTGCTTGTTTCAAATAACCTTCCAAATCTTTAATCCGTTCTTGCGTCACTCTGGCCCTGCAATAACCGTAGGTAGAAGCAGCCAAACTACCGCCTTCAAACTGCCCTTTTGCATAATCACAATTTTCATCTCGAAATTTGATCCAAGTACGCTGGGCCAGCGTCAATCTCTGCTTTTGTCTACTGCTGATTTTTGCTTGCAGTTGCTGATAGACTTGATTGAGCTTTTTGTCCGCAGCCTCAAACTCTTGACTAGAACACATATTCATGTCTAGCGTGGTTTGAGGATTTTTGCAGTTAGGCTGTTGGGCGACTTGCAGGGGAATGTTGCTGGCTTTGCTGGGAAGCAAAAATCCGGCTGTCAACAAAAGCAAAATCGCCGCAAATTTTACCAAAATAGGGCTATTTTTCACTTCGTTTCTCCTTTTTTTAATCTTTAATTTTCTCTGCTGGCTGAGCCGATCGCCAAATCCACCAAGCCGCCGCCCATAGAGTAAAATTGCCGATGAGAGTCATCGCCGCTTGCAGGGTAACAATCCATTCTAGGGCTGGGGAGTTGTCAAAATAGTGCCATGTACAGGCACACATAGCGCTGACGAGAGCGGGCAGCATTGCGGCGGAAAGGGCCCACCAAGCTCGGTTTTGAGTGACTTCGCCGTAAGTCCAAATTAACCAGATGGCGGCAATCCACTCGACGACGCTAGAGACGTGAATAATCCAGGTGGGAATTGACAAAGCGTGCATTTTTTGTATGGTGAACGAAGATGAAAGATTTATCGATAACGAAGATGAAAAATTTATCTATCGGGACTTACGAAACTGTCATATAAAGTATGATGCGTCATACAATTTTAGATTAGCGATTTGAGATTTTATTAGATTTTCGATTTGAGCTGACTGATGACGTAAAGCCTTGAAGCTTGCTGAGAGTAGCATTTTTTTGGTAGTAGGATCAAATCTCAAATATCAAAAAAATCTAAAATCTCAAATCTAAAATAGTTAGATTCCCCATCACAAACCAAGAAAAGAGTAGAAATGCGAGCAATTTTGTGCGGCTATTACGGTAAAGGCAACGGCGGCGACGAGGCGCTGTTGGCATCGCTACTGCAAATGTTACCAGATGGGGTGACGCCGATCGTCCTGTCTGGCAATCCTGTCGAGACAAATCAGCGGTACGGGGTAGCTGCGCGCGATCGCATGAATGCGTTCCAAGTTCTCGAAGCACTCCGCACATCCGACGCGCTAATCTGGGGCGGCGGTAGTTTAATCCAAGACGCTACTAGCATTGCGAGCCCTTTTTATTATGGGGGTTTGATGGGATTAGCGCAGCGGATGGGCTTAAAAACAGTTGCCTGGGCCCAAGGAATTGGGCCTTTGAAGCGCGAAATGACTCGCAAGTTATCTCAGCGCTGTTTTGCTGGATGCACCGCCGTCAGCGTGCGCGATAAAGGTTCAGCTACTTTACTTGCAGATTGGAAAATTCCCTTTACTTTAGCGCCCGATCCCGTGTGGGCTTTGGAGAATTCTCCCGTGTCGGGTTTGTGGGATTTACCTGCGCCCAGAGTTGCTGTTTGTTTGCGTTCTCATTCTACACTAACTACTGCCCGTTTGTCAATCTTAACTCAAGCTTTAGTTGACTTTCAAAAAGCAACTCGCACCTTAATTTTGCTGCTGCCTTTTCAAGCGTCTCACGACTTAGAAATTGCGAAACATTTGCACGAAGCCCTGCCCAAAACGAGCCGCATCCTCAGTTTAGACGATCCGAGAAAATTAAAAGGAGTGTTCCGGGGAGTCGAAATGGCGATCGGGATGCGCTACCACAGTTTAATTATGGCAGCATCCGAAGAATGCCGCTGTTTTGCCCTCAGCTACGATCCGAAAGTAAGCCAGTTAATGGAAGAGCTAGAAATGCCAGGATACTTATTATCAGAATTGCCAGACGATCCTTATTTAATTAGCAAAACCTGGATGGAACACTATGCTAACGGCGACGCCTTATCGCCAGACAGGATAAAATTTATAGTAGAGCGATCGCTCTTTCATAGCGAAGTATTGCGAGCCGCGCTCCAGTAATCTCATCCAGAGGTGAAATACAATGACAGCCAGTACAGCCGACTTAAAAATTACCTGGGAAAAATTGCCAGACGATTTTATTTTAGACGAGGAACCTGTGGAAAATATGGACCAGCCCTTGCTCGCTGCAGCCTTGCGAGAAATCTTAGAAATCGCGGGGCTAATAGAAGCAGGAATATTAATTGCCCCAAATATGGGCATTTGTGCCACAGTAGATAGCAAGCTAGTTATCAAAGCTCCAGATTGGTTTTATGCCCGCAACGTCCAGCCGCTTTCTAGTCAAGAAATTCGCCGCAGTTACACTCCCAACTTAGAAGGGGAAATTCCGGCGATCGTCATGGAATTTTTGTCAGCTAGTCCCAACGATGAATATTCAATAAAACCAACGTATCCGCCGGGAAAATGGTTTTTTTACGAGCAAGTATTGGGAGTGCCAATCTATGCACTTTTTGAACCTGCCGCCGGACTTCTAGAAGTCTATCAGTTGAATTCATCAGAAAGATATCAAGTACAGCAGCCGGATTCAAACAATCGTTATTGGATTGAAGGAGTTGGGTTATTTCTAGGTGTTTGGCAGGGAACCAAGGCCGAAAGAACCGGATATTGGTTGCGGTGGTGGGATGAGAGCGGAGAGATGTTATTGTGGGGAGCAGAAATGGTAGAAAGGGAACGGCAGCAAAGGGATATCGCTCAACAGCAAGCCGAACAAGAACGAGAACGATCGGAAAGATTAGCCGCGCAATTAAGAGCAGCAGGCATTGAACCAGAAGCCTAATGCAATAATGAGCAATTAAAACTTGGCGATAAACAATTTTTAATTGCTCATTAACTAAAAAGTATTAGACAACATCGCAAAAATCAATATTTATCTGCGTAAATCCACGTTCATCTGCCCTAATCAGCGGTTAAAAAATACATTCAGGAGACAGCAAAATTGGCAAGAGTAAGAGTGCGGGAACACGTCAATCCCCTATCAATTAGATATCAAGCATCTGCAAGTCCCCCGGATTGGACTAAAATCTATGCCGACTTAAATTTACCGCTGCATTTAGATATCGGCTGCGGCAGAGGACGGTTTTTGTGGCACATGGCCCAAATCCAAACAGACTGGAATTTTCTAGGATTAGAAATTCGGGAACCTCTGGTAGAGGAGGCGAATCTTTGGCGAGACGAAAAAGGCTTGACAAATTTGCACTATTTGTTTTGCAATGCCAATAGTTCCCTGAAACCAATTTTAGAAACTTTACCCGCAGGTATTTTGCAGCGAGTTAGCATTCAATTTCCCGATCCGTGGTTCAAGAAAAAGCACCACAAACGCCGGGTGGTGCAGCAGGAATTAGTTAATGAATTGGCAACTTATCTGGCAATTGGCGGCGAAGTTTTTATACAGTCAGATATTGAGGAAGTAGAAAGAGAAATGTGCGATCGCTTTTCATCTCACCCTAGTTTTAAATGTCAAAACGGCGACCACTGGCTAGCAGAAAATCCCCTACCTGTTGCTACAGAAAGAGAAATTGCTACTCTGAAACGCGGTGAACCAGTTTATCGAGCACTGTATCAAAAATAATGCTCGCTTGTGCAAACTCGCCTTGGTAATAAATGTTATAACTTACATCTTGCACCTTTGTTAGGAACAGGCAAGATGCCTGTTCCACAAAACTTAATTTTCTTGTGCAACGGGCATCTTGCCCGTTAATAAAAGAATTATTTCTAACTTAAACCCAAGACGGCAGCCACATCCGAATTTTCCATTCTATTTGCGACAAAGGCAGTCCCAAATAGATAGGCATCCAGAAAATAAAAGCACCCAAAACCATAAAAATAATTGTTACCCCCATCCCTCGGAGTCGAGTTTGAGGGCTGTGCAGCCACCTGTCAACCCACCAAGCAAGTGCTAAGGCTGCAAACACAGAACAGCCCATATAATGGTACAAAAATATGCAGCGAGTCACCTTCACCCACGGCAGCAAATTAGCCACCCAATTAACTATTAAATATAACCCCAGCCACATTTCAGCAGTCGGCGGAAACAAAATCGGTCGCTGCTGTTCTATCGTGTCAACAGAAGCCTCGCTGCGCGTTTGCAGCCACACCAAAATCCGGTGAACTAAAACTCCTATTACTAGCAGTAAAGCTAAGGTTGACAGCCACCAAAGCAAGGGGTTTCCCATTGCGTGAACGTCAAAAATTGCCTGAGTTGCACCTTCAGGTAAAGGCGGCAACTCCGGATCTGGTTGGGCATTGCTGCTAGCCATTTTGTAGAAGTAAACTATGGGGCGCAGCATCAAAGGCCAACTGTACCATGTGGAACAGTAAGGATGTACATCTGGGCCGCTTTTAATCCGCTGGTGATAAGTCAAAATTTCCGTTTGCATCTGCCAGAAATTGGGAGTTGGATTAAAGTGCAGGTGAGGAATCCAAGAGATGCTGTAAACTAGAATAGGAATAATAGCTAGACTTAAGCAGAGTTCTAGAAAATTGAGTTTAGTCAGTTTTTGTACGGGACTTTCGGCAGGAATTAGAGGTGAATCTACCTCGCGGCTTTGTTCTTCATTTCCTCTGTTACCCTGGATAAAACGCACTGCCCAAGCACAGATTAAACTTAGATAAGTACCGAAAAGAAACCACAATCCGTTCCATTTGATAGCAGCAGATGCGCCGAAACCTATTCCGGCGAGTACGAGCAAAATCCAGCGCTTTTTACCTTTGGCTTCTACGGATTTTAAAATAAATAACTGACCTAAAATCCCAAATAAAACTAGATAAATGTTGTTCAGCGCGTAGCGAGACTCCACTAAAAACAAACCGTCGCAGGCGATAAATAAAGCAGCAATAAAAGCAAAGGTGCGGCGCCGAACTAGCTGATAAGCTAGTGCTCCCACAACTAGGGGAATAAAGGAACCTGTGAGAGCATTCAGGCAGCGGTAATCCCAAGGGGAAAGCAGGGAGCCAGCCCTAGTGTTGACGGCTGTTTGTCCGAAAGGAAGGTGAGTGCCGATCCAAATGCCGATCGCAATTATGTACTGGCTCAGAGGCGGGTGAGCGTTGAAAAAGGGAGTTTTTGTGAGATAATTGTTGGCAAATTTAGCGTAGTAAACTTCGTCAAATACTAAGGTATTAAATCGCTCCAGTTCCCAAAATCGCAGAATTAAGGAAAATAGGAACACAGCGAACATTCCTAAGCAAAAAACTAAAGTAGATCTGTTGAATTGTTTTTTGTTGATTTTCATAAAACAGCAGCAAATAGTAAATGCTAGATTTGAGGGCGATCGCTAATTTAAAATTCCTGAGTTGAGACTAACGTAAAATAGGACTTGTGCCGAAACCTAATTTTTTAGGAGAAACCAGGTTTTTTGGAACAACTCGGTTTCTTAAACCCGGTTTCTAATAATCCTTGGAGAGTGCAGCGAGAACGAGGAGGGACTATTGTTTCACCAAATGCTCCCGATCTAATTGGCAAGCAGGAAGGAAAAGGGTGCATCACAAGGTGCGATAGATTATGATAGCAGCTAATCATGTCTTTTTTGAGCGAGTGCTTATGAATCCCATACTTTCGATTTGGGGGCGTTGGGGCTTAGCTGTAGGTGCGACTATCCTGATGGGATCTGCAGCCGCGCCAAATTCCCAGACATTTGAAAGTTTTGCTGATTTCTGTACCAACAAAGAGAATTTGACCCCTGAAACCAGGCATACGGTGGAGGTGTTGCTATCAAAAGCAAAAACACAAGAGTGCGATCGCGCTCAAAAAGCACTGACTAATCTCACAGAACTTTCCCTAATTCGCAATCAAATAGTCGATATCAAACCATTATCAAAATTCACCAATCTGAGAAAGCTCAACCTCAGTTTAAATAAAATAACAGATGTGCAACCTTTATCGGGACTGACTAATCTGAGATTTCTCGTCCTCAATTTCAATCAAATCTCAGACGTGAAACCATTATCGGGACTGACTAATTTGACAGAGCTTTTCCTCGAAGCCAATCAAATCGTAGATGTAAAACCTTTAGCTGGATTGACTAATATAACAGGGCTGTCCCTCGCATCAAATCAAATTGTAGATGTGACACCTTTATCGAGAATGACTGAGTTAAATTTTCTTTATTTGAGTGGGAATAAAATCGCCGATGTAAAACCATTATCGGGATTGACAAATCTGATACTGCTTTTTCTCGCATCAAATCAAATCGCAGATGTCAAACCTTTAGCGGGATTGACAAATCTGACCGCCCTAGACCTCAGTAGAAATCAAATCGCAGATGCCAAACCTTTAGCGGGATTGGTAAATCTGACAACCCTCGATCTCAGTAGAAATCAAATCCCGGATGGGGAAGCCGAGCGATTAATACAGAAAAACAAAGAACTATTAAATCTAAAAACAGATGAAGCCGAGCGATTGGTTCAGGAAGCTAGGCGACTATTCGATCGCGAAACAGCAGCATCTTATCAGGAGGCATTGCAAAAATTTGATGCAGCGCGTTCGCTTTATCAAATGCTTAGAAATAGGGAGAAGGAAGCTTACACGCTGCATCAAATGGGCTTCATTACTAATAGATTAGGAGACAGACAGCAAGCCCTGAACTACTACAAGCAAGCCCTTTCTTGGAATCAGACTGTAGCCGATCGCCCTAAACAAGCCGTCATCCTCAACAACATTGGCGCCGTCTACTATGCTTTGGGAGAGAAACAGCAAGCCATCGACTACTATAACCAAGTCCTTTCCTTAATTCGGGAAATGGGCGATCGCCCTGAAGCAAGTATCAACCTCAGCAACATCTCGAACATACCCGCAAACAGCGACACATCTTTGGGCGATCGCACTGCGGAAGCCACCACACTCAACAACATCGGCTTAGCCTACAACGATTTGGGAGAAAAACAGAAAGCAAAAGAGTATTTCAACCAAGCCCTTCCCTTATTCCGCGCTATGGGCGATCGGGCTAAGGAAGCAACTACCCTTACCAATATTGGCTTAGTCTATTCAGATTTGGGAGAAAAACAAACAGCCCTCGACTACTACAAACAAGCCCTCGATTTGAGACAAAAAGCGGGCGATCGGCGGGGAGAAGCCCTTACCCTCAACAATACAGGTACTACTTACTCAGAATTGGGAAAACAGCAGGAAGCAGAAGAATATTTCAAACAAGCCCTGCCGCTGTTTCGCGCTGTGGGCGATCGTCCTGGGGAAGCTCTAACCCTCTACAATATGGCTAATATCAAAGGCGATCGAGGCAATTTAATCGCAGCCCTCACTGACATTGAAACCTCCATCAAAATCATCGAAAACCTCCGCACCAAAATTACCAACCACGAGCTCCGCATATCATACTTTGCCACGGTACAAGACTATTACCAGTTCTACATTGACCTGTTAATGGAACTGCACAAAACCAATCCCAAATCTGGTTACGATCGCAAAGCCTTTCAAGCTAGCGAAAGTTCCCGCGCCCGCAGCCTCCTCGAACTTCTTCAAGAAGCAAACGCCGATATTCGCCAAGGTGTCGCCCCGGAATTGTTGCAGCAAGAACGCAATTTACAACAGCAACTCGATGCCTTAGAAACACGCCGAATCGAAACTCTAAGCCGCCCCAATCATACCCCCGCAGAAAAAGTAGAATTAGACCAAAAACTGCAAACTTTACTAGGACAATATCAGGACATTCAAGCCCAAATCCGCTCCACCAGTCCCCGGTACGCCGCCCTCACCCAACCGCAACCTTTAACCCTGGCCCAGATTCAACAACAAATCCTCGATGATCAGACAATTTTACTCCAGTATTCTCTAGGGAAAGAACGCAGCTATCTGTGGGGTGTGACTAAAACCAGTATCACCAGTTATGAATTGCCAAAACAGGTTGACATCGAAAAAGCCGCCCGCAATTTCCGCGATGCTGTGACTAACCCGCGCTACCGAAACATTGCCGATCGAGTTGCTGAAGCTAACAACGCGCTCAGTCAAATTATTTTACAGCCTGTAGCAGCACAACTCGGTCAAAGACGCCTGCTGATAGTTGGCGATGGCATTCTCAATTACCTCCCCTTTGCCGCCCTCTCACTCCCCGAAAGACCCGGTAGAAATCCGAATCCGCCTTTAATTGTAGACCATGAAATTGTGCTGCTGCCTTCAGCCTCCACCTTGGGAATCTTAAGACAAAACTACAATGACAGACAACCCCCAACTCGGACTTTAGCAATGCTCGCAGATCCAGTTTTTAGCCCGGAAGATGAACGAGTCAGAACCCAGTCTAATAGCGGCAATCCCCAAGCAATAGAATCAGTAAATCTCGGTTTAAGCCACTCTAGCCGCGCCAATAACTTACAGTTGAGCCGTTTAAAATTTACTCGCCAAGAAGCTCAAATCATTCAAGCGTTAGTACCAGCTAATTCTCGCACCGAATCTTTGGATTTTGAAGCCAGCCGCGCCGCAGCAACCAGTCAGAACTTAAGCCAATATAAAATTATTCATTTTGCCACTCACGGTTTAGCAAATAGCACTAACCCGGAACTATCGGGAATCATCTTGTCACTGGTAGATGACAAGGGCAATCCTTTAAACGGATTCCTACGACTTACTGATATTTTCAATCTCAAATTAGCAGCAGATTTAGTAGTGTTAAGTGCCTGTCAAACCGGAATGGGGCCGATCGTTCAAGGCGAGGGGATGGTAGGATTGACACGGGGATTTATGTATGCAGGGGCTCAGCGAGTGGTGGTGAGTTTGTGGAGTGTGGACGATGAAGGAACGGCTACGTTAATGTCGAGTTTCTATCAGGGAATGCTGCAAAAAGGATTAACGCCAGCGGCGGCATTGAGGGCGGCACAACTGGAAATGTGGAAACAGGAAGAGTGGCGTTCTCCTTATTATTGGGCGGCTTTTACGCTTCAGGGGGAATGGCGATAAATTTTATGAAAAACCGTTATGATATCAAGTCCGATTAATTGCTGATAAAACCTATACGGGCATCGGGCATCGGGCTTGCCATGAACAACAGCCAAAAGTCAACATTCTTCCTTCTTCCTTCTTCCTTCTTCTACTAAAGTGTTAAATCGCTCTAGTTCCCAAAATCGGAGTGTTAAGGAAAAGAGGAACACACCGAGCATTCTCAGGGCAAAAACAAACATTGATTTGTGGGATTGTTTTTTGTTGGCGTTCATAAAAAATCAAAAAATAGTAGATGCTAGGTTTGGGAGCGATCGCTAATTTAAAAATACTGAGTAGAGAATAGCGTAAAAATTACAATTATGACTTTTAATCTTCGCGGAGGCAAATCCGATGCGGTCGATCGCCCTTGGAGGGTGTGGCACTACGTGCAGCGGCGGAATTTCACAATATGCTCCCGATGTAACCGGCACGCAGTCCGGGAAATCGCACCTGATAAGCTGCGATCGACTATGATACCGGTTAACAAGGTCTTCTTTGAGCAGGTATTTATGAATATCACACTTTGGGTTTGGGGGCGTTACGGACTCGCTGTAAGTGCTCTGATTTTGCTAGGAGTCCCGGCGGTAGCTGCACCCAGTGCGATAAAAATTAGTCAAGGGGTATCGCAGCAGTCCGAGGGCAATCCTGCGGCGGCTGCTGCTGAAAGAGCTTTGAAAGAAGCGGATCAAGTTTACCAGGAGGGGACGGCGGAATCTTTAAGAAAAGCACTCGCCAAATATGAAGAAGCGTTAAAGCTGTTTCGGGCCGGGGGCGGTCGCGCTGGGGAGGCTACCACCCTCCACAGCATCGGCAAAGTATACTCAGATTTGGGAGAAAAACAGAAAGCGCTAGAGTATTACAGCCAGTCCCTTCCCCTGAGTCGGGCAATAGGCGATCGTTCAGGGGAAGCTGTCACCCTCACCAACATCGGCAGAGTCTACTCAGTTTTAGGAGAAAAACAGAAAGCCCTGGACTATTACAATCAGTCCCTTTCTTTGAGCCGGGTAATAGGTGATCGCCAAAAAGAAGCCTACAACCTTCTAGGTATTGGCATGATCTACGCAGAATTTGGAGAACAGCAGAAAGCGCTAGAGTATTACAATCAGTCCTTTTTTTTGAGCCAGGAAATAGGCGATCGCCGTTGGCAAGCTTTCACCTTGATCGTCGTTGGCAATGTCTATTCAGGTTTGGGAGAAAAACAGAAAGCCCTAGATTATTACAACCAATCTCTTCCCCTCAGTCGAGAAATAGGCGAGCGCTCTGTTGAAGCCTTCGCCCTGATTTCTGCTGGTAGAGTCTACTCAGAATTGGGAGAGAAACAAACAGCCTTAGACTCTTACAACCAGTCCCTTAAATTGTTCCGGGCTATAGGTGAACGCGAACAAGAAGCTCGTACCCTTAACTACATAGGTATTGTCTATTCAGAAGTGGGAGAAAAACAGAAAGCCCTAGAGCATTACGGCCAGTCTCTTCCCATCAACCAAGCTGTGGGCGATCGCTCTGGGCAAGCTGTTACTCTAATCAGCATTGGCCATGTCTACTCAGAATTGGGAGACCAACAGAAAGCTTTAGAGTATTACAGCCAGTCCCTTCCAATTTTCCAGACTCTAGGCGATCGCTCCTCAGCAGCAACCACTCTCACCAGCATTGGCATTGCCTACTCAGAATTAGGAGACAAAGAGAAAGCCTTAGAATATTTTAACCAATCCCTTATCCTCAAGCGCATAGTAGGCGATCGCTCTGGAGAAGCTCGCACCCTCACTGGCATTGGTAACATATACGCAGAATTAGAAGACCAACAAAAAGCCCTAAACTATTACAATCAGTCTCTTTCTTTGAGCCGGGAAGCAAGCGATCGCCAAAGAGAAGCCTACAGCCTTATAGGTATCGGCAGGAGCTACGCAGAATTAGGAAACAAAGAGAAAGCATTAGAGTATTTCAATCAATCCCTTCCTCTGAGTCAAGCCACCCTCGATCGCTCCTTAGAAGCTCTTACCCTCTATAGTATTGCTACTATCAAACGTGACTATGGTAATCTTAACCAAGCTCTCACTGAGATTGAAGCCTCCCTCAAAATTATTGAAAGCCTCCGCACCAAAATTGCCAGCCCAGAACTCCGCACCTCATACTTTGCCACCGTACAAAACTATTACCAGTTCTACATTGATCTGTTAATGCAACTGCATAAAAGGCAACCCAAATCTGGTTATGATACCAAAGCCTTTGAAGCCAGCGAACGTTCCCGTGCCCGCAGTCTCCTCGAACTTCTGCAAGAAGCAAATGCCGATATTCGCCAAAGTGTCGCCCCTGAATTATTGCAGCGAGAACGCAGTGTGCAACAGCAACTCGATGCCCTTGAAAAACGGCGCGTCGAAGTTCTCAATCGCCCCAACTACACTCGCACCCAAGAAGCAGAATTAGAACAACAACGGCAAACTTTAATCGCACAATATCAGGACATTCAAACACAAATCCGCGCTACTAGCCCCCGGTACGCAGCCCTCACCCAACCGCAACCTTTAACCCTGGCCCAGATTCAACAACAAATCCTCGATGATCAGACAATTTTACTCCAGTATTCTCTAGGGAAAGATCGCAGCTATCTCTGGGCTGTCACCAAAACCAGCATCACCACTTATGAATTACCAAAAGCTGCCGACATCGAGACAAATGCCAGAAAATTCCGCGATGCTGTCACAGCTCCAAGTTCCCGAAACAGCCCCAATCAAATCGCCCAAGCCAACGATGCTATCAGTCAAATTATCTTACAGCCGGTTGCTGCCCAACTCGGTCAAAAGCGCCTGCTAATTGTTGGCGATGGCATTCTCAATTACCTCCCCTTTGCTGCCCTTTCCCTCCCCGGAAAATCAGGTGAAAATGGGAATCCGCCTTTAATAGTAGACCATGAAATCGTGCTGCTGCCTTCAGCTTCCACCTTGGGAATATTAAGACAAAACTACAGTGACAGACAACCTCCTACTCGGAGTTTAGCGATTATCGCCGATCCAGTTTTTAGCCCGGAAGATGAACGAGTCAAAAACCAGTCAACCGCCACCAATCTGCAAGCAATAGAATCAGTAAATCTGGGTTTAAGCCGCTCTGGTCGCGACAATAACTTAATGTTGAGCCGTTTAAAATTCACTCGCCAAGAAGCTCAAATCATTCAAGCGTTAGTACCAGCTAATTCTCGCACCGAATCTTTGGATTTTGAAGCCAGCCGCGCCGCAGCAACCAGTCAGAACTTAAGCCAATATAAAATCATTCATTTTGCCACTCACGGTTTAGCGAATAGCACTAACCCGGAACTATCGGGAATCATCTTGTCACTGATAGATGAAAAGGGCAACCCTTTAAACGGATTCCTGCGACTTACTGATATTTTCAATCTCAAATTAGCAGCAGATTTAGTAGTGTTAAGTGCCTGTCAAACCGGATTAGGGCAGAACATTCAAGGCGAGGGGATGGTAGGATTGACACGGGGATTTATGTATGCAGGGGCTCAGCGAGTGGTGGTGAGTTTGTGGAGTGTGGACGATGAAGGAACGGCTAAGTTAATGTCGAATTTCTATCAGGGAATGCTGCAAAAAGGGTTAACGCCAGCAGCGGCATTGAGGGCGGCGCAACTGGAAATGTTGAAGCAGGAAGAGTGGCGTTCTCCCTATTATTGGGCGGCTTTTACGCTTCAGGGGGAATGGCGATAAATTTTATGAAAAACCGTTATGATATCAAGTTTGATTAATTGCTGATAAAACCTATACGGGCATCGGGCATCGGGCTGGCCATGAACAACAGCCAAAAGTCAACATTCTTCCTTCTTCCTTCTTCCTTCTTCCTTCTTCTACTAAAGTGTTAAATCGCTCTAGTTCCCAAAATCGGAGTGTTAAGGAAAAGAGGAACACACCGAGCATTCCCAGGGCAAAAACAAACATTGATTTGTGGGATTGTTTTTTGTTGGCGTTCATAAAAAATCAAAAAATAGTAGAGGCTAGGTTTGGGAGCGATCGCTAATTTAAAAATACTGAGTAGAGAATAGCGTAAAAATTACAATTATGACTTTTAACCTTCGCGGAGGCAAATCCGATGCGGTCGATCGCGCTTGGAGAATGCGGCACTACCTGCAGCGGCGGGTGCGATCGCACAATATGCCCCCGACGCAATCGGCACGCAGGAAAGGAAAGCGCACCTGACAAGCTGCGATCGACTATGATACCGGTTAACAAGGTCTTCTTTGAGCAGGTATTTATGAATATCACACTTTGGGTTTGGGGGCGTTACGGACTCGCTGTAAGTGCTCTGATTTTGCTAGGAGTCCCGGCGGTGGCTGCACCCAGTGCGATTCAAATTAGTCAATGGGTATCGCAGCAGTCCGGGAGAAACCCGGCTGCTGCTGCTAAAAGAGCCTTGACAGAAGGGGCTCAACTTTACGAGCAAGGGACGGCGGAATCTTTAAGACAAGCACTCGCCAAATTTGAAGAAGCATTAAAGCTGTGTCGGGCCGTGGGCGACAATGGAGGGCAAGCAATTAGCCTCCTTGGTCTTGGCAGAGTCTACTTAGCTTTGGGAGAAAAGCAGAAAGCGCTAGAGTATTACAGCCAGTCCCTTCCCCTATTTCGGGCAGTAGGCGTTCGCTATCTTGAAGCTGTGACCCTCAACAACATCGGCTTAGTCTACTCAGAATTGGGAGAAAAGCAAAAAGCGCTAGAGTATTACAGCCAGTCCCTTCCCCTGTTTCGGGCCCTAGGCGATCGCCCTGGAGAAGCTGTGACCCTCAGCAACATCGGCCAAGTCTACTTAACTTTGGAAGAAAAGCAGAAAGCGCTAGAGTATTACAGCCAGTCCCTTGCCCTGTTTCGGGCAGTAGGCAATCGCTCTGGAGAAGCTACCACCCTTATAGGCATTGGCAATGCCTACTCAGGTTTGGGAGAACAGCAGAAAACGCTAGAGTATTACAACCAGTCCCTTGCCCTGTTTCGGGCAGTAGGCGATCGCTCTGGAGAAGCTATCACCCTCAACAACATCGGCAGTGTCTACTCACAATTGGGAGAGAAACAGAAAGCGCTAGAGTATTACAGCCAGTCCCTTCCCCTGCGTCGGGCCCTCGGCGAGCGCTCTGGAGAAGCTGTCACCCTCAACAACATGGGCAGAATCTACGATGATTTGGGAGAAAAGCAGAAAGCGCTAGAGTATTACAACCAGTCCCTTCCCTTGTTTCGGGCAGTAGGCGAGCGCAATGGGGAAGCTACCACCCTAATCAACATCGGCGGTGTCTACGATGATTTGGGAGAAAAGCAGAAAGCGCTAGAGTATTACAACCAGTCGCTTTCCCTGAGTCGGGCCCTCGGCGAGCGCTCTGGGGAAGCTACCATCCTCAACAACATCGGCAATGTCTACGATGATTTGGGAGAAAAGCAGAAAGCGCTAGAGTATTACAACCAGTCCCTTCCCCTGTTTCGGGCAGTAGGCGAGCGCAATGGGGAAGCTACAACGCTTTACAACATCGCTGATTCCAAACGCGCTCAAGGCAATCTCACGGAAGCCCTCACTAACATTGAAGCCTCCATCAAAATTATTGAAAGCCTCCGCACCAAAATTGCCAGCCCTGAACTCCGCACCTCTTACTTTGCCACCGTACAGGACTTTTACCAGTTCTACATTGACCTGTTAATGCAACTGCACAAAACGCAACCCAATTCTGGTTATGATACCAAAGCCTTTGAAGCCAGCGAACGTTCCCGCGCCCGCAGCCTCCTCGAACTTCTTCAAGAAGCAAACGCCGATATTCGCCAAGGTGTAGCCCCTGAATTATTGCAGCGAGAACGCAGTGTGCAACAGCAACTCAATGCCCTTGAAAAACAGCGAATCGAAGTTCTCAATCGCCCAAACCACACTCCCGCCCAAGAAGCAGAATTAGAAAAACAGCGGCAAACTTTACTAGCACAATATCAGGACATTCAAGCACAAATCCGCACCACCAGCCCCCGTTACGCCGCCCTCACCCAACCCCAACCTCTAACGCTGGCACAAATTCAACAACAAATCCTCGATGATCAGACAATTTTACTCCAGTATTCTCTAGGGAAAGATCGCAGCTATCTCTGGGCTGTCACCAAAACCAGCATCACCACTTATGAATTACCAAAAGCTGCCGACATCGAGACAAATGCCAGAAAATTCCGCGATGCTGTCTCCGCTCCAAGTTCCCGACACAGCCCCAATCAAATCGCCCAAGCCAACGATGCTATCAGTCAAATTATCTTACAGCCCGTTGCTGCCCAACTCGGTCAAAAGCGCCTGCTGATTGTTGGTGATGGCCTTTTGAATTCCATCCCCTTTGCTGCCCTTTCGCTCCCCGGGAAATCCGGTGAAAATGGGAATCCGCCTTTAATAGTAGACCATGAAATCGTGCTGCTGCCTTCAGCTTCCACCTTGGGAATTTTAAGACAAAACTACAATGACAGGCAACCTCCTAATCGGAGTTTAGCCATACTCGCCGACCCAGTTTTTAGCGCTAAGGATGAACGAGTTAAAAACGCTTCTTCAGTCACCACTCAGCAAGCGGTAGAATCAGCAAATCCTGGTTTAAGTCGCTCCAGAGGCGACAAGACCGGACAGTTTGAGCGTTTAAACTTTACTCGCCAAGAATCTCAGATTATTCAAGCGTTATTCCCGGCTAATTCTCGCACAGAATCTTTGGATTTTGCAGCCAGCCGTGCCACAGCCACTAACCCAAATTTAAGCCAATATAAAATCATTCATTTTGCCACTCACGGCTTCGCCAATAACGATCACCCGGAACTGTCGGGAATCGTCATGTCGCTGGTAGATGAAAATGGCAACCCTTTAAACGGATTCCTGCGAATTACTGATATTTTCAATCTCAAATTAGCAGCCGATTTAGTAGTATTAAGTGCCTGTCAAACCGGAATGGGGCAGAACATTCAAGGCGAGGGCTTGGTAGGATTGACACGGGGATTTATGTATGCAGGGGCTCAGCGAGTGGTGGTGAGTTTGTGGACTGTGGACGATGAAGGAACGGCTACGTTAATGTCGAGTTTCTATCAGGGAATGCTGCAAAAAGGGTTAACGCCAGCGGCGGCATTGAGGGCGGCACAACTGGAAATGTTGAAGCAGGAAAAGTGGAAGTTTCCCTATTATTGGGCGGCTTTTAACCTTCAAGGGGAATGGCGATAAATTTTATAAAAAAAACCAGCATCAATTCCCATTCCGGGCGAGTGTAACTCTGGCGAGAACTTTTTGCGGTGAATCTGGATACCAAAAAAAAGCGGCTCCGCTTGTCGCAGAACCGCCGTCACAGAGGATGAAAAATCAAAACTTAACGCACAGCGCCCTGTACAGAAGGTGATTCAATTGTTTTCATGAAGTAAAGTTTCAACAACTGCCAGCCGTTCGAGAGATACAAAGGCAATTTTTGGAAGAACTGCAAGAATTTCGGAGTATTAGAAGCAACAATTGCAGTCAACTTCTGATTGTTCTTGAGGCAAACATCCAGCCTTTCATAAAACTCGGGATTGTTCACGTCCAGCATGACGGGGAATACGCGGCCTGCTGTTTCGTTGGTCTTTTTAATCACTTCAATGTCGTATTCGCGAGCATCGAGACCGAGCGATCGATAAAAACCAGCGCGTTGGATATCATTGAGATACATTGTCGCGAACACTGACAGCAAGAAGAAACGGCACCAAAGCTTAGCGCGCCAATCGTTCAACATCTGAGGCTGAGCTCTCATCACCGCATCAAAGAAATCTCCGTGGCGGTTTTCATCCTGGCACCAATTTTCAAAGAATCGGAAAATCGGATAAATCTGGTCTTCAGGATGGGCTTTTAAGTGCTGATAAATGGTGATGTAGCGCCAATAACCGATCTTTTCCGACAAGTAAGTCGCGTAGAAAATAAACTTCGGCTTAAAGAATGTGTAACTGCGGCTCTTTGTCAAGAAACCCAAATCCAGGGACAAATTAAAGTCTGACAGGGCTTTGTTGAGGAATCCGGCGTGCCGCGCTTCGTCCCGCGACATCAGCAAGAAACCTTCGGCCAGCACTGGATTTTTGTCCTTGAGCTTGCGTGCCAACTCTTTGTAGAGCAAGAAGCCAGAAAACTCAGCGGTGCAAGAGCGTTCCAGGAATTCAATGAACAACTGGCGCTTTTCGCCGTCGATGTGTTCCCAAGATTGATCGAACTCGGCATCACGCACGAAGTGGTTGCGGTTGTAGTCAACGCGGAACTCTTCAATAATTGCTTTTAGTTCGGCTTCATTTACCGAGATGTCCATTTTGGCCATCTCGTCAAAATCTGTTGTGTAAAATCTCGGCGTGAGAATAGTTTCTTTGGCTGGGGCTTTCACTCCCGGCCGCAGTTCTTCAAAAGTGGGTTTTTTGAGGGAATCTACCATATGTTTATTGGATTTCTGCTTATAACTACTCGCTTGTTTCCATTGTCGGGTACTGCGGGCGATCGCGCTCGTGTATGTCCGGCCAGCGCTGGCGGCGCGCTCGGTTTGGCGCTCCGTGTGGAATCCAGTTCTAAGCTGCTGTAATTTCCACGCCCTCCAGTTTACCAAGCTCTCGCCCGCGCAAATATGTTGCTGGCGTTAAGAATTGCTACGCAAAATTACTCATGGGCTTCCAGACAAGGTATTGGGAAACCAAATTCTGCCTTTTGTCAGTTTATTAGGCTACCACACAAATAAATTCCCCTGTCAAGCTGTTTAAACACCGCATAGAAAGTACAAAATGTATAGAGGGACTCCAATTCTAGAATAATCAGGCAGGACGGTCAGAAAATGAGCAATTTAGGTGTTAGTTACCTTTTATGGGCAGCTTGTTTTTTCGGCCCCTTCGGACTCCACCGCCTCTACAACGGCAAGATTGGTAGTGGTTTGCTGTGGCTGTTTACCTTTGGTTTGTTTGGGTTTGGGCAATTGTTTGACTTGCTGCTGCTGCCGAACATGGTGGACGAACGCAATGCCAGTCTCAGGGGCAAACTCGGCGTATCTCGCGAAGGTATACCGCTATATCCAGTCAGCGGGGCGATCGCCGCGACATATCCCAAGCCAACTCCAGACCAGTTAGGGGTTAAACTCCTGAAGGCAGCTTATACCAAGAACGGAAGATTATCTGTCACCCAAGGGGTGATGGCAACCGGCGCTACTTTTGCCGAAGTGGAAGAGGCTTTCACGGCAATGCTCAAAACGGGTTATGTGAGTATCGAGAACGATGCCGTAACGGGCGTCGTGATCTACCACTTTCACGAACTTTAGCTGCTGCGGGTGCGTGCTCTAGGGGATTTTGTCTATTTTTCCAGAAGCTAATCGCTGACGCACCCTACTACTTGATATTGGTTGGTGAGCAGTTATTGCCGTTTTTTGAGTAAGCATTGCCGACAAAATCGGCTAGAATGTTTGTTTGTCTATATAAGCAGAAAGTATTTAGCGTCATGGCAGTCCCTAAGAAGAAAACCTCCAAATCCAAGAAGAATATGCGTAAGGCCACATGGAAGCGCAAAGCTGTAGTGGCAGCTCAGAAAGCTTTGTCTCTGGGCAAATCTGTTCTGACTGGGCGTTCCAACAGCTTCGTGTATCCCGGCAATGAAGAAGAGGAGGAAGAATAGAAACGGAATACCGGGCATGGGGCGAACCCGATGCCCGATCGATCAATCCTTTTTTGCTGTTGGTAAAATCAGCATGGCATCGCCAAAGGAATAAAAGCGGTACTGTTGCTCGATCGCTTCTCGGTACAAATCCAACAGCCGAGGCCTTCCAATCATCGCACTTACCATCATCATCAAAGTAGAGCGGGGCAAGTGAAAATTGGTAATCATCCCCTCTACAACCCGCCACTTGTAACCAGGGTAGATAAACAAATTGGTCGGGCCGCAAAAAGGTTGCAAGGAAAAATCGCCACTCGCGGCGGCGGCTCCCTCTAAAGCTCGGACTGCTGTTGTACCCACAGCAATAATCCGCCCGCCTCGGGCTTGAGTTTCCCGGATTTTCTCTACGGTGGCGGGGGGTACTTCTACCCATTCACCGTGCATTTTGTGAGCCGTCACGTCTGTCACCTCCACCGGGCGAAACGTCCCTACTCCGACGTGTAAGGTGACAAAAGTTTTTTCTATTCCCCGCTGTTCCAAGCGGCTGAACAATTCTTCGGTGAAGTGCAGGCCTGCTGTGGGAGCAGCCACGGCCCCAAGCCTCTCGGCATAAACAGTCTGGTACTGTTCCGCTGAAGCTTGGGAATTTTCGATGTAGGGCGGCAGGGGTATGTGGCCGTATTCGTCCAAAAACTTCGCCAGATTCTCATCTGTGGGGATGTCAAACTCTAACAGCCGTCCCCCTGTTGCGTCGTCCCTCTCTATAACTGTTGCAGTCAATCGACGACGATGGGGGGGCATCGTGGCATCGGGAAGGCAACAGCAAGGAGCTGTGCTCGAGTCCTCACAGCCAGGGGCGATGGGATCAAACTCAATTTTTGCTCCCAACTTTAATCGTTTCCCCGGTTTGACCAAAGCCAGCCAACAGTTGTGCTGCCGTTCTTCCATCAACAATATCTCCACAGCCGGGCCGTTGGGTTTGTGCCCGTAGAGCCTCGCTGGCAGCACGCGGGTGTTGTTCAGTACCAGCAAGTCGCCTGGTTGCAGCAAATCGGGTAAATCCCTAAAAATCCGGTGTTGGTGGCTGCTGGGAGAATCTACAGCCAGCAAGCGAGAACTGTCCCTCGGCACTACGGGATTTTGGGCAATGCGTGAGGGCGGAAGTTCGTAGTCGTAGCCGTCCAAAGACCAGTCCATCTCTGTCATCGAGTGAATTCCTGTGCGATCGATCTGTCAACTGGGTAACAAATTGGGTAAAAACCCCCATCCAAAGTCGGGTGCTTTTCCCCTTGTGGTCGCGGGTATAGCCCGCGAGGATAGAGGTGTAGCATCAGCTTTGCTCATAAGGATCGTTATGGAATACCTCTACTACATCGCCAATACTAGCCTTACTCTGAGAGTCGTGGATTACCTACGCACGGCTCATCATCTTCCCTTGCAATTTATCACTGTTATTCACCAAATTGACGGCTGGGTGGTAAAGGTGAAAATGAGCCAATATTTAACACCCGAAATGCACGGGGATTTTCGGGCTTTTATGAACGAACTCGGGATTCCTTACGATCCTGAAATTCGCTTGCAAATGGCGCTGTGGAGTTTGGAAACCGGACAGTCCCCGCTGAGCGTGATGCGCCGATACCAGGTGGCAGTGGTTTGTCACGGCAGCCCTGACCGCAAAGAAATTGAAGCGTTTCGCCAGCAGTTTGTCAAGGGTCTGGGATATTGCCCGGAAACTCTGGCCTAGATTGCTACGCATATAAATTAACTGTGATGACAGAACAGGAGAGGGAGAGAAGGGGAAAGCGGGAGAAGATTTAACGCTTTTTTCAGCTCCGTTAAAGCTCAAGAGAGAAATGGGCGACAGCCTAGGCAAGTTAACCATTAAAAATTACCTAGTGGCATTGCTTTGAGATTTTACCCTCTAAATTTTAATTATATATTTTTAATTGCTAAAAGCCGAGCGAATGTATTCTTCCAGGGTGAGTCGGTAGTTTCCTGTAACGGCGGATTGAGAGTTCGCTGCTGTGAATGCTGGTAATATTCGCTTACTGTTTTGTTGTGAAGGTTCGCACCTGACTAAGGCGACATCAAAGCGACAATAATTATTGGCTAAATCTGGATGAGTGCTTAAAAATATTTCGGCTGTTTGCCAAAGTTTGGCTTGTTTTGTGGTGGTAACAGCCAGCATTCCACCAGCATCCCAATTTCCCCGGCGGCGAGTTTTTACCTCTACAAATGCTAATGTTTGGGAATGGGGAATGGGGAATGGGGAATGGGGAATGGGGAATGGGGAATTTTCGTTACCTCTGTTGATTTCGCTTTCTTCATCTCTTCCGAGTGCGATGATGTCAATCTCTCCCCAGCGACAGTGCCACTGCCGGTGCAGGATTTCCCAACCTTGCTGCTGCAACCAGTCGGCGACTAAGTTTTCTCCCAATGTGCCGATATCCCTAGAGTTTGGGGATTGGGGGGAATTGGAGTCAGCCGTCGCGAGCGGGCGATCGCTCTTTCTGGTAGAATTCAATTCTGAACTTTCACGACTGCCCATTAGCTTGAACTTGTATGATGATTTCTCGAATTCGCCAACATATTTATACTTTCTTGCTGAGTTTTGTTATTTTAGCAGTAATTGCCGCTGGGGCGATCGGCATTAATCCCGCACCTGCTTTCGCTTTGGATCACGACAAAGAAATCCTAGTCGGCGCTGACTTTACTGGCCAAGTTCTAACTGACGACAGCTTTAATAAAGCCAATCTTCGCAACAGCAATTTTACTAATGCAGATTTGCGCGGCGTAAGCTTTTTTGCTGCCAATATGGAAGAAGCAAATTTAGAAGGCGCTAATTTCACGGGTGCGACTTTAGATTTGGCTCGCATGATGAAAGCAAATTTAACTAATGCTATCCTTGAGGGTGCTTTCGCTTACAATACCAGGCTGGAAGGAGCTATCATTGACGGTGCAGATTTTACGGATACACTGCTGCGAGACGATATGATAGAAAAACTTTGTAAAGTGGCAAAAGGTACTAATCCAGTGACAGGTAGAGATACTCGCGAAACTCTTTTTTGCGATTATTAAAAGGCTCGTTGAATAAAGGAATAAAGTCCTTAGTACAAACAGGCTTCTAGTAAGGACTTTATTACTTATATCAGTTAAAAAAATGTAACTGCAGGCAAGCTTCCAACCTGTATCGAACCAGTCATCCCCAATCTAAAATCTAAAAGGGTATTACCCCCAAGGCACGGATGTTAAATCGTAAAAATTAACTTGACGCAGCCGCTCTAATTCCTTGAGCCATTCTTGTTCGGCACAGAAGAGTTGGTGATATTCTATAGCCTCTTCGCCACTGCTAGCTGCCTTGGCTTTTTCCCACATATTGAGTGCAATTCGGCGGCGCTTCATGCTGATAATTTGCTCGATACAGGCGAGGGCAGATCTAATGACTAGAGGTGCGCGATAAACGTTTCTTTCTGAGAACTCATTTAAGTGAAATAAATGCGAGATTTGATTTAGTTGATTCGGATATTCAATGAAGCTATCTTGCAATTTCAATATTAACTCTGAAGGCGCTACTTGTAAAGACATTTTGTGCAATATTTCAGCATTCACAATCTGGTGCCACAAAAATCTGTGGTGAGAAAGGCTGAACTGCACGTCTCTAGCTTCTATTGCTTCTCTGACATCTTGGCGATATTCGGGACAGTGCAAATAAATCTGCAATAATTGCGCTTCTGCTTCTTCTAAAAGACTGCGGGCTACGGCAGATAAGCTGGATTTTGAGCTTTTGTTTTCGCCGCTTGCACGCTGCTTTTTATATTGTTTGTTCGGCTTTAGCTTGTTTCTAATTAACAGGGGCATTGTTAAAGATTCGTCTTGACTCTGCCGCTTTGCCCAATCGCTGACTACTTGATTGAGCAAGTTTTCAGCAATCATTTTTGTAAGTCTAAAATCTCCTTTACTGAGAATTTCGGCGCATTTTTGCAGGTAATGTGCTAGCTGATTGTCGTCAGTGATATTGGTTAATAAATTAATGATTTTTTTGGTAACTTGCTGGGAAGTATCGGCTTGCTTCAAATCTTGATTGACGAGCATTTGTTGCAGTTGCCAGTCGATCCACAACGGAGCATTTTCGAGCAATTCTCGATATTGTTCTGGGGAGTAGGTTTTGAGGTATTCGTCGGCATCTTTGCCGTCGGGAATGTTGAGCACCCGCAGTTGCACTTCTCCTTGATAAGCGAGTTTTTCTATTTCTCCAATAGCGCGTTCTGCTGCTTGAGTTCCTGCTTTGTCGGCGTCAAAGTTGAGGATAATTTGTTTGGAGTCAGTGTAGCGCAATAACTGCCGCACTTGGTTTAAACTTAAGGCTGTGCCGAGGGAAGCGACGGCGTTGGAGATGCCGGCGGCGTGAAGTGCGATCGCATCAAAGTACCCTTCTACCACCACTGCGCGATCGGCTTTGCTAATGGCTGTTTTTGCTGTATCTAAGGCGAATAAAGTTTTGCCTTTGTCGAACAGTTCTGTTTCGGGAGAATTGAGGTATTTCGGCTGTTCGTCGCCGAGAGCTCTGCCGCCGAAACCGATGACTCTGCCTTGGGTGTCGCGTATGGGAATCATAATGCGATTGCGGAAGCGATCGTAATAACCGCTGCCGCCATTTTTTCGGGGTACAATTAATCCAGCTTGTTCGACTAACTGCGCCGGATAGTTTTTCTGTTCTACTAAATAACTGTAAAGTGCTTCCCAACCTTGGGGTGCATAACCTAATTGAAATTGTTGGATAGTTTCTTCGCTGAGCTGGCGCTCTGATTTGAGATATGCTAAGGGTTCTTCTCCTTGGGTTTGTCGCAAAGCGTGTTCGTAAAAGTTGGCTGTTAGTGCTGAGATTTCATAGAGTTGTTCCCGCAGAGAAATTTGCCGCTGCAATTCTTGTCGGTGTTCTGGTTCGACTGTTTTGACGGGGACTTGATAATTTTTAGCTAATTCTAATACTACTTCGCTGAAAGGACGTTTCTCCAGTTCCATGAGAAACTTAAAAGCATTGCCACCTGCACCACAGCCGAAACAATAATACATTTGTTTGCCGGGGCTGACGGTAAAGCTGGGAGATTTTTCATCGTGAAAAGGACACAAACCTACGAATTCTTTGCCGCGTTTACGCAAGACGACACGACCGGAAATAACGTCTACTATGTCGGCTCTTTGTTTGACTTCTTCGATTGTTTCTGGATGCAGCCGGGGAACTTGCATAGGGCTATTTTAGGCAAATTGAAAGTATAGCGGATGGAAGAAGGAAGTTCGGCAACGGATTATGTAACGGATGTCAGGAAGAAGGAAGAAGGAAGAAAAGCCAGGGTTTCAGCAAGTGAGAAAGTGTGAATCGTCTTAGGGATTGCTATATGTTTATTGTGAGCGTTCGCACTTTATTAAAGCACAAAACTGACTTCTATGACTTGTACACAAAAAGTCAAGGGTTCCGGTTTTTTGTACCAGGGCTGATCGCTGTTAATGTGTGTTTTATTAAAAAAACAGGTTTTTCCGTAAGGCATAACTTTATTGTAAGATATTTACACTAACTGTAAGGAGCATCGAAAATAATGCGAATTTTAATGATGGGCGGTACTCGGTTTATCGGGGTTTATCTTACTAAGATTTTAGCAGCACAAGGGCATGAAGTGGTGTTGTTTAACCGGGGCAACAAGCCTGTACCGGTGGCGGGCGTAAAACAGATTCAGGGCGATCGCACAAATGTCGAACAACTGCAAGAAAAGTTATCGACGGTCGAGTTTGACGCTGTTTTTGACAACAACGGCCGCGAACTCAGCGATACAAAGCCTTTAGCTGAAATATTTAAAGGGCGGGTGCAGCACTTTGTTTACATGAGCTCTGCGGGGGTTTATTTGAAGTCGGATCAAATGCCTCATATCGAAGGGGACGCTACCGATCCTAAAAGCCGGCATTTGGGTAAATGCGAAACCGAAAATTACTTGGCCTCATCGGGTTTGCCTTGGACTTCGATTCGCCCGACTTACATTTACGGCCCCCAAAATTATAACGATTTAGAGGCTTGGTTTTTCGATCGCATTGTGCGCGATCGACCGATTCCGATTCCCGGTAACGGGATGCACTTCACGCAGTTGGGGCACTGTCAGGATTTGGCTAAAGCAATGGCGGCGGTTTTGGGTAACGAAAGGGCGATCGGGCAAATTTACAACGTTTCGGGCGATCGATTTGTCACCTTTGACGGTTTAGCACGCGCCTGCATTCAAGCCGCAGGCAAATCCCCTGATGCTATTAAGATTGTACACTACGATCCGAAACAATTTGACTTCGGCAAAAAGAAAGCTTTTCCTATGCGATTGCAGCACTTTTTTGCTTCAGTTAATAAAGCTGTTACCGATCTTAACTGGCAGCCAGAATTTGACTTACTTTCTGGATTGAAAGATTCTTTTCAGAATGATTATGTAGTTTCGGGACGGGGCAAAGCTGAGATAGATTTTTCAGTCGATGATGAAATTTTGAAATCGGTTCAAAGTTAAGTTAGAGTGGGAGCATCCCCATGCCAGCAAAAATCTAGAACCCCACCCTAACCCTCCCCTTACTAAGGGGAGGGAACAAGAAAGAAAGCAAACAGACTGTCACAGTAAAGTTCGCACCGCGCACCTTACATCAAAACCAAAGATAGCTACTTAAATGCGATCGCAAAACTCAACAACGATACCTCTGTTGTAATTATTGCAATTTAAGTTCTAAATCGGCAGGCATTAGACCAGCTAGCTTTGTACAATACAGCAAAAACTGATGGAACTAAATTAATGATTGAATAACTGCACAAGAGATTTCACCCTAAAATTGATTGTATTAAAATTCAAACTCCCCAGTTGCGGTTCGACCAATTAAAAAATTGAGAGAGGCCATGTTAGAATTTTCAAATGCGGAAGATGTGACAGCTTGGTTGGAAGCTAATTCTCCAAACGACTAGGAAATATTAGGTGAATTTCATGCTTGGAATAACACTCAGCAATCGCTACAGTATTATCCGTCACTTGGGAGGCGGCGGATTTGCTCAAACTTATTTAGCTGAAGATAAGCAGCTACCAGGCAATCACCTCTGCGTCGTCAAGCAGCTTAAACCTCACGCAACCGATCCGGAAACTCTAAAGGTAGCAAGACGTTTATTCGATACCGAAGCACAAGTTTTGTACAAATTGGGAAATCACGATCGCATTCCCCGACTTTTTGCTTTTTTTGAAGAGAATCAAGAGTTTTATCTAGTTCAAGAATTTATAGAAGGTCACGATTTAAGTCAAGAAATTACGCCCCCTTCCCCTGGAAATGCGGGAGTCATGCAGGAAGATCAAGTCATTTGTATATTGCAGGAACTTCTCGAAATTTTAGACTTTGTACACCAGCAAAATGTGATTCACCGCGATGTCAATCCCCGCAATATCCTCCGCAGAGATAGAGACGGAAAATTAGTTTTAATTGACTTCGGCGCAGTTAAAGAAATTACTACTCAAATCACCACTCCTCAGCCCAAAAATAGCTTGAGTGTCAGCATCGGTACTCCCGGTTATATGCCCAGCGAACAAGCTCACGGCAACCCGAAACTCAGCAGCGATATCTATGCCGTCGGTGCGATCGCAATTCAGTTCCTCACGGGTATAAATCCTCACCAAATGCCAAGAAACCCCGATACAGAGGAAATTATTTGGCAGGACAAAACATCAGTCAGTCCTGAATTTGCGAAGATTTTAGATAAGATGGTCAAGTACGATTTTCGCCAGCGTTATTCTAGTGCCGGCGAAACGCTGCAAGCTATTAAACAATTGAAAGATTCTTTCAGCGGTACAGTTCCTGTATTACCTCCGGTTGCTGCTGCGAATAAGCCTGTAAAACCCCGAAAAAAACTGTATTTAAAAATATTGTCGATAGCCAGTTTAATAGGCGTCACTATCTTAGCATCAATTTATGGTGTAAATACTTTTAATTCTGCCAATGCAACTGACCTATATAACCGAGGCAATACTCTTTACAATTTAAGCCGCTTTGAAGAAGCTCTGGCAGCTTACGAGCGAGCAATAACTCTCAGACCGGACTACGCGGAAGTTTGGCAGGAAAAAGCCAAAACTTTATATGAATTGAAAAAATACCAAGAATCGCAGTCAGCTTATGATAAAGCCATAGAATTAAAGCCGGAATACTTGGAAGCTTGGACGGGACGCGGTTATGCTTTGGATAAGTTGCAACAGTCTCAAGAGGCGATCGCATCTTTTGATAACGCTTTGAAAATCCAGCCCGACTATGCCGCAGCGTGGGAAGGCAGAGGCGATACTCTGTTAGATTCGCAGCGGTACGAAGAAGCGCTCGTCTCCTACGAAAAAGCTGTAAAATTTCAGCCCAATTTGTACCGTGCCTGGTACAATCGGGGACAAGCTCACCAAAAATTAAAACAGTACGATCGAGCCTTAGAATCCTATCAAAAAGCAGTTGAAATCAAATTCGATAATTATGAAGCTTGGTACAATTTAGGCAATGTTTTCCTAGAAGTAAACAAAAACCAAGAAGCTTTTGAAGCCTACGAAAAAGCCGTGCGATTTCAGCCAAATTTTTATCAAGGGTGGTACAGTAAAGGCATCGCTTTGCTGAAAATGCGGAGGCATGAACAAGCGGTAGAAGCTTACGAAAAAGCTGTTAAATTAAAACCGGATTATTATCAAGCGTGGTATAACTTAGGCTGGTCTTACCACGAATTGCGGAGGTATGAACAAGCAATTGAGTGTTACAGCAGAGCCTTAGATTTAAACCCGAAAGAGTATCAAGCGTGGTACAATAGAGGAAATGCTCAGTCCAATTTAAAGCGGTACGAAGATGCGCTAGTATCTTACAATGAAGCTGTCTATGTCAAGCCTGACTACTCGGAAGCCTGGTACAGCCACGGCAATGCGCTTGTGGCGGTAAAAAGATACGAAGATGCGATCGCCTCCTATGACAAAGCAATTCGCTACAACCCCGATTACCGAGCCGCAATGGAAGCAAAAAAGCGGGCCGAAAGTCAGCTAGGAAGCAGCCCGCTAGAGTCCCAACAACAACAATAATTGTTATTAGTCCGCTTAGGCGGACTTTGTTTTACAAGAAGCAATTTTAATTGCAAATTTTTATCTTTTAGCGAACAGCGGGAGCAATTACGGTAACTCGGCGGCTGTCTACTAACATCGGCCAAAAACCTCGATCGCTCAATGCTTTTACCGCAGCAGTAGCGGCGTTTTGATCCGCTGTATAAGCGACGAATAAAAAGGGACGCTGGCCGTAGGAAGCTAAGCCTACTTGCGTGCCTAATGCTTCCCTGACTTGGGCGGCTAATTCCGGTTGGTTGAAGTAATCGACTAACACTGCATAACCAGGGCCGAGGGGTTGGGGATTGAAGGCAAGATTGCCGGTTGAAGGATTGGTGATTGGTTCAGAACCTGGTGCTGGCTGAGGGTTGTAGACTGGCAAATTTTGGGGCAGTGCCGCTGCGGGCGATCGTACTACGTAAGCTTGCAATCCAACAACATCTTCGATGTATTTAACCCAATCGCTGGCGATTTGCGAGTCGCGAAAGCCACCAACTCGCGTCACCGTGTCATTGATGTACCGACAAACTGTGTTGTTAGTATTTCCCGGGAAAGAGCGTTTTGCTCTTTCTTGCTGTTCGGGTGTTCTGGTGACAATTAACAGTAGATATTCATCGGGCTGAGGCGGTTGGCAGCTCGATTGAGCTTTAACAGAACTAGATAAAATTGTCAATCCCAAAACTGCGATTGAAGTAGCAGAAAATAGGGGGAGAGACAAAATAAATTTGTACAATTTACCCCTAATTGTTGTTAGTTTTTTTGTCGGATATTTTGCTATTTTAGTCATGCTGTCTGTAGGGATGCGAGGGCATCGGGAATAGTTGCTGACGGTGCTTGAAATTCACCTGTCAGTACATATTCTAATCGCAGTTTCAACCAGGTGATGAAGACTGGATCGGTAGAAATAATAGCGGCGGCTGGCTGAGGGCATTTTGCTTTAACTTGTGCCATTGTCGGTGCTTCTAGGAAAGCGGGCTGTTTGACTAGCCAGAAGTCTATTTGTTTTTCTTGTTCGTTGTAGTTGCGAGTTCTTTCTTTAAACACTTCATCTAGGGCTTCTTCTTCTAGCAAAAAGCGTTGGCTGGCTAAAACGTAGTAGTAGGTTTGCATTTTTCTGGGTTGTTAGGGGTTGACGGTTAGCGGTTAATGCCGCCTGTACTGGCGAGTTTTGCTGGTCAGGGGCGGGTTTGCCGAGTTGCGGTCGTTGGAGAGTTCTAGACTCTTGTGCCGTTTACTTTACCTTATTTGCTGTCATCTTGGGTAGATGGAGAGCAAGTCGCCTCAGAAAAATCTTTGGTGGTGAGAGTTGGGGGAGTTGTGAGAGTTGCGAGAGTGGCTGGTTTTTTGGGGATTTGGGCGATTATTTTTCGGGCTGGTGATTTTCGGGAAAATTTAGGTGACAATAGGAAATTAGATGGAATTGCAGGTTGAATAATTACTAATTATTGAGGTAAACAGGGTGCTGTTAAACCGGATTGGGAGTGGTTTGCATATGAAAATACTTCAGACAGTTTTTGATTGGGAACCCTAAAAAAAGGCTTTGATGGTTATCAATGTGATCGCGGGAAAATCAAGGGTTTGTGACTACTACCTAAAAAAAGTCCTAACTATTGTATTAAAAATGTAAAATGTGTGGATTGATTTCCTCTCGCCGGAATAGCGATCGCCCCGCTGTCACTTCCGCCATCCCACCAAAAGCGATCGCCCTTCGCCCCTGCTCAAATAAGCTCAACAAATCAGCTAAATTTTTTGCCCACGTACTGCAACCAAAGGCTAAACTAATCTAAGTTTTACCGTAAAATTTTCTCCCCGTTCATGAATATCGCTTATTTAGTCAACCAATATCCCAAAGTCAGCCACAGCTTTGTCCGCAGAGAAGTCCTAGCGGTAGAAAATTGCGGCATGAAAGTCGCACGTTTTTCGATCCGATCCTGCGAGTCAGAACTCGTTGATGGGGCCGACAAACTAGAGCAAGAATTGACTAAAGTAATCTTAGGAGTTGGTGTACAGGGGTTAGCGTGGGGTTTGCTTCGCGTTGCCACCACTAGACCAATTCGATTCATCGAAGCTGTGCGGTTAATGTTTAAAGTTGGCTGGCACTCGGAACGGGGGATTTTGCTGCATCTAGCTTATTTAGCAGAAGCTTGCATTCTTTTAAATTGGTTTGCAGAGTCCGGTACAGCACACGTTCACGCTCACTTCGGGACAAATTCCACAACAGTCGCAATGCTGTGCCGCGTGCTTGGCGGCCCCACTTACAGTTTCACCGTTCACGGCCCTGAAGAATTCGATAAAGCGACACTTCTTTCCTTAGACGAAAAAATTAAGCGATCGACCTTTGTAGCAGCAGTTAGTTCCTTCGGTAAAAGTCAGCTTTTTCGGTGGTGCGATCGCACTTTTTGGTCAAAAATTCACGTCATACACTGCGGCGTAGATGCTGCATTTTTAGCTGCACCCTACGTCCCCATACCCGCAGCACCCCGCTTAGCTTGCGTTGGGCGGCTCAGCGAACAAAAAGGTCATTTGTTATTGCTAGAAGCTGCTCACTTGCTAGCTGTTCAAGGCTTAGAGTTTAAGTTGGTACTGGTAGGAGACGGGCCGCTGCGATCGGATATTGAAAAGCAGATTCTGCAACTCTGCCTGCAAAATCATATAGAAATTACCGGCTGGGCCAGTGGCGATCGAGTTCAGCAAGAGATTTTAGCTTCACGGGCAATGGTATTGCCGAGTTTTGCTGAAGGTTTGCCCGTCGTAATTATGGAAGCCCTCGCTCTCAATCGGCCTGTAATTAGCACTTATGTTGCTGGCATCCCGGAGTTGGTAGAACCCGGTGTTTGCGGTTGGTTAGTACCTCCCGGTTCCGCAGAAGCATTAGCGGTAGCGATGCGCGCGGTATTAGAAGCACCTTTAGAAAAGCTAGAACAAATGGGGAAAACAGGAGCAGAACGGGTGGCTCAACAACACAATGTAGATTTAGAGGCAAAAAAATTAGTGGCGCTGTTTGAGAATGGTGCAAAACCTATTTATTAACTGACATCTTGCACCATTATTAATAAGTCTTTCAAGGGCGGGCAGGATGCCCACCCCACAGGAAAATTAATTGTTTGTGGAACAGGTATCTTGCCTGTTCCTTTAATTAAGCTGTAATTCTTTGTGGAACAGGCAAGATGCCTGTTTCTTTAATTAGAGCAACCTATTTACAAACTTTTTAAGGAATAGGAACTGATCGCAACAACTTGTCAACAATTGTCTTAGCCCTCCTTCCCCCCGCCGGAATCAACCGATGAGAAAGTACGTGCGGCGCCAAATCCTTCACATCATCCGGGGTCGCAAAATCCCGCCCCGAAATAAACGCCAATGCCTGGGACGCCCGGTGCAAAGCCACCGCACCCCGGGGACTCACCCCCAAAGTAATCTCCTCATCCTCCCGCGTCGATCGCACCAAATCTACAATATACTGTTTCAAAGAGCCTTCCACCTTCACCGCAGCGCACAAACGGCGCAATTCCTGCACTTCTTCCAAAGAAATACAAGGCTGCAAATCTTCCACTGCAAAACTATCAGAAAGCCGTTCCAACATTTGCAACTCTTCCAACGCAGCGGGATAGCCCAAAGTCAGAGACAAAGTAAACCGATCCATCTGGGCTTCCGGTAGCGGAAAAGTGCCTTGATATTCGATCGGGTTCTGAGTCGCAATCACAAAAAACGGCGCCGGAACATTTCGAGAAACTCCATCTACTGTCACCTGCTTTTCTTCCATCACTTCCAGCAAAGCTGACTGAGTTCGCGGCGTCGCCCGATTGATTTCATCGGCAAGCAAAACATTAGCAAAAACTGGCCCGGGCAAAAACTCAAACTCTCCGCTGCGCGGATTCCAAATATTAGTACCCGTGATATCCGTCGGTAACAAATCGGGAGTGCACTGAATCCGCTGAAACTTCCCATCGATCGATCGCGCCAAAGACTTCGCCAGCAGTGTTTTTCCCACACCCGGCACGTCTTCCAGCAGCGCGTGGCCGCCCGAAAGCACCGCTACCAGAACCAAGCGAATAGCATCCGCTTTGCCGACCATAGTTTTGCTTAGATTTTGTTTGAGCCGCTCAATATGTTGTCTCATATCCCTGATTGCTAATTGCTAATTGCTAATTGTGGATCAAACATCAAATTGCCAAAATCTTGAGTCTTTGCCTTGCGGACTGCGGATTTGTACAACTAGAATTTAGTCTGACTCATCTTGCACCATTTTTTAAACCGATCGCCCGTTCTAGATCACATAATTATTAGACTTTAGCAGTTAAGAGGCTTCTAGCAATATCGCAATCTGCCTGAATTTGAGTTTTGAGAGCATCCAGAGAAGCGAATTTTTGTTCGGGTCGCAAAAACTCTACCAAACTCGCGCTCAAGGTTTGACCGTACAAATCCCCAGACCAATCTAACAGGTGAACTTCCACAGTGGGTTGCAGCCCGTCTACTGTCGGGCGGCAGCCAACATTCATCACCCCATTGACAAAAGATAAATTGGATGCTGTACCCGGAATTAGAGATTTGGGATTTTCCCGCTGATAGGAAGAACTTTCCTCTTTCATCTTTTCCCATCCATGCTTCAGCCAGACTCGCACCGCATACACGCCAAAACGTGGCAAAAATTTTTCCGGCGGCAGTTCGATATTAGCAGTAGGAAATCCGATCGTCCTGCCCAGCCGCTGTCCCCCAACCACAGTCCCAACTAAACTGTAGGGTCGCCCCAGCAACTGATTCGCTCTTGGGAGGTCGCCGGATGCCAGACCTTCGCGGATTGCAGAACTGCTGATCCGATCGCCCTCACCGCAATTGTGGAGGGGTACAAGAGCAACATCAATACCGTAACCCGAGGCGATCGACTGCAAATCCACAGCCGTCCCAGCGCGTCCCCGTCCAAACCGAAAATCCACCCCCACACTAATTCGACTCGCTTGCAGTTGTCGCACCAGAATTTCCTCGACAAACTCAGAAGCAGTCAAGGCCGCCAATTCTCGATCGAACGGCAGCAGCACAAGTTGCTCGACGCCCATTGCTGCGAGCAATTCTACCTTTTCTGCCAGAGGCGTCAGCAGTTTTTTCGGTTGACCCGTAAAAAATTCTTGCGGGTGGGGATCGAATGTCACCACAGTGCCGTAAAGCCGATCAACTCCATCAGAATCGCGACCCGAGAGGCTGTTCCCCTCTGCCTTCGTCTGGCCTATCAAACCATCATAATTACGGCCGCTGTCGGCTCCATCGGGTGGTGCTGCTGAGTCGTTGTAGCAGGTCGCCGGAGGTTCGCTTTCCCAATTTTGATCTGTGCCAGCGTTTGAACGCAAGTTTTCTGCCGACGCAAAAACCGTCGCAGAATTTGGCCCCGGCGATCGATTTAAAATTGGCTGCACGACTTGTTGATGCCCTAGGTGCAAACCATCAAAGTTTCCCAAGGCAACAGAAGTTGGAGTCAGAGCAGCGGTACAAGAAGAAGTTACCCACACGCTTAAAATTTTGACATACTTAGCCAGATTGCGATCGCCCGTCGATGTTAGATGTTAGATATTAGATTTTTGATTGACTCCACAGATGCAATCTGGGAGATTGAACTTTGGTCTAAACTTTTTGGTTTTCCACGAGAGGAGTCGGGGGCTTGTATCCGCCTTTGAGGTCAGCCCTAACTTAAATTTGAGATTTCCCACCTCAAGATTTCAGAACCATCGGGCAATCTCAAATCCATCAGACATGAACTTGAGGCGCTTGCACCGACGCTTCAGACAAATCGTTATCAGGAGGCAACAATTGTAACGACAAACCTTCCCGCGCCATCAAACTGTTCGGGAACCTTTGAGCCACTTGTTCTCCCACCCTGTCTAAAAACTCGTCATTGTGCAGGGGGTCGTGGTGAAAAATCACCAACTTTTTGACATTAGCAGCCTTTGCCACCTTCACCGCTTCCTGCCAAGTCGAATGTCCCCAGCCGACCTTGCTGCTCTTCTCCGCATAATACTCCTCATCGGTATAAGTAGCGTCGTAGATCAGCACCTCAGCATCCTGAGCCAAAGACAGCACATTTTCGTCTAAACGATCGGGAAAATGTTCGGTATCAGTCACGTAAGCAGCCGCATACCCCCGCCAGTTGACGCGGTAGCCTATAGCTTCCCCAGGATGGTTCAGCAAAGCAGTTTCCACCTTAATCTCTCCGATTTCCAGCGGTTTGCCCACTTCTATATCGTTAAATTTCAGGTCTGCCCCCATAATTTGCAGGGGTACCGGAAAATTGGGGTGCAGCATCTGGTCGTGCAGGCGCTGCTGGATAGTAGCCTTATTAGGAGCAATAGCGCCATAGATGTGAAAGCAGTTCCCAGGAATAAAAGCTGGGACAAAAAATGGGAATCCCTGAATGTGATCCCAGTGAGAGTGAGTAAAAAACATATGAGCTTTTACGGGCATCTGGGACAGGAGAGTTTGTCCCAAAACCCGCAATCCAGTACCACCATCGAAAATTAGGCGACTGTCACCCACTCGCATTTCTACACAGGGCGTGTTGCCCCCGTAACGTACTGTTTCTGCCCCGGGAGACGCTATGCTACCTCTAACGCCCCAGAAGTGAACCGTGAATTGGTTGTGCATACTAGACATGGGTTTTCTTGCAAGATTGTTCCGGCGAGTTATCGATAAGGTGTTTACATATTACTAAGGGCTTTACCATCAAACCCAAGCTCTTTGACGGTCGAGTTCCCCACTTGTTGGAAGTGCCAAGAGTCTCGCTCATCGCGAGAATGCAAAACTGTTGGGCTTGACAACTGAGCAATAAATTACAAGGTAGACTAATGAAGTCTCGATCGTAACTATTCTTTTCCTCTCTTCACTAGCCTAACCTCCGCAGACACACTTTGGGGCAGCAGTTCTGTCTGAGTTTGGTCAAAAGCCGCTGTTTTTCCAGCCTCCGCAATTGCCGAACACGATCTATCGGTTGTTTGCCTTGCTGCTTGACCGGTTTGAACCCGGATGATGGGCTTCCTCAACTCCCATTAATTCAAAAATCTTAGCAGTTTAGGAATGCTCCTGCTAATTATCCAACAATACTGTCTGTGTCTGGATTCTCGGCCCGCCCGGAGGCTGCGGTTCGTCCCGCTGGTCAAGCTGAGCCCAGCCTCATCTGACACCGGGGTAGCAGCGAGAGTCCGGGCCTGCGGGCAAAAGGCTAAATTTTCGTTGTGCATTTCTTGGCGGACGAATTGAATCACTCAAAATTCCCCTATTTTTGGAAATAAAAAAATTTCGATTTTTGGCCATCATGCCAACTCCGATCGCCATTCTGTCTCAAGAGTGATGCAGAAATATTCGCTGTTAACCTATCGTGATTTTCTCAACCATCTTCAATTGCTCTATTTTTGGTAAGGATTTCTAGGAATTCAGCGCATTTGCGGTACTCGCCACGGGGTTGAATTTCCGGTATCATAGAAGCTTAGAGTCTTATTTGCCAAGAATCTAAATCAGTGCTAAAAAAGCCTGGATAACTTTAAGTTATTTTTCAAAAAAGTCAGTATGAATCAAGTTAAAAAAACTACAACCAAGCTGAATAGATCGCCTGTAAAAGTGTCCGATCGCACTTTGGAACTCGGTAATCTCCCCTTGAGCGACCTGTCTTTAGAAATAACTGATGGTCAAGCTTTGAGAGAATTTAGTTCGGACGATCGCCCGCCGGGAACCGCAACAGCCACAGGCCGGACTGCCGCAACAAGACGCTGGAGGCTAGATGGCAAGAGCGAGTGGGCCCGATCGCCTGTGGTTTCTACTGCGTTTCTCAAGTGGCTGCTAGAGAGTTTGACTCGATCAAAAGGTTGGCTGGCAGTTGTCACCCTGGCAGCAGTTTGGGGGTGGTGGAACAGTGAATTACTGTTTTCCACGGGCCTGGGGATAGCAGCGATGATGCTGGTTTACCGAGGGCAGTCGTGGGACTGGCAATTGCTGCGGGCAAAAGGCGAGCAATTTTGGGAGGGCCCGAACCGTCGGTTCGTTTTAGCCGTCGGCACCGGCGGCATTGCTACCTTGGGCGCTTACATGAGTTTGGCAATTTGGGCGGACTCCGAGAGCCCCTGGATGGCTTTGAGCCTAATTTTGCAGAATTTGGGTACGATCGCGATTGCAGGGCTGTTGCTGCGGCAAGGGTTGAGTCTGGGGGCAGCAAAAGATGAAGTGGCGCTCGATCGCATCTTGGCGGATTTGACTGATGCTGACCCCGTGAAGCGTTTGATTGCAGTGCGACAAATGACCGATTTGGTTAATCAGGGTGGGTTTGGTCCTGTGAGCTCTGTCAAAAGTTCGATCGCCCGTTCCCGCGCTGCCGAGTGCTTTCGCCTGATGCTGAGTCGGGAACCAGAAGCTTTAGTCCGCAATGCCCTTCTCGAAGGTTTGCAGACTTGGGACGCTACTTATGGCATGGCTTTAAAATCCAAAAATCAAGTCATCGACTATTAGCTGACCGTCAAAAGCGTAAAAAGTAATTTTATGAATATTCGGAGCTTTTACGCGCAGGGGAGCCCTAGGGGCGATCGGAGAATTAGACCCCACCAGATTGGGCGCCGGCATTTCATCCTGAACAATTGGGTTGCCGTCAATGTCACAAGCAGATAAAACAGTTCGTCGCGAACTGGTGACAAGTCCTGACACCCAGCGAACTGGATACTTAAAAGTTACTTCTATCAGTCCGCTTTTGGGTGCCCCCATTAACACTGTTGCTCCAGAACCCGTGAAAAACGCTGGGTTTGAAGGTTGGATGGCGACTGCATTGCTAAAAGTCACCCCCCAATGTGCAAACTGGTGTTCTACTACTTCAAAGCATTTCAAGTCTTCTAAAGCTACGCGGACGATTGCAGGTACCGTGGCGCGCGATCGCACCTCTGACCCTGCGCCTGAGCGTTCTGGAGTGGCGACAACAGACTTTTTGCCGTTTAAATCCATGCTTCGACAGGCTGTGTCAAATTCTGCTAACCCGTCAGATTGAAGACTTTTCGCATCAACCATAAAACCCTCGCGATCCCGTTTTCTGAGCAGTTGCATTTTAGTAGACCTCCCTGAGATTAGTTGTTTCTTCTGTTTTGGAATTGATAACGGCGAGGCCCGTGATTGCCAAACCTGCAATTAGGAATTGAAACCCCATCGCCCGCCCTCCAACAAAGACTTTCGACCTCAAAAGCCACTGCTCCGCAAAATATCGTGATTAATGATTTGTGATTGGCGAGCGTCGGCAAACCTGCCGCCTGCCTGAAAGCGAGTTCTAATAGTCCTCCTTTCCGAGCGCCTGCTTTCGGGGTTGGCGAACAGACTCTATTTTGTTGAGGGGTCTTACCCATCATTTTGCTATTATCTCCGATCGGCGGTAGTTTGCAAGGGTAAGGATAACTACACAGCCGAATTGCCCAAATCGCAAAACTTACTTGCTGTCTGTAGTTTCACGCTTCACCTGTACTAAAATAGATTTAAATCATTACTCAATCTTTACAAAAACGCCACCAGCTTTGCAAGTTTTTTAAACAGAGACGGGGCGACGGAAAAGAATCTAAAATATAACAGCGATTGAGGTTAGTTTATGCTTGTACCCCTCGGCTTCGGTCAGCGATCAATAGTTACTTCTCTCGGCAGAATGGTCTACTACACTGCTGAAAAAATGCCTTGGATGGGGTTGCCGACCTCAACTTCGGAAAATAAGCCGAACTTAGTATTTTTTCACGGTTTTGGCGGCGGGTCGAGTGCCTACGAATGGTCGAAAGTTTATCCGGCTTTTGCGGCAGAATATCGAATTTTAGCACCTGATTTAATCGGTTGGGGGCGATCGGAACATCCGGCAAGAAATTATCAGGTTGAAGATTATATCACAACGTTGATCGAATTTCTAGAAAAAACTTGCGGCAGTCCGACAGAGGTGATTGCTTCTTCGCTGACAGGGGCGATCGCGATTCGAGCTGCGATCGCACGGCCGGATCTCTTCAAATCCCTAATTTTGACCATACCCAGCGGTTTGTCGGACTTCGGACAAGATTACGGCAGCAGTTTCTTCGCTAAGCTAGTCAACACGCCGATTTTAGACAAATTGCTCTACAGCACCGGCATCGCCACAGACGGCGGCATCCGTAGCTTCCTAGAACAACGACAATTTGCCGATTCGCGTCGCGTTTACCAAGAAATTGTTGATGCTTACCTCGAATCTGCTTTGGAACCAAATGCAGAATATGCAGCCCTGTCTTTTGTGCGGGGAGATTTGTGCTTTGATTTGTCGCTGTACATCACTCAGCTAACAACGCCGACAGCGATTATTTGGGGAGAAAAATCGCAGTTTACCGGGCCCGATATCGGCCAGCGGTTGGCAAATCTCAACCCCGAAGCAATCAAAGTTTTTCAACCTCTGGAAAACGTAGGTTTGACTCCGCAGTTAGAAATTCCCGCTGTCACGATTGGCTTAATTAGGCAATACTTAAAATTGCTTTCGGAAGGGTGAAGAAGGAAGAAGGAAGAAGGAATATGAATTCCCTCTTCCCCATTAGCAATGACTACTGACTACTGACTACTGACTACTAATTATTCTTTTACTCGCACGTCGATAACGCTGGCGTTGAAAATGTACTTGTTGCCTTCAAGCTCTAGCGTAGTGCCAATTTTGACTTTCGTATTACCTAAAACCGGGCCATTTTCAGTAAGTTGACCTTTTCCCTCTAGGGTAAACATCATATTTTTGCTAAAGGCTTCTTCTTCTCTGGGATCTGGGAGAGCTTTCAGAGTGCCGTTGGGCTGAGGAACTGCTAGGGTTCTGGTGAGGGTTTTGACAGATTTGATGGTAATCTGACCGGAGGGTTGATTGCGGATCACCACATTGATTTTATCACCTGGTTTGAACAAATCTTGAACGTTTGTTCCTTTGAGACCGATCGCAATTGCATCAATCTCTACAGGTTTGACACTGGTGCCGACTTGGGCGACGGAACCGCCAGAAGTGCCGGGAAAGAAAAAGATTCCGACTGCAACTAGCAGTACGATCAGAGCGGCAGCTACGTCTAGAATGCTGAGTTTGCCGAACAGTCGGCCTTGAGAATCCAAAATTTTCATAATCGCCTATTATACTGATAGCGACAGGAGTATGTTTACAGCTCAGGACTTACACAGACATCGATGAAAAACAGATGCTGCTATTGCTGAGCTACCGCTGGCAATGACATACTTTATTGATGCGTAAGTCCTGAAGCTAAAAGATATTACCACAACGATCGCCCAAAATCCGCATGATTGGGGCACTTAACCCAGAAGGCAGTTGACGGGGGTTGGTTAGCCTTGGCTCGATCGCCCAGAAGCTGGTGGCAACGTTAAAAATTGACAAAAAGCTAGAATAGCAACTAAGCAGCCTCAAATTACGTCTGCCTATTTAGTGACTTTTCGAGTTTTTCCTACAATTTTATCTAACTTCTGGCACCTATCACTCATGTTAAAAAGTTTTTGGTTGACTTGCCGGCGTACTTGTGGCCGGGGGATTTATCTGTTTATGTCCCTGATTGTGGCTGCGGGTATTGGGATGGTTTCCCCGGAACCAACTCAAGCATTTTCTTTGCCTGAACTGATTTTTCGAGGCATTCAAGTTATTCAATTGTCCAATATGTCCGATCGACAAGAGGTGGCTATTGGCCAACAAATTAATCAGCAGTTAACGAACAGCGAGTTTAAGATTGACCGCGATCGGGATACTACAGAATATATCAACCGCATAGGTCAGCGGCTCGCTCAAGAAAGCACTCGCCCCGATATTCCTTATACTTTTCAAGTGATTGACGACGACAATATTAATGCTTTTGCGACAATGGGCGGTTTTGTTTATGTGAATAAAGGTTTGATGGCAGCGGCGGACAATGAGGCAGAATTGGCAAGTGTGATCGCCCACGAAATCGCTCACATTAATGCTCGCCACGCGCTTAAACAAATGCGTCAAATGGCCATAGCTTCAGGCGTAGCTTCGGCGACAGGGCTCGATCGATCTCAGGCGGTTCAGATTGGGGTGGAACTGGCTTTGCGCCGTCCCCATAGCCGCCAAGCTGAGTATGAAGCCGATCAGTTGGGATTGCAAACTATGGGGCGAGCAGGCTACGCTCAATCTGGGATGGTTGATTTTATGAAAAAGTTGCTAAACAAGCCTTCTCCTCCTAGCATTTTGAGCACTCACCCGGCAACTGGCGATCGTATTGCTGCTATTTCGCAGGCTATAGATCCGGATCTTGCTAGCGGTGAAGGTTTGAATAATGAGGATTACAGGCTAGAAATCCGCAGGCTTTTAGGTTCGTAGTAAACGTAAATCAGTCAGGCACTCTCTTCTTTTCTCTTCTCTTTTCTTACTTCGCGAGCTTCGCCTCTTCGCGGTTCCTTAAAAAACAAATCCAGTTACTAGGGTAAGTCAGCAGCAAGTTAATTTCGATTTAATAGATCGAACTTAAACTGACGTACCCTACAACTAAAACTTGATTTAACACTGCTGTTGAACAACAGGATCGATCGCAGGTTCCGGGGGTGCAATCGGCTGCGGCTTCAATTGCCTGACAACTTCGTCAAACGGCAAAATTCGGACTTGATGGTTAAATACATTTACTTGATAAACTCTGCGGTAGCTGAGGTCAAATCCTGTCAGCCAGCCGCTTTTGGGATGATAAGCACCCGTGTCAATATCCAACCACCCTTCGCCCCTGACTAATTCGCCCGGTCTGACCCCATGAAAGGTAAAGGTAATCGTGTGACCCGTGATAATTAATTTATTGGGAAAATAGGGTTTCGACATGGTGTGAAATTCCCTGCGAATCCAACACAGTTGTTCGATGGACTGTTCATCGAGGGACAGATGGGGGTCAACGCCGGCGTGAACCAGCCAGATGTCCCCTAAGTCCAGGTGCGTGGGGAGCGATCGCAGCCACTCTAGGTGTTTGTACGGCATCATCCCTGTATCTCTGTAGCTCGCTACTGTCGCATCGCCGCCACTGTAGAGCCAAGATTGCCACGCTCGCATATCCATCGGCGTCCCCGACAAAGCCTCCAGCATCAGTTGTTCGTGGTTGCCCAACAGAGTTTGGTAGGGGCTTTGCTGCACAAAATCTAATACCTGAGCGCTTTTGGGGCCACGATCGATTAAATCTCCCAAAAAATAGACGCGATCGTTCGAGCTGGGGGCAAGTGCCTCTAGCAGGGTCATTAAGCCGTCATAATGCCCGTGTACGTCCCCGATAACAATGCGCCGGTGCTCCATTGTGTTTATCCGCTTCCCTGACTCAAAAGCCCCATCTCTAGCTTATAGCATCTGATTTTGCTGTTATTTGCCTCCACTCTTTTACGGTGGAGGGGTGTCACCCATTATACTGCTTTTTATAAAGATTCTGTAAAGCTCACCAGTAGCTGTTTGCGTACCTACTGATAGAAACACAGGCAACCTCTTAATTGTGCTTCTGCAACTGCTGTTACTGAGGCAAAGCTTTGAATTATTTGACGCTTTAGGGTGCATCAGCGATTAGCCGACGGATTAAGTCGAAAATAATCCTAGCTGACACACCCTAAAATACGATCGAGCCTTAACGATTGTCACTGAGTCAAAGCTTTGAGGAATGTCTGGAGTTCTGCCAAAAAACCTTTCTTTTTTACAGGTTTGGCAGGTGTGGTGGAGTCAGGATCTGCGCTTGGGAGAGAAGCGGCTAAAATCCGCTCTAAATCGTCTCCTACTGGTTTTTGGGCGGTTTCAGAAATTAGTTCGTATTCGTCGTTTGTTTCCAGCCACACTTGCCACGATTGGGGGTAGCAGCGGAATAAAGCAGCAGTGTCTAGGGGTCTGATATAGTAGCAGGATTCAATTTTGCTGAGGAATCGATCGCGTAATTGGCGGCCGGCATAGCCTATACCTATGGTGGCAACATCTTCCAGGCGGGGGTTGAGTAGAATTACTGGGCGACCGGCCGCAGCTATGTAAATTTTTTCGACTTGGGCAACTTCTACGGCTGCTGGATTGATCAAAAGGAAAAGTTGATCTTCCGGTGCTATTTTATCTTCAACAGGGGTGCGACTGCTACCCAAATCAGTGACTTTAAAGGGTGTTTCTCCCCAGTCACGGCGCGCGAGGGCTGCCGCACCGGTGTCGGGAAAAAAGACTTTTACTCCGGGGTAGATTTCCTCAAATTCTGGGAGGAATTGTAAGGTGATAGACTGTGCTTGCAGGGCGATTTCTGGAAATACTAATTCGACTTGCAGTAGATTTTTGCCGTCCGAGAGGGCAGCGGCGGTGGCAATGCGGGATTGGGCGATCGCCTCGTTGAGATCTTTGGGCAGTTCTGTCATTAATCTTATTGTTTTTACTCGACTTCTCTCAATCTAATTTTACCTGAGATATTGCACCATTCTCAATTACCTATTTAGGAACAGGCATCTTGCCTGTTCCACAAGAAAATTCACTCTTTGTCGAACAGGCATCTTGCCTCTTCTTGAGAATAGTACAAGATGTAAGTTTAACCGCACTAAGCGACAAAAGCTAACACCGACACAGGCGAGCCGGAACCTCCCAAAAGACGCAATATTCCGATAACTAAAGTGATGTCAGCCGCAGGTAACAAGTCGAGATTTGCTAGATTTTCCAGCACTATTCGCTGCTTTTCCAATACCAATTTATTCACCACAAAACTTTCATCTCGCCCAGTATCGACTCCGTGGGTGTCGGTTCCAATGCCCGCGATAGAGCGTTCTTCTAGCAAAAATTGAGTTGCTGCTTTGCCAAATCCGGGAAAGTGGCAAATTCCGCGATCGTCTCGGTTAAAAAATGCTCCCTGATTATCCCATTTTTCTTGCCAGCCAGTATACAATAAAACTAGATTTCCCGGTTCTATAAGTTTGTGCTGCCGTTCCCAAGTCAATATATCATCAATTGTTAAAGTGTAGTCGGGATTGGCAAGACTTTGCTCTCGGATGTCGATCGCAATTGCCGACACAACGAGCGACTGCGGGGAATAATTATCAATGCTGGCGCCTCCTGCATAAAAGCTGTTGGGTGCGTTGATGTGAGTGCCGCTGTGTTCTCCCATTGAGAATTTTCGCAGGAAATACCCGTCTGTTTCTATTTGAGCTACTGGGGCAATTTCTGTGGCTGGATCTCCTGGCCAAATGGGAATATTTGGATGAATTGCATGGGTTAAGTCTATAATTTTGCTGTAGGCGATCGTTTTTAAGTTATTTGAGCTGAAGTTGTTTGTCATCAGGTTAAATATATCTATTATTTATTAAACACAGTTGAGTTTTTGACCTTTTGCAAGCTCAATATAAAATATAAAATCTAAAATCTAAAATTCGATTAGTCGATCGAGGGTTGCTTCCATCACATCCTTTGTTTGGCCGGAAACAGTATACACCAAAGCTTCTCGATAAACTCTACCGGCTGGGTGTAGCACACCGTTAGCAGCACCGCTAGAAACTGCAACCGCAGCGTGCCCGCAACGCACCGCTAAATCAATGGCTTGAGCTCGCAGCGCTAATTGTTCTGCTTTCGAGCTATGTTGAGATTGTTGGAAATTCTGTTTTAGCCGATCAAGCTTTTGCTCTAATTTTTCGGAAGCCGCCGCTATCAAAGGTGAATTCTTAACAGCAGCCGTTGTTACAATTACATCCAATCCCGCTCGAATACAGCCCAAAGTACCCGGAACAAAATTCAGTATATTTTTGCTGTCGTTTTCCGAAATCCAGCCGACAGGTTTAACTGAAATTATTTCCGATTCATGTAGCAACCAATTATCGAGAGTGGCTGTCACAGTATTAGTCGAAGTCATGGCGATTAACTGCATGATTTCGCTAAAAGCTATTTTCCCCGATTCGCATTCAATATTGGCAAAAGGCACTAAACCGAAAACAGAGCGTTCGTCAGAAAGTACCGCCGCTACAATAAACTTTTGAAACAAGCCAAAACCTGTTACCCAAGGAACTTTTCCTGACAGTAAATAGCCCGATTTTGTGGGAGTTGCGGTGACGGCAGGATTGCCCGATCGCCTCAAATGCGAAAACCCAATACCCAAACGTAGCTCTTTTTGGGCGATCGCGGGCAAGTATCTACTTTTTAGCATTTCATTGTCGCTGTTGGCAATCATCGCAGTTGCGCTGTGGTGCTGAGTTTGCAGGAAAGACAAAGCGCCGGAATATCGAGCCGTCAATTCCTGATATTTGTAAAAAATCTCCGGTGCAACTTCGACACCGCCCCATTGTTGGGGAACTCGCAATGCTAAGAGCGATCGATCTTCCAATCCCGCAACTGCTGTTTTTAGCGCTTCCGAGTCGCTGTCGATAATTTCCGCGTGGGGTGCAACGCACTTTTGTAGGTAAGTTTCTGTGCTGTTGAGAATTTCTTGCCAATCCATTTTTTATAATTATTTTATAGTGAGTTTTACCTTATTTGGAAAAGTTTCACTTTCCACGGATAGGGCTCTATAAAAACCCAGTTACTACGATTTTTGCGACAACTCACGAAAAATCTACGAAGCAACCGGATTTATGAGGTAATTTTATAGTAATTTTTAGTTAAACTTCTGTGGGGCGGAAATTAAATCTCGCCCCCAAACTAATTTATTTCCACACTTTCCAAGGAGCCTTCCCTTCATCCCAAAGTTCGTTTAAATACTTGTACTCTCGAAAAGTATCCATCGCAAAGAAGAAGCCCTCATGACGGTAAGCCATCAACTGTCCGTCTGCCGCCAAACGCTGCATCGGCTCTTGTTCTAAAATACAATCATCTCCCCCCAAATACTCAAATACCCGGCGGTTAAATATCATATATCCAACACTTATCCAGCCGTCGATTTGAGGTTTTTCAGTAAATTGAACTACGCGGCTATCGCTGTCTACCTCCAAAATTCCAAAGCGAGAAATCGGGCGAAATGTAGTGACAGTTGCCAGCTTCCCGTGAGATTTGTGAAAATCCATCAAGGCTTCAATATCGACATCAGCTACTCCATCGCCGTATGTCACCATGAAATTCTCGCGATCGATATATTTTTCTATCCGTTTTACCCGCCCTCCTGTCATACTTGCGGCGCCAGTTTCAGCTAGTGTCACTTTAAAATCTTGTTCGAGATGTTCCTCGTGATAAGTGATGGTATGTTGGCGTCCCAGACAGATAGTAAAGTCATTGTTCATGGCTTCATAATTTAGGAAATATTCTTTAATCATGTTGCCGCGATAGCCCAAGCACACAATAAAGTTTTGGAAACCGTAGTGTGCATAGATCTTCATGATGTGCCAAATAATTGGATGCCCCCCCACCTCAACTAAGGGTTTGGGACGAAATTCTGTTTCTTCTCTGAGACGAGTACCGAGACCGCCAGCTAGGATAACTACTTGCATTTTGTCACATTTTTAAAGATGATAAATTAATTTATCATCAATCATCAGGGATTTTGTCAAAGAATTATTAACATTTTCTCATAGTGAGTGAAGCTTTGTAAACCGCAGAAATCACGAACTCTTATAAATAATTCTAGGGTGCGCGCGACCGCACCGTGTATTTGAATGCTGCGCGCAATTTCTAACGAACAGTAGGGTGGGTACTGCGGACAGTATATTTGAATACAGCGCAATTTCTAACTTAGGAATGGTAGATTAGGAAATAGACAAAAAAAGCCAACACCTATACTAAATAGAAGGAAGAGATTCAACAGAAATGAAAAATCAACTCGATAGCCTAAAAAAGTTTTTAGGTATCCTGGGTGCGATCGCCTCAATAATTATATTATTCCAATCGGCTATACCTGGTGTTTACGCCACGGTTGTTCCACCGAAAATCTCAACCATACCACAAACCACCCTAGCTTTTGTTCCCAACATACCGGGCGGCGGATTAGACTTTCACGAATCAGCAGGAGGACACACTTTAGAGAGACACGTTGGTAAAACAGAAGCACAACTAGCACAGCGACTCGCCAGCGAAACGAGAATTTCTGCTGCATCTTCTTTTACTGACCGTTCCGTCGCTGAAGCGGCTATTGGAGAAGCAATGAACAGAAATCAAAGTGCGATCGACTCCTGGGTGAAAAGTCGAGGCAATCGTTATACGATCGACTACAACGCCAACAGAATAATTGGCATTACTCTACGTCGCCGCGCATCCAAAGCCAGTTCGGCATCTCGCCTGAGAATCGTCCTCCAGCGCAGCGCCAAATTACCTCCCGGATACTTTATCCTCACAGCTTATCCCCAATGATCAATCAATTTCCTCATTTAACGCAATTTTTCAGTTCCTACTTTCACCAAGACTGGCCATTAGAAGCTGACACTCCCAGAGATGTAGTGAACAACTACCGCAGCAGCGAACCGCCCGCAAGTGTTGAAGCTGCATCGCAAGAGCTCAGCCAACTGCTAGAAATGCCGATCGCCCCAGCCGATTTAGAAGCATTCATCCTCGATGAATTAGGGTGTTACTACGACCCACAATCCGAAAATCAAACAGTCCGAGAGTGGTTGGAATCGGTGCAAAAATCTTTGAATAATCCTAGATAAAACCTATATATTTGTAGGGACACGGCACAGCCGTGTCCCTACAAATTGTTCACAATTTAATAGGATAGGTAGCTCACTTGCTAACCGTCAATAAGTAGCCTTCGTGGACGTTGAAATTAGGGATAACATAAGCCAAGCTGCCGCTACCCACCGAAAAATTTTCTTCTTTAACTGTGACAAGCTGTGGCACGGCTCCTTCTTGATTGTTGGGAATCTTTTCTAACTTTATAGTTATTTTCTGACCCCTTTGAATACCTAGCTGATCCAAATTGCCGAGGGTTAATGTTACCGTTGTTGCTGAGGAAAAATTGGGGTCGAAATAACCTAAAAGTATCTGTGCTTTACCTTCAGGATTTGACTTGCTGGCTAAAGCGACAAGGCGATTGTTATTTGACCAACTCCGCACCCGCGAATTAACTCCGTCAGCATAAGCTTTGTAAGTCCACCAAGCGGCTCTCGGCTCAAAAGTATTAGGAGTGACCATCCCACTTAGCGTATTGTTGAAGCAATTGCTAACTTTATTTGGTCCTTTAGTATCCCAACAAGCTCTGCAAGCACCGTCAGCTTTTGCATACTCTAAGTTATACAAATAACCTAAGATTTCCCCCGGCTGGTACTGCGCTAAGTTCCCGACAATTTCGTTGACGTAAATTTTTTGCAAGTTCAGTTCCTTGTAAGAGGGGCTTTGCTGAAAATTGCGTTTAGCATCAATAACGTGATCGTCAACAAATAAGATCATGGTATCGTTGAGTTCGTGCCAAGCTAGGAAATTTACTTCCAGTTTGTTCGCTTTGCAGTAATCCAAAAAAGCGGCGAGATATCCTTTGTTGTAGTTGGTAATGCTCGGTCCGCCAATCATTGCTGACGGTCCCAATTCTTCTCGCAAAATTTTGTAAGCTCTTTTGTAGGTTTCAAAGAATTGTTCTCTGCTTCCATTCCAAAACGGATTTTTTAAATCGGGTTCATTCCATACATCCCAAATAATTTTCTTGCCTTTATTTTGCTGCGCTAACTGTCGGATGAATGCTTCCCACGCAGGGTAGTTTTGATAGGGCCAGCCATTGGGATTGCTACCGTAGCCCCACAAGTCGCTAACGAGTAACTGAAACTCGGCTCCGCTGGCGATTACTCGATCGTAAATATCGAGTCTCCCGGCCCGCCAAAGTTTGGGCTGCAAGGGTTTGATCGAGCTATCCGGCGGTTTGGCAGTGTCGATTCCGTGCAGGATGCCACTCATGGAAATTGTACCGGTGGCTGGCTGTCCAAAATCTACTGTAACGTTCGATCGCAGTTGGGCGATCGCTCTTGGCTGTCCCAAATAGGCTATCAACAGAACCGTGACAATAGCTAAACCAATTGGCAGCAGTTTATTAATACGTGGGAACTTGAATGTAAATTGCATATTTTTCTTTGGTTGATGTTTGGTGAAATGGGCATCTTGCCCGTTCCTAAGAATGCTGCAAGAGGTCATTTTTAACGAACAGATGACAACACTTCAAAACCCTGTATTGATTCTATCACTTGTTGCCAGGAGCGGGAGTTAATCAGCTCGTTGGTATCGAACGGAACTCCTTTTTCCGCAGCTAAAATACCAAAATTTTTCACCCAATCAAAGATAGTTTCTGTGGTAAAATAAGGTGTGCAAGCCCAAGCAGATTGCAAATTATTCACCATCTCGGACATATCTCCGTTATAGTAAGCATCCCCAGCTTTCAACACTAAATAATAGTATTTCAGCAGGCTCTCCACTTGCTGTAGCTGCTTTTTGAGTTTCGGACTAATAGAGAAGCTGTCGCTCTCACCGTCACTTACAAATGCCTGTTCAATTATTTCTCCATATTCCCGAAGCATCCGTTCTTCTTTGAATAGTTCTTGGGCTCGCGCTTTGCACGCTTGTCCTGCAAGTCTGCGCGATTCGGGATTTTCTGCCCATATTTCCACCGTTTCTACTAACTCTTTTACTGTTCCTTCTGGGTCGATTGTAGGATCGGGGAGCAACTTTCCCGTATCTCCCAATTCTTCTGGAATCCCGCTGACTGCTGTGGCAATTACGGGCAATCCTTTCGCCATTGCTTCCATAATTGCGAGCGGCATTCCTTCTGCTTGGGAAGATAAAATAAAGATGTCGCTGGCGTCGAGCCAATCGGCAATATCCCAGCGCTGTCCTAAGAATTTAACCTGTTTTTCTACTCCCAATTTGCTCACAGTTGCTCTTAATTCAGGTTCCAGATTGTCGTGAATAGTAGACCCAGGCCCGGCCCAAACAAAGTAAATTTGGGACCAAATTGGACAATTTTTCAATTGGGCGATCGCCTGCAATTGATACTGATATCCTTTAATTGGACTCAATCTCGCCGCCGTAAAACAAACGACAGCATTTTCGGGGATTCCTTGTTCTTGACGCAGGCGTTGGCGAGTTGACAGATTCGGCGGTTCAAAATAACTGTTCGGTCTCCCATAATAAATAACTTTGCCTCGTTTTAGAGGCACTTTAAAAATTCTTTTGAACAAGTTTAAATTTTCCTGGCACACTGCTACTACTGCTTTGGCTAAATCGTACTGATAGGAGACAGCCTCAAAATAGGGAATTTGATCGCCCCGATCGAAAGTTTCATAATTGCGACCGATATAACCGAGAGTAACTATGTACGGTATATTCTGCTTAATAGCAACTTGTTTCGCCGCAAAATTTGCCATCGGCGAGCCGTCGCTAAATATAATTAAATCCGGTTGAGCCTGCGCGTAAATTTTTTCAGCATCGCCTAAATTGTAAGCAACTTGCAAAAACTCTTTTATTGTGTCAAAATCCAGCCAAATATGTTCTATACCTAACTGTTTTTGTTCGCCAATTAAAGGGTGAGAAGCTTTAGTTTGAACGCTAATAACTTGGTATCCTTCGGCTACTAATTTACACATCAGCGAGTGGTTGAACTGAGCTAAACCTCCCACTCCGTGATCTTCGGCGTACAGTAGTATGCGGGGTTTTGGCGCTTTGCTAATCGAAATATGCGCAGGTTGAAATTGAGGAGTATTGTTAGCAGCAACCACTACGATATCTTGCCATTCTTTTAAATTTGTTAAGGCATAAGTATCAAATTCGATACCGTATTCTTGCGAAACTTGCGTAAAAGTTTCTAACCATTTAAATACTGTTTCCGTACCTGTAAAAGGAGTGTAATGAAGAGATTTCTCCAAACACTCGACCATCTCTGCCAAAGATCCATCACGGTACATCCGCCACGCTACCCATACTGAACACCTGTAACGTTCCGCGCGTTTCAAGTCGCGGATGTACTGAGGTAAGTCTAGCCGCTCGAAAAATTGCTCCATCACAATTTCCATATTTTTCATTACTTTGGAGCCGCTGGATATGAGATTACTGTCGTGGTGGCGATAGCAGGTTAATATCTCTTTTAACCAAACTAGATTGCAGCCTTTTAAAGCTAAACGTAAGACAAAATCTAAATCTTCAGCTAGCGAAAAGCGAGGATCAAAACCCCCCAAGCGTTCCCACCACTCTCGGCGCAGCATCAGGGCGCTGGAACGCACTGATTTGTATAAAACTAAGCTTTGTAAATCTAATTGGGGTGCTTCTTCCCAAGGCTTTACTCCATAGATGCCTTCGTCCTTTTTGTCAACTATCAGCCAACCTGTCTGCACCAAATCTAATGTGGGGTCAGCGTCAAAGCAAGCAATTTGTTTTTCGAGTTTTTCTGGGAGGAAGAAGTCGTCGCTGTCGAGAAAAGCTAAAAATTCGCCTTTGGCTAGTTCGCAGCCCCGATTACGAGCTATTGCTGCCCCTTGATTTTCTTGATAAACGTACTGAATTAAATCGTAGTAAGGCTCTAAGATTTGGCGAGTGTTGTCGGTCGAGCCGTCATCTACGACAATAATTTCCCAGTCTTGGTAAGTTTGGTCTATCACACTTTCTACTGCTCTAAGTATATAGCAATCGCAGTTAAATGTCGGGATAATTACGCTGACTCGTACTGCTTTTTTGGGAATTATATTAGACATTAAGTCTTGCCATTCTGGTAAGTTTCTTAATAATTGCATAGTTAGGGGAAATCCGTAAGCTTTAGCAATAGCACCCAGACGATTTATCCAATCTCTTACGGTTTTTTTAGCAGAGTAAGGAGTATAAGCGAAAGATTTTTGGTAATACTCAACCGCTGACGCCGGATAGCCGGTATAGTACAAGTGCCATGCCATCCATGTCAGTGCTTCGTAGAAAGCAGGATTTTCTAAGTCGCGGATGTGCTGTGGCAGATCGGGTTTATTGAATAAGTTTTGTTTTAATTTAATAAACAGATTTGCTTGTTCGATGGATTTTTTTATTGACACATTTTTGTCATGCTGGCGATAACATACGGCCACCTGGGGTAGCCAAGCAGATTCGCAGCCTAACAATGCTAAACGCAATACTAAATCGGCATCATCTACAGAATCAAACTCTGAGTTAAATCCCCCTACATTTTCTAACCACTTTCGCGAAAACATCATGGCGCTAGGAAGTACGGGCATCTGTACTATCCATGTTTTTAAGTTTAATGTGGGGAAATGTTCCCAACATTTGATATCCGAAATTGTCTCTCCTTGCTCGTTCACTAAACGCCAGCCACTATTGACAATTCCTAGTGAGGGCTGAGCGTCAAATAACGCAACTTGTCCAGCTAACTTATCGGACAAGAAAAAGTCATCTTGATCTAAAAAAGCAATTAATTCACCTCGGGATTCCTGAATTCCTCGGTTGCGGGCGGCAGCTACTCCTTGGTTTTCCTGATAAACATAGCGAATTTTTTCAACATAAGGCTGCAATACTTGGCGGGTGTCGTCGGTTGAGCCGTCGTCTACGACGATAATTTCCCAGTTTTTATAGGTTTGGCTGATGACGCTTTCTACCGCTTGCGCGATGTAGCGATCGGCATTATATGCTGGAATAATTACACTTACTCGCGGTGTCGGATTTGCCATTGACATGAGTTTTATCGGTGATAAGGAAGGAAGAAGGAAGTTCGGCAACGGGTTCTCTAACGGATGTAACGGAGGTGAGGCAGAAGGCAGAATAAAAATGCTATTTTACTGCTGGTAGCCATCCCAACTTTAAATTGTACTCGGCTATTTTAGCCTGCATAAAATACAGAATTAAGACCCTGGACGCCCTCGACCAATTGTTGCCATTCTGCTGATTTAGTGAGAGAATATGTATCTAAATGATGCCCTTTAGCTGAGGAAAAATTACAAAAAAATTCTATCCAGTTTAACAGCGTTTCTGTACTCAAAAAAGGCGTACACTGCAAAGATTCTTGAAGCCACTTCTGCATCCCGATGAGATCTTCTTGACAGTAAGCGTGCCACGCCTGCCACACTAAAAAGCTGTAGCGCACCCGGCTTTCTACCTTCGCCATCCACTCCTGCACCTGTTTTTGAGTAACAAATTGATCTTTTTCGGGTTCGGAAAGTAAAGCTTTTTCGATCGCCTCAACAGACTCTGCGAGCATCCGCTCCTCTTTGAACATTTTCTCGGCCCGCTGCTTGCAAGCTTGACCGATTTGGCGGCGCAATTCTGGATTCAACGCCCAAGCTTCTACAGTTTCCGCCAATTCCCTCGCTGTGCCTTCGGGATCGGTATTCGGATCGGGCAACAACTTCCCAGTATCGCCGAGTCCTTCTGGAATCCCGCCCGCTGCCGAAGCAACTACGGGCAATCCTTTAGCCATCGCTTCCATGACTGCAAAAGAAGGTGCTGCATCGCCGAGAGATGTCAAAATGAATATGTCGCTAGCATCCAGTAAATCTAGGATATCCCACCGCTGTCCGATCAACTTCACGCGATCGCTCACTCCTAACTCTCTAACAGCTTCCCTCAATTCTCTTTCTAGATCCCTATAGCTTCCCTCGCCATTTCCCGCCCAGACAAAATAAAGTTTAGACCACACCGGAGACTGCTTCAACTGTTTGATTGCTTCGAGCTGATATCGATGCCCTTTAACGGGTGCCAATCGAGCAGATGTGAAACAGACAATCGCATCTTCAGGAATTTCTAACTCTTGCCGCAGGCGTTGGCGAGCCGAAGGATTAGGAGGTGCAAAATATTTGGGAGAGCGCCCCAAGTAAATCACTTGTCCTCGCTCTTTTGGCAACTTGAAATGTTGACACAATAAATTCAAATGTTCGTAAGCCAAAACAATCACGGCTCTAGCTTGCAGGCACTGATACAGCACTCCCTCTCGATAAGGCACTACATCCCCGTAGGCAAAATTTGCGTGATCTGGCATGACTAACCCGATTAGCATCATGTATGGTATTCCCATCTGAATAACTACCTGTTTAACTGCAAAATTGGAATAGGGCCAGCCATCGCTAAAAATAATCAGATCGGGTTTATTAGTAGAAAAAATCTCTTGTCCATCCTCAGTATTTCTTAATACCCGCGCTAAATCTCTATGGCTGCTAAAATCCAGCCACAAGTGCTCTATACCTAACTCTCGTTCTCGCTCAACCAAGGGGCTAGAATGTTTGGTTTGCACGCAAGTGACTCGATAGCCTAATAGGGCTAACTGACAGAGAATGGCATGGTTGTACTGCGCTAATCCTCCCACGCCCGGATCGTCGGCGTTGTAGAGTAGAATGTGCGTTTCCCTAGGGGATAGCTTCGCTTCACGTGCTTTTGGAGGTGTAGAAATAGAACTCTGTTGGGATTCGGAGTGATGGGTCATAACCATCAAAATTATATCTTGCCATTCTCCTAACTGAATCAGTGAATAAGCATCAAAATTGTCACCGTATTCTTCAGAAAGGCTCTGAAAAGTTTCCAGCCAATTCAAGACTGTTTCCGTGGGCGAAAAAGGGGTATATTGCAATGACTTTTCCAAACACTTGGCCATCTCTGCTAGATGACCGCCGCGATACATCCGCCATGCCATCCACACCAAGCATTGATATCGTTCCTGGTTTTTTAACTGGCGGATTGACTGAGGCACATCAAGTCTAGCAAAGAATTTTTCCATCAGAATTTCTGTATTCTTCATTAGCGGAAAACCGCTTGACATGAGATTGGTATCGTGCTGGCGATAACAGGTAAGAATTTCTTCTAACCAAATAGCTTTGCACCCCTTTAAACCTAAACGCAAGGCAAAGTCTAAATCTTCCGTCGGCGGAAGCCCAGAATCGAAACCCCCCAAGTATGCCCACCACTTACGCCGCAGCAGCATCGCGCTTGGACGCACACATTTATATAAAATAAAGCTTTCTAAATCTAATTTGGGCGCTTGCTGCCAAGGCTTGACAGCAGAAATCTCTCGCCCGGTTCCATCGACCATTAGCCAACCTGTTTGCACCATATCTAATGTGGGGTCAGCGTCAAAGCAAGCTACCTGTTTCTCTAGCTTGGATGGTAGGAAATAGTCATCAGCATCTAGAAAAGCTAAAAACTCGCCTTTGGCTAGCTGGCAAGCATGATTTCGAGCTATTGCTGCTCCTTGATTTTCCTGATATATGTAGCGAATTCTGTCAAAATAAGGCTGCAATACTTGCTGCGTGCGATCTGTCGAACCATCGTCTACAACTATAATCTCCAAATTAGTAAAACTTTGACCTAGGGCGCTTTCAACCGCTTGCACGATGTAGCGATCGCCATTATATACAGGTATAATTACGCTGATTAGCGGTGTTGGATTGACTGTTGACATTATTTAGCTCGCTGTTAACCTATTACTGTCTAGTTTATATTAATCTGGCGGAAATTCAGAACTCTTCTCAGCTCGCTAGCTCTACTTACAGAAACTTGAAGTTTGGGAAATTGTAGCATATAATCTTACAGGGAATGATTAGTCAAAAGGAAAATAAAAAATGAATTCGGAAACAGCGCAGGTGAATTTTCAGCAACAGGCAGAGCTTTATTTAGCTACAGGCAACTTCGATCGGGCGATCGCACTTTGCCAACAAGTTTTGGCATCTGAACCCAACTCTGCAGAGACTTGCAAGACCTTGGGAAAGGCGCTGCAAGCTCAGGGTAAACTAGAAGACGCAAGGTATTGGTATAAAGTTGCGATCGCCCTGCAACCGGATTTTGCCGAAGCTTTTGCTAACCTCGGGACTCTCTGCGCTACATTGGAACAGTGGCAAGAGGCGATCGCCTGTTACCAAAAAGCCATCTCCCTCCAACCGCACTTTGCAGGATTTTATCGAAATTTGAGCCGGATATTTACCCAAGTCGGTCAGGCTGAGGAAGCAGCAGACTGTTGGTATCAAGCACTCATCTTAGAGCCAATAGAAATAGCGGAAGAATATTTAGATTTGGGTAATACATTGTTTGCCCAAAATAAGCCCGAAAAAGCGCTAGTTTGTTACCACCGCACCATTTTTTTAAACCCGAGTTGTTGCGAAGCTTACTGCAAAATAGCAGAAGCTGCTAGCGAGCTGAAACAGTGGGACGAAGCTATTGTTCACTACCGCAAAGCTATTCAACTCCAGCCGGACATTTCGGAGTTTCATTACAAATTAGGCAATGTTTTGCAAGCCAAGGAACTCTGGCGCGAAGCGGAGGCTGCCTACAGACAAAGTATTGATTTAAATCCCAATTCTTTTTGGTCATACTACAACTTAGGCAGCGTTATGCTCAAGTTAGAAAAATGGCAAGAAGCCGCGAGATGTTATCGCACAAGTGTTGAAATAAATCCGAATTTTTCTGGCTCTTACTACAGCATTGGTGCAGCTTGCGATCGATTAGAACTATGGTCAGAATCCGTCGCAGCTTACCAGCGCGCTACTGAATTAGATCAGAATTTTTTCTCGGCTTTTCATCAGCTAGGGGATGCTCTTGTTAAACTAGAAAAATGGTCGGAAGCTGAGGCTGCATACCAACGGGCGATCGCACTTAATTCAGATTTATTTTGGTCTTATTATAACTTAGCTTTGACTTTAGTTAAACTTCAGAAATTTTCCCCAGCAACATTCGCTTATCGGCGGGCGATCGCACTCAATCCAGAATTCTCTTGGACTTACCACAATTTAGGAGAAGTGCTGTTGAAAACTCAACAGTGGAAAGCCGCAGCTACCGCTTACCAACGTGCTATTGAACTTAATCCCCGTATTTCTTGGTCTTATTACAATTTAGGCGATGCTTTGAGTGAAAGTCACGAATGGAACGATGCTGTTTCCGCCTACCTTTGTGCGCTTAAAATCGAGCCGTCTCTACCGGAAATTTACATGAAGTTAGGTAAGGCTCTCATTAAAAGAACTCTGGTTGATTCAGATGTAGCAACTAGCTACTATCACCACCAAATGCAGCCGCTGCACGCTCCTGAATTTTACTGCGAAATCGCCCAAAACTTTGCTGAGAGCGATCGGCGTAACGAAGCCATAATGTTGTACTTGATGGCATTAGAAATTAGACCCAAAGATCCAGAAATCTCCCAAAAATTAGAGGAGATTTTAGAAAAACAGCGTCAAACAGGGGAATCTACTCTATTATTAGAGTTAGAAGCTAAGGATATTCGCGATCGTTACATTGCCCGAGTCGCCAAAGGCAAGACTTTTGCAGAAGTCGGTGGCTTGTGGGGAACTGTCAGCGAAAAAGTATCTGTAGCTAGCAAATACGGTGCAGTTTCTCTGACAATGATTGATGCCATGCCGGCATCCATGCACTGGTGGCAAGATTTTCACGATCGCATGACAAGTTTAAATATTGCTAATTATCACTGTATCAATCAAGATATCACTCAGATTCAGCTTGCCGACATTGGCGAGCCTTACGATGTAGTTCACTGTGCAGGAGTGTTGTACCATCACCCGCATCCCTTGCAGATTTTAGTTGCCTTGCGTCAGATAACTCGCGAGCATTTAGTTTTCACTTCAGCTATTACTCAAGAAGTAATAGAAAATGAGTTGGGACGCTATGAAATTCCAGCTTCGGGAGTAATGTTTATTCCCGCTTTGGACGACGCAGAACGAGCTATTTTAACAGCATACTGGCAGCAATACCTCAACAACAACCCACTTATAGGGATAACTGAAAAAGCAGTTTTTGACATCAACGACTTTGCGCCGTGGTGGTGGCTACCTACAGCTACTGCTTTAGAATCTATGTGCGAAGTTGCGGGATTTAAAGTTTTAGACAAAGGACTGACTTGGGACAATAATGCTTTGACTCTGCTGCTGGGGATTTGAGGATTGGTAAACGAACAATAACAGGACTTGCTTGTACACAAACGGCTAAACACCCGGTTTATGAGCGGGTTGCTCGTTTTTTTTCCCATATTCCTACTAAAAACCGGGTGTTTTCCGTAAGTCCTAAATAAAATAGCTGCAAACATTTTTTGTGAAGAAAATAGTAACTGGGAAATAATCAATGAACAATCAGCAACCAGGGACGCCGTTAGGAAACATTTTAGTAGTAGACGATACACCAGAAAACCTGCGTCTGTTGTCTACGATGTTGACTCAGAGGGGGTACACCCCTCGCTGCGTGATTAACGGAAAAATGGCTTTGAGAGCCTGCAATTCTAATCCACCAGATTTGATTTTGCTCGACATAATGATGCCGGAAATGAACGGCTACGAGGTGTGTCAGCACTTGAAATTAGAAGCAAAAACTCGCGAAATCCCGGTAATTTTTATCAGCGCTAAAGATGAAGTATTTGACAAAGTAAACGCATTTGCTGTGGGAGCTGTTGACTATATCAGCAAGCCATTTCAGTTTGAAGAAGTGCTCGCCCGCATCGAAAGTCACCTCAGCCTGCGGAATTTACAAAAGCAGCTAAAAGAACAAAATATGCTGCTGCAAGAAGAAATCACGAGCCGCTTAGCCGTCGAAAAAACTCTTCAGGAAAAAAACCAAATTTTGCAACAAGAAATCAGCACCCGCCGCGCTGTTGAAAAAGCTCTGCAAGAGCAAAATTTGGTACTCCAACAAGAGATATCCCACCGCCAGCGCGCCGAATCTGCTCTATTAAAATCTAACCAAGAATTGGCGCGTTCAAATGCAGAACTAGAACAATTTGCTTATGTGGCTTCTCATGACTTGCAAGCGCCTTTAGCAACCATTGCCAGTTACGCTCAACTTTTAGAAAAACGCTACAAAGACCAACTTGACAGCCAAGGTAGTAAGTTTATCGGCAATATCGTTCAGGGCTGTACCAGAATGCAAACTTTAATTGACGATTTACTCGAATATTCCCGCGTGGGCCGGAGTCGGAAACCTTTTCAACTGACAGATTGCAATCACGCAGTCGAGCAAGCACTGGCGAACCTGCAAGGGGCGATCCGCGAGAATAAAGCCGTTGTCACTTACAGCGAATTACCAGCGGTAATGGGGGATATTTCTCAACTCGTACAGCTATTTCAAAATTTAGTCAGCAATGCGATTAAATATCGCCACGATGCACCGCCTGTGGTTCATATTACCGCTTGTAAACAGGAGGAAAACTGGTTAATTTCTGTCTCAGATAATGGAATAGGGATTGCTCCCCAGCATCAAAAACGTATCTTTCAAATTTTCCAGCGCTTGCACACTCAAAGAGAATATTCGGGGACAGGTATTGGTTTAGCAATTTGTCAAAAAATTGTGGAACTTCACGGCGGATGTATCTGGGTGGAATCGGAACCGGAGCAAGGTTCAACTTTTTACTTTACTCTCGCTTAATTGAGAGATCCTGTCGTCAAAAGGTATAAGCTATAAGGTAGGCAAACTGAATTAATTTCTATATTTTAATTCATAAATATAAAATACGCTCCACAAGTTAACCCCATTTTATATGGCAAATATAATAAGTAAATAATGGGCCATTATTGTGACTCTTTAGCTTGGCATCTAGGCTACATTTGGATTATTTATTAACTGGTATAAATTGCAATTTAGAATAAAAAAGCTTTCCCGTTGACAGTCTAGTTAGTGCGTGATAGAATAATAATTAGACACAATTTTTGTAGCGCTTGCTCACCCGCAATATTACGGTCGATATATGTGTATGGGCAATTGAATAATTGCCCTGAAAATAAAAGCTAAAATTCAAGTTAGTTTAAGATTTTTTGATTAACAAATATTATGAAAGCAGTTTTTAACTTAGCTTTGCCTCCTATCTGCTTTAAAGTTCTGTTAGTAGAAGACAACCCTCAGGAAGCTGAGCTGATTGAAGATTTACTGTCAGAAATAGGTGGCTCGCAGCGTATAGTGCTGACGAAAGTAGAGCGTCTCAGCGAAGCGCAGCAGCGATTGAATCAAGAAACTTTTGACATAATTTTATTAGACCTTTCACTGCCAGATAGTCTGGGAATCGAGACGGTGGCTCGGGTACAAGAGTACGGGGTAAATGTGCCGATCGTAGTTTTGACCGCCCAAAACGACGAAGAACTTGCCCTGCGGTTGATTTCGGTCGGCGTACAGGATTATTTGGTAAAAAGAAAAATCGACAGCGAACTGTTAATTAGATCGCTCCGTTACGCCATAGAACGCCAGAACAGTCAAGATGCTTTGCGAAAAAGTGAAGAAAAATATCGCTCGGTGGTGGAAAATTCCCTGATCGGCATTGCAATCATCGCTCCAATTATTGACAGCGAAATTCCTTTAAATTGCCACTGGATAGAAGTTAACGATGCCCTGTGCAATTTGCTGGGCTATGAGCGCTACGAACTCGTGCAAAAGAATTGGCTAGAGTTGACTCATTCAGAGGATTTGGAGGGTAATTGTGAAAAATTTTCTCAGATGTTAGCAGGTAGGCTCGACGGTTACATCTTAGACAAAAGGTGGCTCAGAAAAAATGGCGAAATAGTTCACACGCGAGTTTCCCTTCGTTGCCTCCGCCGCCTGGACGGGTCTATAGACCGGATAATCGAAGTAGTGTTGGACGTGAGCGATCGCTACCGCTACGAAGCAAAACTGAAAGCGTCAGAAGAATTTTTAAACCACACCATAAATGCTACGCCAGACCCAATTTTTGTCAAAGACGAGCAACACCGCTGGATGATATTAAATGATGCTTTTTGTCAGTTGGTTGGGAAATCGCGGCAAGAACTGATCGGCAAATCAGATTATGACTTTTTCCCCCAATCGGAAGCTGCTGTTTTTTGGACTAAAGATGAAGAAGTATTGACAACGGGGATTTGCTTGGAAACCGAAGAAAAATTCACAGACTCGGCAGGGAGAGAACACATAATTTCTACCAAAAAAAGCGTCTTCCAAATAGCAGACGGCAGTAAAGTAATAGTGGGTACAATTAGAGATTTTACAGAATACAGACAGCAACAAAAAGCACTGGAACAAAGCGAAGCTCGCTTTCAAAAATTGGTAGCTAACCTGCCGGGAATAATTTATCAATTACGAATGTCAGCAACGGGAAAATTGTCTTTCCCCTACATCTCTTCAGGCAGCCGCCAACTCTACGAATTAGAGGCAGAAGCAATAGAGCAAAATGCGGAACTGATTTCCAAGGGAATTCACCCAGACGATCTCTTAGATTTAAAAACCTCGATCGCCATTTCAGCCACAACGCTGGAACCTTGGCAGCAGCAGTGGCGACAGACTTTGCCATCTGGAAAAGTTAAGTGGTTGCAAGGAGCGGCGAGACCGGAAAGGCTCAATAATGAGAGCAAATCTGGCAGCGAAGGCGATATTCTCTGGGATGGTTTAGTGATGGATATCACTGAATTAAAGCAGGCACAAACAGAGCGCGATCGTTTTTTTACCATCTCCTTAGACTTGCTTTGTATTGTAGGTTTTGACGGTCATTTTAAACGTTTAAACCCAGCTTGGTCAACAGCTTTAGGCTACAGTATTAGTGAATTGTTTGCCAAGCCAATGATCGAATTTGTTCATCCAGACGATCGAAAAGCTACCGCAGCCGAAGGAGCAAAGCTAATAGCGGGTACGTCCAGTATCTCCTTTGAAAACCGCTACATCTGCAAAGACGGTTCTTACAAATGCTTCCTGTGGACCGCATCGCCATTTAGTGAAGAAGGTTTAATCTACTCAGTCGGTCACGACATTACCTCTCGTAAACAAGCAGAGTCCCAACTCCAGCGACAAGCAGTAGCAATGGCCGCGGCTTATGACGGCATCGCCATTTTTAATAATAATAAAGAATGTATTTATTCAAACGACGCTTATCTCAAAATGTACGGATTGGCTAGCAGTAGCGAACTGTATGGGAAAAAATGGAAAATGCTCTACAGCAAAGCCGAAAATTTATTTTTTGAACTACAAATAATGCCGATGCTCTTGCAAAAAGGGTACTGCAATATAGAAGCGAGCGGTCAGCGCCGTGACGGTACTAAGTTCCCTCAAGAATTGTCGCTGACAATGCTTGTAGGTGGCGAAATTATTTCTATAGTCCGCGATATAACTAATAGAAAACAGGTAGAATCAGCCCTGCGATCGAGCCAGCGGCGGTACCAAACTTTAGCAGAAGCATCGCCAGTTTGCATATTCCATACCGACACCTTGGGAAATTGCCTTTATGTGAATCAACGGTGGAGCGAAATTACGGGATTAAATGCAGAATTAGCAGTAGAAATTGGCTGGATGAATGCCATACATCCCGACGATGTTGCTCGGGTAAAAAATGAATGGCATCGAGCAATTATTGAGAAAATTCCTTTTAAATCAGAATACCGCTTTCAGCGTCCAGATGGTCGGGTAATCTGGGTGATCGGTCAGGCAATTGCAGAAATCGGAGACAAGCAGGAAATTAAAGGCTATATCGGCACTATTACTGATATTAGCGATCGCAAACAAGCAGAACTAAATTTGCTGCGAGTTACTCAAGCGGTGGAAAGCACCAGCGATGCGATCGGCATTGCTGACTTGACAGGGCGATCGCTCTACCACAATCAAGCCTTTGTTCAACAGTACGGCTACACAGCAGAAGAACTAAACACAGCAGGCGGATTAACAGCAATTTACTCCCAAACTAAAGTGCTGCTAGAAATGTTTAAAACGATCCGTAAAGGCAAATCTTGGCAAGGCGAACTCAAAATCAACACTAAAAACAACGAACTGGTAACAACTTTATTTCGCGCCGACGGCATTAAAGATGAAACTGGTCATTTAATCGGGTTAGTGGGAGTAATTACCGACATCACCGAACGTAAACAAGCGGAGATGGCACTGGAGCAGCAATTAAGGCGAGAACGGCTGGTAGTGGCCATGCTCGATCGCATTCGCTCCTCCCTAAATTTAGAAGAAGTCCTGACAACTGCTGTCGAACAAGTGCGGCAATTTTTGCAAACAGACCGCACAGTTATTTACCGTTTTAATCCCGACTGGAGCGGCTTTGTTGTTGTGGAATCTGTGGCAAAAGATAGAATTTCGCTGCTAAATTTTAACAATATTGATGGCTGTTTTAGAGAAAAATTTGTTGATATTTATCAGCAAGGCGGTATTAGATCTATGGAAGATATTTACCGGGAAAATTTGACGGAATGCCACATGAAATTTCTCGAAGGATTTGAAGTAAAAGCTAACTTAATAGTGCCGATTTTAAAAGCACGAGAAAGCATTTCACCGACCCAACCGACTGCAGACAATCAGCTCTGGGGACTGCTGATCGCCCAGGATTGCACCGGCCCCCGTCCCTGGGATTCCTCAGAAATAGAATCCCTCCGGCAATTGTGCGTGCAATTGGCGATCGCGATCCAGCAATCGACGCTATTTCAACAAGCACAAACGGAAATTGTCGATCGCAAACTGGCAGAATCTGCCCTCCAACAAGCTGCATTAGCAGCAGAAAGTGCCAACCGCGCCAAAAGCGAATTTCTTGCCAATATGAGCCACGAACTACGCACGCCTTTAAACGGCGTTTTAGGTTACGCTCAAATCCTCAAAACCGACAAAGACTTAAACTCAGATCACCAAGAAAGTCTCAGCAATATTCAACAGTGCGGTCAACACCTGCTGATGTTAATCGACGATGTTTTAGATCTTTCCAAAATTGAAGCTAGAAAAATGGAGCTCTACCCGGAAGAGTTAAACTTTCTAAATTTCACGAAAAACATTGCTGATCTCTTTCAGATGCGGGCCTCTCAAAAAGAAATTTTATTCCATTACGAACAAGTCTCTCCCCTACCTAGCTGCGTTCGTGTCGATCCAAAAAGATTGCGCCAAATTCTCATAAATTTACTCAGCAATGCCGTGAAATTTACTAACAGTGGCGGTGTGACTTTCAAAGTCGGCTATGTCGGCACAGGGGCCTGGAGTCGAGGCCAAGGAGAAAATTATGAGTTCTCGACTTTGAGTTCGGAACTGAAACAAAATTATATGCGCTTCGCCCACAATCCGATCGCAGCCAAACACGCTTTAAAAATCCGCTTTCAAGTCGAGGATACCGGCACTGGAATAGAGCGAAGCAAGTTAGAAGAAATATTTTTGCCTTTCCACCAAGTAGGAGGCAATACGTTTGTTGAAGGTACAGGTCTTGGACTCTCAATTAGCCAGAAATTAGCGAAACTAATGGGTACCGAAATTCGCGTCCACAGCACTTTGGGAAAAGGCAGCACTTTTTGGGTAGATTTAGAATTGCCCGCAGCTAAACGGTACTTAGAGGTATCTCCTTTGCAGGAAAAACGCTGGCTTGTGGGTTTTATTGGCAACAAGCGCAAAGTGCTAATCGTGGATGACAATCAACTGGATCGCGATTTGTTGTGCAGGCTGCTGCGGCGTTTGGGATTTGAGGTTGCAGAGGCGCAAAACGGGCAAGACTGCCTAGGCAAAACAGTTGAATTTCAACCGGATGTGATTTTAATGGACTTGCGGATGCCTGTAATGGATGGCTTAGAAACTGCAAGAAAACTGCGGCAGTTGCCGGAAGTAAAAGATGTTGTGTTAATCGCTATGTCAGCTAGCGTTTTCGAGGCTACGCAGCAAGAGAGCATCCTCGCAGGGTACGATGCTTTTCTTCCCAAACCAATCGAAGCAAATCACTTTTTGGAACAGTTGCGCGTGCATTTGGGACTAGAATGGATTTATGGGGAATCTTCGGAAAACAACAAACGCAAAACTCCCAGTTTGTCACCAGCCTCTGATTTTCCTGCTTATTCTTCTTTGTTACCTGCGGCTTCTGAGTCAGTAGCAAAACTTTTGAAACTCGCAGCTATGGGCGACATTGAAGAAATTTTTGAGGAGAGTGCTAACCTGGAGAGTTTAGAACCTAATTTAGTGCCGTTTGTCTCGAAGCTGCGCCAACTTGCTAAGGGATTTCAGCTCAAACAAATTCGGAATACTTTAAAGCAATATATAGAGGGAAAATAGTATGACTCTCATGGTTGAGACCTTGGCTGAATACAGATAATTTAGATGTGCAGCAACTTACCGCCGCGTTATTCAGCCGGATATCTGGCAATTGTAGATCGCGCAATTGTCGGGATTATCTCACTTTTACAGCCAAGCTAGAAGAAATTGGAGTTTTGAGGCCCGAGGCAGGAGGCAGAAGGAAAAAGGCAGAAGCAAGGAGCCAGAAGAAGTGTTTTTACAAATATGAGATGCTCCCCAATTGTCAGTGCAGGCGGCTGTAACTCCCAACATTAAACAAGTTATTTTGCCACTTCAGAAGTTGTATCCCCGAGTCCGAGCAACTGCTGTTAAATGCCCGCTATCTTTGGGTAAAGCAGAGATTTTGAGCAGCCCCGGAGCGCGTTAGATCCTACCGTGTTTTGTACTATTTCAAACAAGATTTTTCTGGTAAACTAAAGTGGAAAGTTGCTTTCCATCCCTAGACTGAAGTCCCAGGGTTTGCCGGCTATTTTTTGACAATAGAGTTTTTGAGAGAGTTGGGATTGAAATTACTTTGCCTCAGTAACGGCCACGGAGAAGACGCGATCGCCCTTCGCATCTTGCAGGAACTGCAACAGCACCCGCATCCGCCAGAATTAGCCGTGTTTCCGCTAGTGGGTGAAGGGCAAGCTTTCGCTCAACTAGAAAACGCCCGCATCATCGGCCCGGTGCAGCGGATGCCTTCGGGCGGCTTTATTTACATGGACGGGAGGGAATTTTTGCGCGATGTCAAAGGCGGCCTGCTTCAGTTGACCATCGCTCAGTTTAAAGCCATCCGCGCTTGGGTGCGGACCCAACAACAGTCTGGGAATCAAGACGGCGTTATTTTAGCCTGCGGTGATATTGTACCGCTGCTGTTTGCTTGGCTCAGCGGCGCGCCCTATGCCTTTGTCGGTACTGCTAAGTCCGAGTATTATTTGCGGGACGAGGACGGGCCTCTGGGTCGCAAATCCAGGGTCTTTGGTGGGTGGAGTTGGTCGCGATCGGTTTATTTGCCTTGGGAGCGCTGGTTGATGACTCGATCGCGCTGTAGAGCCGTTTTTGCCAGGGACGCGCTGACCGCCGAGACTTTACAAAAGCTGGGAATTCCCGCTTACAATCTCGGAAATCCGATGATGGACGGACTCGAACCGGAAAACCCAGTCGGTTTTTACGGCCCTGATGCAGAGTTTCGGGAAATTGAGCGATCGCTCATCATTACCTTACTCCCCGGTTCTAGAGCGCCGGAAGCCTATGCTAATTGGCTGCTAATAGTAGAGGCTGTAGCCGGAATTTTGTCGCTGTTTGCCGATCGCAAATTGTTATTTTTCGGAGCCATTTCTCCAGAGTTAAACTTAGAAGCTTTGCGACCTAGTTTAGAATTTTTCGGCTGGCGACAAAACGGCGAAATTAGAACGCAGCGGCGTGAAGGAAGTATTTTGCGACCTCCTGTTTCTAGCGCTCAAGAAATTCAGCAAGAATCTCCTAATTTACTATTGCCCCTGACATTTGTGCAGAGAAACGCCACGATGATTTTGACTCAGCAAAGTTTTAACGATTGTTTGTACGAAGCAGATTTAGCAATAGCAATGGCAGGAACGGCTACAGAACAATTTGTAGGTTTAGGAAAACCGGCGATCGCCATTCCCGGAAGCGGCCCGCAATTTACTTTCGCTTTTGCAGAAGCTCAAAGTCGCCTGTTAGGCCCGTCATTAATTTTAGTCAAACATCCCGCTGAAGTTGCCGGCGCCGTGCAGTCTTTGCTCCGCGACCCCGATAGGTTGCAGCTAATCGCTGAAAATGGCTGGCGGCGCATGGGAGAACCCGGTGCAGCAGCCAGAATTGCCGAGTGTTTAATTCAGCGCTTCGGCGGTCAAGACAGCAATTCTCAATTGCCTGCAATAGACTAGGGACAAAACATTGTTTTGTCCCTACCAAGTATGTTTAATTCTACTTGCTTTAAAAAAATATTGTTCATTAACTACCTACTAATTTTCGTAGGGTGCGCCTAGGCGCACCTTACTAATACTGCATTTGCAGAAAATTTCAATTCGCCGTTTTTTCGGATGATGGAACCCAGAAATTAGCTTGAGGGATTTTAAAATCCGACTTAACCAACACTCCCGGTTCTCGCTGCACAGGCAGCACATCTAAAGTATCCGTTTGCGCGCAATATTTTAAATCTTCAATAACACCTAAACCGAGAAGGCGCTGACCGTGGCTGGCCCTTTCCAACAATTCGTGTAACCGATCTTGCCAGTGCAAATAAAGAGCAATAGCCCCAAATACTTCATCATTACCAGCAAAATCGCTCGCAGGAATACCGCTTTCTGCTAGGAGACTTTGGGCGATCGCACCAGCACAAACCGTATCTTCCAACGAATAACTCCCTTCCCAACCAGAACCCACAATCCAAATAGTTTCCGGCTGTTTATTTAACAAAAACTGCACCACAGATTTGCGGTTAATCAAAGCCGCCGTTAACACAGTTGCAGCCGCTTGCACTCGTTGCAGAGCCCGAGTACCGTTAGTTGTGCTGATAAAAATTCGCTTCCCAGTCACCTTTTCTGGCGTGCAGTCCAGTGGAGAATTCCCCATGTCAAATCCGTCAACTTTGCCGCCGCCGCGCTCTCCAGCGCGAATCCGCTTATCTGCAGGCCAGTTTTCGCTCTCGGCCATTAGCTTCTCTAAGTCGCTGAAAACCTGGACAGCTTCCGCCCCATTATTCAGGGCCGTTGCCATTGTCGTAGTCGCCCGCAGCACATCAACTGCGATCGCGCAAGCCGGCATTTTGTCGGCTGGCGTAAGTTCCGGGGTATGGTAAATAAAAAGCTTCACTGTTGGGCTACCTGCGATAAATCCTCATCAGCAATAATAATGGAAAGTGGATAATAGAAAATAGAGTCGAGTCCTCAAAAGCAGAAAATATGTCAAAACAGCTAAATTCAAACCCCGCCCACGCCGCCATTACCGCACCAATTCGACTCCTGGCAGGTTTCACCTATCCTTTGCGAGCTTTCACGCTGATTTTGCAAACTCCCAAGCTGTGGACTTATGTATTAGTTCCCGTGGTGCTAAATTTTATAATTGGTATTGCTCTTTATTTAAGCTTGCTATTTCCCAGTTTGGCAGGGATAGACGTTTTAGTTGCCGATTTATCCGTCCGATTTAATGCTCTAATTGCTAGTTTTCCCACTTGGCTGAGCTTTCTCGGCGGGTTAACAGTCGCTTTTGGCTGGCTGCTGCGCGTAATCCTAGTGTCAGGACTTTTGCTGATAATTGGATTTTTGTTAGTGCAGTTTGGCGTGATTTTAGGTTCGCCCTGGTACGGCAAACTTTCCGAACAATTGGAACTCCTGCGGAACGGTCAATTGCCCGCAGAAGCACCAATGAGTTTGGCGAGTAGTTTTGGGGATATTCAAAGGGCGATCGCCTTTGAACTGCGAAAACTACAAATTTTGTTTAGCCTCGGCATACCGCTGCTGCTGCTGCATTTTATCCCTGGCATCGGCTCTATTCTTAGCAGCTTGGGTGGCGTAGCTTTGGGCGCGACTATTGTCTGTTTGGACTTTTTAGATGCACCTTTGGAGAGGCGGAGGCGACCTTTTCAGGAGAAGTTGGAGATCATTTGGGCTAGTTTGCCGGCCAGCGGGAGTTTTGGTTTGGTTTGTTTGGGTTTGGTGAGCATTCCGCTGTTGAATCTGTTGGCGATTCCGCTGTGCGTGACGGCGGGAACTTTGTTTTTTTGCGATCGCATTTGGCCGGCCCGCTTTGCCCCAGAAGAAACAAAGAGCGATCGAGAAACTAACATTACAACTTAAAAACTAGGGAGATGCTTCTTCCTTCGGCTGACTCTGGGAGTTAAGACCCAAAAACGGGCTTAAAAACAGCCAGCTAATGAAGAAAAATGATGCTGTAAATAGCTGGACAATATCGATCGCCGACAAATATCCGTCAGATAATAGTGCAATAGTTCTATCTGTCAGCCCGAATATCCAAGAGAGAATCCCAAACAGCCAAATGCCTTTTTGGAGCATGGGCAAAAATGCTGAAACTTCGGAGTTTTGCTGCTTGTTCATTGATTTAGCCCTTGTTTGCGAAAAGTCTGATTAACCGGGGCACCCCAAGGGCTTAAGGATTTTTGGTGTCTCCTCGGATTCCCTTTGTTATCTATATGTTAAGAAATGTTTCCCGATATGACAACGCGCCCTGGGAGGGATTTCCGCATCTATCTCAAGAGGTAGTCGCAGCGCTAACAAACAGTGATATTTGCTACACTTTGGTAGGATGCGCGCTCGCGCTCGGGTTCTGGGTCACTCTTGCCATTAGTCCCAGGCGCTTGATATAGTGGGTCACAGGCTACGTAAAAGAGCGAAATCATAAATTATGTTATTTAACAGTATTGAATTTTTAGTATTTTTTGCGATTGTTTTCGCCATATATTATTTCCCTCCGTTGCAAAAAGTGCAGGTTCCCATCCTGATCATTGCCAGCTTTATTTTTTACAGTTGGAGCGCCCCCGCACTATTGCTGATCCTGCTACTCTCCATTATTATCAACGCTACAGTCAGCTTTCAAGTTGCCCGAAATTCTGACAAGAAACAGCGATTTTTTTGGGCTTTATCGGGAGTCGTTCTCAATGTATTAATTTTGAGCTTGTTTAAATACGCCGGTTTGCTAACTAACTTTGTTGGCGAGGTTTTTAATATTGCTCGCTCCGAAGGCAGCATTGCTTATTTATTCTTAAAATTGCCTCTGCCTATCGGCATTTCTTTCTACACATTTGAAGGCATAAGTTTAATCGTAGACGTACTGACTCAAAAAAATAAAAGCGAAACCGCAGCCAACACTTACGTCTCGCCCAACTTTAGCCAACACCTGCTAAATACTTCATTTTTTATTGGCTTTTTTCCCAATTTGCTGTCAGGCCCGATTTTAAAATCTCAGACATTTTATCCCCAGATTGCTCCTAAATATTTTAAAGATATTCCTTGGAATTTCATTTTTCGCTCGCTCGTTGTCGGCTACTTCCTAAAAATGGTCATCGCCGACAACTTAAAAGACTATACCTTCTGGATTAGCTTTCCCTACTACCGAGGATTTGGAACTATTACCAACCTGACACTGCTGTTTGGCTACTCAATACAAATTTTCGCCGATTTTGCCGGTTACTCCTTAATTGCGATCGGTTTTGCGGGTGCTTTGGGTTACAAAATTCCCGACAATTTCGACTTTCCCTACATCTCGCGTTCCCTCTCCGAATTCTGGAGAAGGTGGCACATTTCCCTCTCAACTTGGCTCCGAGATTACCTATACTTTCCCCTCGGCGGAAACCGCAAAGGAAAAATCAGAACTTATGTTAACTTAATGATAGTAATGACTTTAGGAGGATTATGGCATGGGGCTGCTTGGAGTTATGCAGTTTGGGGAATTTATCACGGATTAGGTTTAGCAGTAGAACGCTTTTTTGGGTTCGACAAATCCAAAAACAAATTACAAGAATCAAATCAAGTAAAAACCAAACCCATCTGGCAGCAATTATTATTGGACAGCCTTAGCGTTTTAGGAATTTTCTCTTTTGTTTCCGTGGGATGGCTGCTTTTCAAACTGCCTCGATTTGAAGAAGCGGTTGACTTCGCAGTTACTTTAGTTCGCAACTATAAAGTCAAGCCCGGTTGGAGTCACATTATTCCGACGCTAATTTTTTCGCTACCAGTAGTGATTTATCACATTCCCCATTTTCCCACTTGGCAAAATCGGATGAAACAGAATTCAAATAAAAACGGTCAAAAAGTCTGGAGCCTTTATCAAGATTTAGCTTTAGGAATTATGCTAGCAATGATATTCCTCAACAGTGGCAGCTCGAAACAATTTATTTATTTCCAATTCTAGAAGGTGTTCTATGTTTGTCAAATTCCCGTTGCGACCGATTTTACGGCCGATACTAATTTTTCTGTTTATAATGAGCTTTTATCAAGTGCTCGTCACCGGCGGAGTTTTGCCTGCTTCCGACGGAGTTAGCCTGCTTCAAAATAATATTGTTAAAACTCAAAGGTATGTATATCAGGATAATTCCGCTCTAAAAATGGTAATGGTAGGTAGTTCTCTAGCTGCCAACCTTAATATTAAAGACATTGGAGAGGGTGTAAAGAGCATAGCTTTGGGGGGAGGAGCGAGCCAAACAGGTTTAGAAATAGTTAAAAGAAGTAAAAGCAAGCCTCCTATTGTTTTGGTAGAAATTAACGATACAATTGTTCGCAAAATAGATACAGAATTAATGGATTCTTTGTATCATCCTCTTTTTTATTGGTTACGCCAGTATCTACCGATGATGAGAGAGGAATACCGTCCGATTAGCATTTTTGTGGATTTTTTTAAAAGTCGATCGAAGCCGAATCACAAAGTGACGCGAGAGGCTCTAGACAGATTAGAAGGTCGATATCTTACTCCCGACTTATCGCAAAAAACTATCCAAACGATAGTTGATATTCAAAGTCAACCTTTGTCTGAAAAAGATGCAGAAGCTATAAAAAAAGAAGCTGAGTTTATTAAAAGTCAAATCGCAGAAATCCAAAAAAATAGCGGGGCGAAAGTAGTTTTATTTGACATACCGCAAGAGTCACGAGTTAACGCTGCAATCAGGAGAAAACAAGTCCAAGAATTGGCTAAAAAGCTGTTTCCATCCGATCGTTTTGAGTGGCTGCCACCCCCGAAAGAGCGAGAATGGCGTACCAATGACGGCGTTCACTTGATCCGCAGCGACGCTAGAGATTTTGCCGAGTTTTTGAGGGATAAATTGCTGGGCACGGTAGTGGCGGGATCTCTTGGCACCGCGCCTAGAAAAGAAAGCTTGTAATTTATTATGAAGTGTGTCATACTACATAATGAGCAAGTTTGGTTAAAGAACGATCGTGAGGTTTGTACTGAGGAGGGAGAGTTATCAAAGCTCTAAAAGCCACAGGACAAACAATTTGATGATCAGTATCAACCCGGCTTGATATGAGTTCAGCGTCAATAAAATCGAACAATGGCACGCTTAAATCAGATTATTGCGATCGAAAAAGGCATCAAAAGCCGCTCGGTTCAAGAACTGGCAGAAGCTCAAAAAGCTCTCCAGAAGCCCGCTGTGCTTTCTGGAATCTCCCGCACTTACCGTCCCAAAGACGAAGAAGGCGAACAACTGCCGCCAGAGTCCAAAAAAGTAGAAGTCAAAGCCGAAGAGATTATCCGCAAAACGACTGAAGTTTTGACCAAACTCTTCGACGTAACCGCCACTAAAGATTGGACAAATTGTAGCGCCCGCGCGGACGTAACTGTAGACGGAAATGTGCTTTTGAGCCAAGTTCCCGTCAGCTATTTGCTATTTATTGAAAAGCAGTTAGCAGATTTGCAAGCATTTATCAAAAAACTTCCTGTCTTAGATGCTTCCGAGACTTGGAACTTCGATGCTTCGGCAGACTGTTGGGCCACAGAACCGGTGCAAACTCTCAAGACTTTTAAAACTCCGCGCAATCACGTTAAAGCTGAAGCTACCGAACACCATCCGGCTCAAGTCGATGTTTATTACGAAGATATTACTATCGGCTATTGGCGGACTGTCAAGTTTTCTGGAGCTTTGCCAGCGCGGCGGATCAATGAGTTGCTGCAAAGGGTGGAAATATTGCAGCAAGCTGTTATGTTCGCCCGCGAAGAAGCTAACAATTCTGAAGTGGAGGAACAGAGAGTGGGAGAGCGAATTTTTCAGTTTATTTTTCGCTAAGTGCTGGTTTTTTTGATAGTTATGGTTTAAGGTATAAACAGAGTACAAGTTCAAACTCAAACTTCAACTTAAACCGTACAAATGTGATAGTGCAGGTTCGACTCCTGTCCCTTCTACCCAAAATAGGGGGGTAGCCCAATTGGCAGAGGCAGCATTGCGTACAAATTCAACAGCAAGTTATTACTCTAAACTCAGCATTCACCGCCGATCGCTAAAACGAATGTCAGGAAAAAATAACATCATCGAGGTTGCTGGCTCATATCCAGCCCCCTCTACCAAACGCAGGGGGGTAGCTCAATCGGTAGAGCGCGATGCTATTAATCTTAAATCCTTGACTTAAATGTGATAGCGTGCCCAAATGGGCGGTAAATATAAACCCAGTAGTAAGGTCAGAACTGCTGGGTTTTATGCTAATAATTGAATCAATTTGTTAAATCCGTCTGTCGTGGACGTATCAAGGCCGATGATTTACTGCATCAATCCTCAATGCGAACAACGCGAAAATCCTGCTGCTGCTCAAAATTGTCAGGCTTGCGGCACAGATTTGTTAATTGGCGATCGCTATCGTATCCTTAAATCAGTGCGATCGCCCAATCCCGCACGCTCCACAGACATCTTTGAAGTCGAAGATTTGGGAACCGGGGAAAACGAATGGGGAACTGTCAAAATTTTAAAAGTCTTGAAACACACCCACAACCCCGATTTAGTTCGCTTGTTCAAGCAAGAAGCGCGAGTTTTGATTTGGCTGGCCGGAAAGGGCTCCGTTCCCCAAGTCGAACCTGACGGTTATTTCCAAATTAAACTCCCTCATAATTTCCAAAAACTGTCTTGTTTGGTGATGGAAAAAATTACCGGAGAAAACTTGGCAGAATTATTAACTAAAAAACAGTACGTTTCTCAAAATCTCGCTCTTGATTGGCTGCAACAAATGCTTCATATTTTGCAGGAAATCCACAAATACCATTTAGTGCATCGGGATATTAAGCCATCCAACCTGATGGTTGAAGCCACTGGGAAATTGAGATTAATTGACTTCGGCGCCGCCACAGAAGCAGATATAGATACCGCACCCATAGGTTCTGCTGGATACGCCGCACCGGAACAAATTCTAGGTAAAGCAGGCGTGCGATCGGACTTTTTTGCCCTAGGGCGTACTTTTGTACATTTATTAACAGGCATACAGCCAAGTCACTTTCCCGTTAATGAAAAAACTGGTAAAATTAATTGGAGGAACCAGGCTGTAGATATTGACCCGTTACTCCTAGACTCGATCGACGAATTGATCGAACCGCTACCGGAAAACCGACCTGAAAATACCCAAGTTATTTTAGAAAAATTAAAAATTCACGACGCAGACCCCCTGCAAAAGGGGGACGCAACATCGCTTCAATAAATCTCTTCCAACCGGCGAAAATCCCGCTCAACTTCCGCCCACAAAGCCCGATTGTGAGGGTCCGTTTTCACAGCCTTTTTCAAATAAATTCTCGCCTTATCAACCTGCTTTTCTCCGATCAAATGCCGCCCCCAGCGCTGATAGGCGATCGCCTGCCATTGACGCACCTCCAAATCTTCCGGAACCCGCTGGGCCAAACCCTCAATCAAGGCGATCGCCCGCGGGAACCTCTGATATTTCAGCAACTGCTGCAACTCAACATAAGCATCTTGCTTTAACTTTTGTTCCACCGCCGACAGATCCGCATTAGATTGAACCGCGGCCTCTTTTCGAGTCACTTTAACTGCCTGCGGTTGAGCTTTCACCCCCCGATCCGGCGGTGTCGAAGTAGGCGGCACAGTTGAATTGGCAACTTTCGCCCCCGCAACATGGTGGGGGGCAACATTAACCAAGAACTTATAAGCCTCAGTAATAGCAATAAACTTATTCTTAGCCTGTTCGTTTCCCGGATTCACATCGGGGTGATACTGTCTGGCTAACTGCCGATAAGAGGCCTTAACTTGCGATAAACTCGCACCAGACCTGAGTCCTAACTGTCGGTAATAATCTGCAATATCCATCTAGCATGAATGAGCGTTGATAATACCATTAAATATGGCAGAATCCTTAAATGTAAAGATTCTGCCACAATTTACTGCGAACTAGATTGTAGTGCGAGGGTTGCCCGCACTACTGAAGCGAACAAACAACTTACGGACGCTCTTCGATCACTCTGTCAATCAAGCCGTATTCCTTGGCTTCCTCAGCGGACATGAAATAGTCGCGATCCATGTCCTTCTCGATTTTCTCGATCGGCTTGCCAGTATTTTTAGCATAGATATTATTGAGTTCGTGGCGCAGCCGCAGAATCTCTTTCGCCTCAATCTGAATATCCGTTGCTTGTCCCCGCGTGCCCCCAGAAGGCTGGTGAATCATGATTCGCGAGTGAGGCAAAGCTAACCGTTTCCCCTTCGCACCGGCAGCTAACAGGAAAGAACCCATCGAAGCAGCCAAGCCCACACAAATCGTCACCACGTCCGATTTAATGTGCTGCATGGTATCAAAAATAGCCATGCCTGCCGACACCATTCCGCCTGGGGAATTGATGTACAAAATAATATCCTTACCTGAATCTTCCGAATCAAGATAGAGCATCACAGCGATGATTTGATTAGCAATTTCATCGTCAACGTCCCTGCCCAAGAAAATAATTCGTTCCCGGTAGAGGCGATCGTAGATATTAATCCACTGAGTATCATAACCACCCGGCATTTTGTAGGGAACTTTTGGCACACCTATAGGCATAATTCGGAACTCCGTTTAGTTGGTAATTGGTGAGCGGGCTATTGGTTGTGGTTTATTAGTTATTTGTTACTTGTTATTTAAGGTTTTTTAGTTTTTGGCTATAATGACCACTAAACCATAACCAATAACTAATAACTAATAACTAATAAGCAATAACCGAATTAGATAACTCCTGCAGGCAGCGGTTTCGGCAATTCTTCCGAACTTTCAAGAACGCGATCGATCAAACCGTATTCTTTAGCTTCCTGGGGTGTCATGTACAGCAACCGATCCATATCTTTAGTAATCTTTTCGATCGGTTGGCCAGTACAGCTTGCAAAAATCTCAAGCATCGTCGCTTTATTTGCCAGCACTTCCTTAGCCCGAATTTGAATGTCGCTTGCTTGACCCCGCGTGTAAGCCTTGGGTTGGTGCAACACAATCGAAGCGTGTGGCAAACTTGCCCGAAAGCCTTTTGTACCAGCCGCTAACAGCATCGCAGACATCCCCATTGCCGAACCGAGGCAAATAGTGTGCACGGGCGGCTTAATGTACCTGATCGTATCGCAGATAGCGAAGGCTTCTGTTTCAAAGCCGACGGGTTCGCCACTGTAACCAGAAGTGCCGGTCGAGTTGATGTAGATTTTGATCGGCTTATCCGGGTCTTCGTACTGCAAGAACAACAGTTCAGCGATAATTAGTTCTGTTACCGCAGGCACCAGAGGCATCCCCAGATAAACGATCCGCTCCTTCAGCAACAGGGATGGCAAATCGGGAGGTGGCGTCCGAGAGTTCCCTTCCCCGTAGTATGGCGATTGCACAGCTTTAATTGGTGTGTTCATATAACCGAAATGTTGCCTGAACTGATGGAGCTATTCTTAAAGAAATACTAACGCAATCTTTAGGTATCCCGCATGAAAGTTAGTTTGCTCCCGGTTTTAAACGACCCTAACCTTGACGCTGCTGCGCCCTCAACGCAGCGCCAGCTAGCGATTTCGGTGTCTGCGACGGCAAGCTCGATCGACTCCAGCGTACCCTTAAACCTGTGCCTGATTCTCGACCACAGCGGTTCGATGGGTGGACGCCCTTTGGAAACCGTCAAACAAGCCGCCGGACGGTTGCTAGACAGGTTGAAGCCTGGGGATCGCTTTTGCGCGGTTGCTTTCGACCACAAAGCCAAAGTCCTCGTCCCCAATCAAATTGTAGGAGATCCCAGCAGCATTAAACGGCAAATTGAGCAATTGCGCTCGGCCGGTGGCACAGCAATTGATGAGGGCATTAAGTTAGGTATTGAAGAGTTGGGCAAAGGCAAAAAAGAAGCTATATCTCAGGCGTTTCTGCTGACTGACGGCGAAAACGAACACGGCGACGACAGCCGCTGTTTGAAGTTGGCTAAATTGGCTGCCGACTACAACATGACTTTAAATTCTCTGGGATTTGGCGATAACTGGAACCAGGATATTTTGGAAAAGATTGCTGACGCGGGCGGCGGTGCTCTGGCTCACATTCAGCGTCCCGAAGATGCGGTTGACGAGTTTGGCAAACTATTTACTCGCATCCAAGGTGTAGGTTTGACTAATGCTTATTTGCTATTTTCCCTAATGCCAAAAGTGCGGTTAGCCGAACTCAAACCGATCGCCCAAGTTTCCCCGGATACGATCGAATTACCGGTACAGCAAGAGGGCGATCGTTTTATGGTACGCCTGGGAGATTTAATGAAGGATATAGAGCGAGTAGTTTTGGCTAATATTTATATTGGACAGTTGCCCGAAGGTATACAGGCGATCGGGCAATTGCAAATTCGCTACGACGATCCGACTGTCGGTCAAAGTTTGCTTTCCGATCCTGTTGCAGTTTCTGCTAATGTCCAGAAAGTTTATCAGCCGGCTCTTAACCCGACTGTACAGCAGCACATTTTAGCTTTGGCTAAATACCGCCAAACTCAACTCGCAGAAACTAGATTGCAACAGGGCGATCGCGCCGGCGCGGCAACGATGCTGCAAACGGCCGCTAAAACTGCTTTGCAAATGGGCGATAAAAGTGCCGCAACTGTGCTGCAAACCTCTGCTACTCGCTTGCAATCTGGTGAACAATTGAGTGAAGCCGATCGCAAGAAAACTCGGATTGCTTCTAAAACTATTTTGAAGTAATCGCGCGATTTGAAATTTTAAATAATTTTAAATTGGGCGATCGGACAATTCGGCGATGCGAAATCGCCTCTACAAAAACGAAACCCGCCCCTAGGCGGGTTTCAATATTCTGAGTCTCGCCTGCAAAAAGCGAAAGTCAGTGTATGCCGATTGTTTCAAGCTGTGGATCGTGTAGAAGCGCCATCGTTTAGAATGTTTCTATCACCTATCAAGAGTGCTTGTATGAACCAGACAATATCTGATAAAGTACGCTGGACTACCGCCGATTTAGAACTATTGCCCGATAACGGCGATCGTTACGAAATTATTGATGGGGAGTTATTTGTGACTACAGCACCGCATTGGGGTCATCAACAGGCTATAGGCAACCTCTACCAAGAACTTAATACTTGGTCGCGAGAGACTAATTTAGGACGAGCAGGAATCAATCCGGGTATCATCTTCACGGATGCTGATAACGTTATTCCTGATGTAGTTTGGGCGAGCAATGAACGCTTGGCTATCTTGCTAGACGAAGCCGGCCATTTAACCGCCGCACCCGAGTTAATTGTTGAAGTATTGTCCCCCGGTGCAGACAATGAAAGACGGGATAGAGATTTGAAACTCCGACTCTATTCGGTACGAGGAGTACAGGAATACTGGATTGTGAATTGGCGGTTGCAGCAAATAGAAGTTTATCGCAGGGAACAAGCAAGTTTAAGGCTCATTGCTACGCTGTTGAGCGCTGATGAATTGACCTCGCCTTTGTTACCTGGTTTTAGTTGCTCTGTCGCTCGAATTTTTGCTTAGATTTATGAAACACTTTTACCGGACGATCGCCCTTTTGGGATTTGTTACCGTTTTGGGCGGCATATCCCCTGCCATTTGTACCCAACCCTCACCAATACTCATCGTTCAAAATACTGCTGAAGACTTATTTAACAGCGCTTTAGCCAAATCAGAAGCAGGAGATATTCAAGGGGCGATCGCTGATTACACCGAAGCTATTCGCCTCAACCCCAACTACGCCAAAGCCTACAACAAACGCGGCATCATCCACGGCCGCAATCTCAAAGACTATCCAGCAGCTAAAGCAGATTTCGATCGCGCAATTGAAATTAACCCCAACTACGGCGATGCCTACTACAACCGCGCCAGAGCCCGCGAATTCTTAGAAGACAAACCGGGGGCGATCGCCGATTATCAAAAAGCAGCCGAACTCTATCAAAAAGATGGCAATACCAACGATTATCAAGATGCCATCAAGCACCTTGAAATGCTGCAAGAATAAATGGCTTTTGAAAACATATTATAATTATAATATGGTTAGTCTTTTACAAATAGCAATTATGATTGCCAACAAAAGTCACAAGTACGCATCCCCAGAAGACTATTTAGAAGGCGAAAAAATCAGCCCCATCAAGCACGAATACAGACAAGGCGAAATTTATGCAATGGCAGGAGCAAGTGATGCCCATGAAACTATTTGCATCAACTTAGTAAACTTGCTCACAACTCATATTAGAGGCAGAGGCTGTCGCATCTATGGGGGAAACATGAAAGCCAGAATTGAGCAAGCAGACGTGTTTTACTATCCAGATATCATGGTGACTTGCGATGAAAGAGATAGAAGCCTGGAATATTTCAAACGCTACCCGCGCCTAATCGTAGAAGTTTTATCTACAACAACAGCAGCATTCGATCGCGGAAATAAATTTGCCGACTACCGCACCTTAGAAACTTTACAAGAATACGTACTGATTAACCAAGAAAGAATCAGTGTAGAATCTTACCAGCGCAATGCAGAAGGGCGCTGGGAACTTTACCCTTACGCGGAGGGCGAAGAAGTTCGCTTGGCTAGCGTAGACTTTCAATGCCCGATCGCACAAATTTACGAAGATGTTCTAGGAATCAGTTAAAATAGTCGATCGCACAAACACCAAAAATTCATCTGTGTTCATCTGTGTCCATCTGCGGTTAAACACTCCAAATTAACTATTCAAAAAATGCCCGAAACTTCCACTGTCACCGTCACCGTACCCGCCACAACCGCCAACCTGGGCCCCGGATTCGACTGCATCGGTGCCGCTTTAAGCCTCTACAACCGCTTTCAATTCTCCCGACTCGAAGCCTCAGCAACCGAGAAAGTAAAAATTACTGTTACGGGCCAAGAAGCTGCCAAAGTCAAGACAGACGACAGCAATCTCGCTTATCAAGCTTTTCTCAAGTTATACGATCGCCTCAACCAATCGCCGCCCCCTGTAGCCATAAATATAGATATGCAAGTGCCGCTGGCTAGAGGTTTGGGAAGTTCCGCCACAGCTATTGTCGGTGGGTTAGTCGGTGCAAATGAGTTAGCCGGTGCGCCTTTGAGTCAGGTGGAAGTGATGCAATTGGCGATCGAACTTGAAGGCCATCCCGACAACGTTGTCCCCGCTTTACTCGGAGGTTGTCGCCTCGCTGCTAGCAATCCACCCCCCCAACCCCCCTTGACTAAGGGGGGTGCTTGGGAGATTTGCGATATTCCCTGGCATCCAAATATTGTGGCCGTGGTAGCCATCCCCGATTTTGAACTGTCTACAGCCGAAGCCCGCAAAGTTTTGCCAGCAGATTACAGTAAGGCTGACGCGATTTTTAATGCTGCACACCTCGGTTTCCTAGTGCGGGCTTTGGAAACTGGGAATGAAAACTGGCTGCGCTGCGCCCTCCAAGACAAAATTCACCAGCCTTACCGGCAATCTCTGATTAAGGGATATGAAGCGGTGCAACAAGCCGCCGTGAATGCAGGGGCTTGTGGAATGGTAATTAGCGGTGCCGGACCGACGCTTTTGGCTTTAACGGATGCTACTAATGCTGATGCGGTTGTGAGGGAAATGGCAACTGCTTGGATGGAATTTGAGGTAAAGGCAGATGTAAGGGCGATCGGTCTCGATACTCAAGGCGCGCAAGTCTCCCTTTAGTTATTCCACTCCTAGACACACAACATCTAGATAACCGTGTTTTGTAGGGGCAATCTCCGGTGATTGCCCCTCTCCATGGAATTATTCATATTTCTATTCTCTTCCTCTCTCCTCCAAATCTCTTGAATATCAACTCAAGTCTCTTTTCGATAACTTCTGCCAAGCCCTCTACAAAATTTTACCTTTAAAAAAAATGCAGTCATTGTAGGGGCGGATTCACCATCATCTCAGGCTAAAACAAACAATCTCAAAAACCCGCCCCCACCAACGGTAAATACTGTTAATTAACTGTGACGCAGCGGAATTTCTATCTGAATTTTAGTGCCTTTACCCGGTTCGGAAAAACACTTGAACTCTCCTTTATGCTGCTCTACAATTATCCGATAGCTGAGAGCAAGTCCCGATGATATGGGTTGTTCCGCAGGTTTTGCTCCCAAAAATGGCTCAGAAATTTGGGCTGTGGTATCTTTGCTATGTGCGATGTCGTTATCAGCAATCTCAATAGAAATTCGTTGAGCATCGACCACCTGAGTGGTAATCAAAATGACAGGCTTAAATTTGATGGATTCCAACTCCTCTAACTCTTGAGCCGACTCTTCCAAAGCATCGATCGCATGATTGATGATATTCAGAAAAGCTTGATTGAGCAGCCCTGCGTAACATTCAATCTGTGGCAAATTGCCGAATTGTTTCATCACCTTGATGTCTCGCCTCCCCTCGCGAGCCGGCAAGCGGTGCTGCAACAACAACAGAGTATTTTCTAAACCGTCGGAAACATCGAATAACTGCCAGCCCGATCGATCGCTGCGGGAAAAATCCTGTAGCGACAAAATTATTTGGCGGATGCGATCGCTCCCGGTACGCATGGAACTCACAATTTTTAATAAATCGTCGAGTACGAATTCCACATCCATCTCTTGTTGTTTTTGCATGATTTCCGCTCCTGGAGCGACTAGCTCTTTTTGATACAATCGCAGCAGGTCAATTAAATCGGTAGCGTAGCTTTGGACGTGAGTTAGATTGCTGTAAATAAAAGTAATTGGGTTGTTAATTTCGTGGGCGATACCTGATACCAATTCGCCCAAACTAGACATTTTTTCATTTTGCAGCATTCGATCGCGCGACAGTTGCAATTCTTGCTGGGTGAGAGCCAACTGCGCCCTCAACTCGCGCGATCGCTTAGACGCGCGCACCCGCGCCAATAATTCCTGCTTAACTATCGGTTTAAACAGAAAATCGTCAAAGGGCACATCCAATTCTTGAACTTCATCAAATTGCTCCGGTGTTGTCAGCAGAATAAAATAGGTTGCCGCCAATTCTCGTGAAGCGAAGCTATCCCGTAGGGAATCGGCTTTCACCAGTCGGCACACCTCCAAAAAGTTGATTTGAGGCGAAGTGCCGTCGCAAATTATCGCATCGGGGGACAATTCCCTCGCCAAGTCTAAACCCTCTTGATCGTCGGAAACGACTCTCACCTGATGTCCCTCTTGGCCGAGTAACTCTTGCACCACTTGAAAACTCACAGTATCCGCGACGATCGCCAGAATCTTTGCCATACTTCTACCAACTCCACAAATTACTTTTTAGGATACAACCGCCAGAATTGCGCTGACAGATTTAAAATTCCAAAATAGTTCAATTACATCAAAAAACAACCGATGCCCGCTCCCTCAAAACCAAAAATAGCCCATACCATTTTAGATTTTATATTTTAGAGTAAAAAATTGGGAATGACTTACTGTATAATAATAGTTGGGAGCTTGCCTACAGTTGCATATTTTTTGGGGACTGGTATCACTAGAAGGTATAATTTTAGACGGGCAATGCAAAAATGCAAATTTTCTCCTTCGTAATTAATGGTACATCAGAGCTTTCTGCCGAAAGACTGCTGAGGGCGATCGCAGATACTTTCTCAAGTTGCGCCAGGAAACAATAAAAAACTTTAAAATCAATTAATAGTATCGTCAAATTCACCTTCTCGGTCAGCGCCTGAGAATGCCAATTACCAACACCACCTCAACTTTGATTCAAGCCGAAACACTAGAACTATTAGAATGGCCGCGCCTGTGTCAGCACTTGGCTACCTTCGCGGCCACCAAACTCGGCGTCGCCGCCGCCCTCGACCTCGAAATCCCGGCAACTCAAGCTCAAACAGCAGAACTCCTAGCCCAAACTCAGGAAGCTTATCAGTTAGAGAGCCGCGCTGGCGGTGCTTTGAGTTTTGAAGGAATCCAAGACATCGGCACTTCGCTGCAGCGAGCCGAACTGCAAGGTTTGCTCAGCGGCGAAGAATTGCTGGCCATTGCTACTACCCTCGCCGGAGCAAGGCAATTGCGCCGGATAATTGACTCTCAGGCAGATGTGCCGACGCTCAAAGAACTGGCATCCCAATTGCGGACTTATCCCGAACTAGAGCAAGAAATCCACCGCTGTATAGACGATCGCGCTCAAGTAGCAGACAGAGCCACTCCTAAATTAGCAGGAATTAGAGTTCAAATGCGACAGTTGCGCGATCGCATTTATCAAATATTGCAGGGGATTTTGCAGCGCCAATCCAACGCCGTACAAGAACAGCTAATTACCCAAAGAAGCGGCCGCTTTGTCATTCCCGTCAAAGCTCCCCAAAAAGATGCCATACCGGGCATCGTTCACGACTCCTCGGCCAGCGGCGCGACACTGTACGTAGAACCCCACAGCACAGTCAATCTTAACAACCAAATGCGGCAGTTGCTCAGGCAAGAACAAGCCGAAGAAGAAGCAGTCCGCCGCGCCCTCACGGAGCAAGTCGCAGCAGTAAAACCCGATTTAGACAGATTGGTGGTGGTAGTTACAACTTTAGATTTAGCGGTCGCTAAAGCGCGTTATAGTTTTTGGTTGCAAGCAAATCCGCCGAAATTTATCGAATTGGGAGAACCCGAATTAGCACCAAAAAATCCCGAAACAGAAGATGAGGAAAAAGAAGATGAGGAAAACTCAGAAAACAGTCAATTATTAATTCGCAACCTGCGATCGCAAATTACCCTGCGCCAGTTGCGCCATCCTTTATTAGTTTGGCAGCAACATCACGAGCAAGGCTTTCCAGTCGTGCCGGTCGATTTAACGATCGCGCCGCACATCCGCGTCGTCGCCATCACAGGCCCCAACACTGGCGGCAAAACTGTCACTCTCAAAACCTTGGGCTTGGCAGCTTTAATGGCGAAAGCCGGAATGTTTGTTGCCGCCCGCGAACCCGTAGAATTGCCTTGGTTCGACAATATTTTGGCCGATATTGGTGACGAACAATCTTTGCAGCAAAGTTTGTCTACTTTCTCCGGTCATATCCGCCGCATCAGCCGCATTTTAGAAGTTTTACACAATAAATCGCAGGCGGAAGGGGAAGAAAATTCAACAAACCTTCCAATTACTAATTCCCAACAGCAAGACCAAGAAGTCACAGATACACACAACACTGTTTCTGCTCTCCCAATTCTCAAACCTAAATTACAAATTCCTCAACCCCAAACCCCAATTACCAATTCCCAATTACCAATTCCCAAATCTTTAGTTTTGTTAGACGAAGTAGGAGCGGGGACAGACCCCTCAGAAGGCAGTGCATTGGCGATCGCCCTGTTGAAATACCTCGCCCAACATTCCCTATTAACAGTTGCAACTACCCACTTTGGCGAACTCAAAGCCCTCAAATATCAAGACTCCCGCTTTGAAAATGCCTCAGTAGAATTTGACGACAATTCCATGCAGCCAACCTATCGCTTGCTGTGGGGAATTCCCGGACGTTCCAACGCCCTCACCATTGCCCAAAGACTCGGTTTGCTAGCATCCATAGTCGAAGAAGCTCAAACCTATGTCGGGGGAGCCTCTCAAGATGTTAATCAAGTGATTGCTGGACTCGAAGCACAGCGCCGGAAACAGGAAACCAAGGCCAGAGAAGCAACTCAACTGCTACACCAAACCGAAAAACTGCACAGAGAAGTTTCTCAAAAAGCAGCCGCTTTGCAAGAGCGGGAGCGAGAACTAAAAATAGCTCAGGAAGTGGCAGTAAATGAGGCGATAGGCTCGGCAAAATCAGAAATTGCTCAAATCATTCGTCGCTTGCAGTCGGGCAACCAGACGGCTCAAAATGCCCAACAAGCGACAGAAACCTTAAATCAAATTTCTGAAAAACACCTGCCCTCTCGACAGCAACCGGCTAAACCCAAACCGAGTTTTATGCCGAAAGTGGGCGATCGCATCCGCATTCCCAGCTTGGGCCAAACCGCCGAAGTCCTCAGCGGCCCCGACGCTAACGAAGAGTTGAGCGTTAGGTTTGGGATTATGAAAATGACTGTCAAACTAGGAGAAATTGAATCCCTCGACGGTCAAAAACCGGAAACGAAAGCTCAATTAGCCAAGGCGGCCGCCCAAGCACAAGCACTCGCTACGGCTAAAGCTAAGCAAGCAGCGGCGGAACCTGCAAAACCCAATCCCGAAATCGCCATCCGCACTGCTAATAATTCGATCGACCTACGGGGTGCGAGAGTCTCAGACGCAGAAATCGAAATAGACAGAGCTCTTTCCAAAGCCGTGGAATACGGAGTGCTGTGGATAATTCACGGCAAAGGTACGGGACAGTTGCGGCGCGGCGTTCACGAGTTCCTCGCGAATCACCCGCAGGTTTCCCGCTTTGAGCTCGCCAGTCAAAAAGAAGGAGGTGCAGGTGTGACGGTGGTTTATTTGAAATAGTCAGGAGTTACGCATTTCCGGTTGACTCGTAATTATAGCAATCCTAAATCATTTGTAATTTTCTTACTCCCGAACCGCGGGTTCGGGGAGGGTTGGGGTGGGGTAAAAAATTTACGACTCCTTTAGGATTGCTATATATATTTGTCGGCAGCAAAACAAGTTGCAACGAACAGATCGTAGTGATACAACCGGAATGGATACTATACTGCAAATGTGGCATAATTAAGAGTTGATTTCCCACTTTATTAACTGCCTGATTAATGAAAAAAACTCCCTCAAATGAAGTTTTGGTTGGCGACTGTCGTGAAGTGATGAAGACCTTGCCAGAAAATTATATTTCTGCCTGTATCACTGACCCACCTTATAATTATGAATTTATTGGTCATAGATGGGATGACTCAGAAATTCAAAGGCGTATGGAAAGAGTCAATGGCAAGGGAAATAAAACCCTGGTTAAAAACATTCCCTATGGCAGTGGTTTAGCAGGTGGAGTCAGAAACGAAAAATGGTATCAAAGGAATCGTAACAACACTCTGGATTATGAAAAGTGGTGCTTTGAGTGGGGTGAGCAGCTTTTTCGTATCTGCAAACCGGGTGCGACAGTTTTAGTTTTCAACAGCACACGAACGGTTGCTCACGTACAAGTTGCACTTGAAACTGCTGGTTTCTATGCGAGAGATATTCTTGTTTATAAAAGATCGAGTGGTATCCCTAAAGGTGTCAATATTAAACAACAGTTAGAGAAGAAAGGATATGAAAATTCTGAAAAATGGGATGGTTGGCACAGTTGTCTGAGGAATGAATGGGAAGCAATCTGCGTACTTCAAAAACCACTGGTCAATAATTACTTGGAAACTCTACAGGAGTATGGTACTGGTCTATTTTATACTAAAGATCAGTTCGGTGGTTTTCAGTCAAATATTTTAGAAGGTATACAGCGTGAGAAAACCGAGGAGTTCAACGTCCATTGCACAGTTAAACCAATCGCTCTCATGAGAAAGCTGGTCGAAATATTTGTACCGCGTTTGGAAAATTCTATTCTAATCGATCCTTTCGCAGGATCGGGAACCACATTGCTGGCGGCGCAAGAATTTGGCATTAGGTATGTTGGCATTGAAATAGTACCTGACTACATAGAGATTATCAACAAGCGCCTTGATAGTTTCAACGGTATACAGGGAATTCTCCCACTTTTTCAATAAGAAATGACTTTAAATCAAACCCGCTTATTGTTTTTATGAACTCAAACGAATCCTCCCCAGTGTAAATTTTCCAAGTCCCTACTTGGCACGCTGTAATAGCTGCAGGCAAATTATCTTGTCTGAGAATTAAAAATACGGGCTCGTAATTATAAGTACGAAGTAGTTGGCCATAAGATTTGAACTTTTTCAGTGTTCCAGAGTCTCCTGAGCCAATACGATATTTTGTATCTATTGCGTACCCATCAACAATCAGATCGCACGGCTCATCGCTTCCAACTTTAAAGGCGGGCTGAAAACTACGGCAATATGTTTTACACGTTTCAGTAACTAACAATTGCCAACACATACCTAATACCAATTTCCTAAAGTTCTGCTACAGATAAGGCATCTAAAATGAATTGCCATCCCGTCAAAGAAGCAATGACTTCATTCGTCAACTTGTTTAACTCTTTTTGCACCGCTGCTCTCAACTCCTCTATGTGTTCAAATCTCAACCATTTTAATTGTTCTTTTACATACCCCCACAGTCATTAAGATTGGATTTACTTCGGGACTGTAGGCTGGCTGAAATAGCAAAATAACATTCTCGGGTATGCTCAGATTTAAGGAGTTATGAAACCCTCCATTATCTACTTGTATGATATGTAAATCCCGAGGATACTTATTGGCAAATAGCTCCAAGAATTTCTCGAAGCACGTTGTATCCAGATGCGTAAACTCGTAAAAAAAACCCTCTCCTGTTAGTGGCTCCACTGCCCCGTACAGCCATAAATAAGTAAAATCCCATTGCACTTTTCCTGGCGGTTTTATTCCGCGACCTGTTAATTTTCTTCTCCTAATTGTAGGCAAGCCCATCCGGCTTTCATTTTCACTCCAATATCGCACTTTTTTCCACTGCTTTAAAAAGCTCTCACTCTGACTCAGGCTGTCTTTGATTAAGGATGACAGTTTTTTTTAAATTCCTCTGGTGCTCCTGGTTTTTGCTTTTCACTTACTGGGCGCGGCACTTTTA